>JBAQYM010000278.1:0-38685 GCA_049300095.1 Syntrophobacteraceae bacterium
GGCTCTTGCTCGACGACCTCGCGCGCGCCGGCGGACACCTTCGGGGCGGGTTCGTCCCCGACCGGCGGCTCGGCCGAATCCTCCGGGCCCAGAGGACCCAGGATATCGAGGATTTCGCTCATGTCGATCTCCCCCGTCCCCTTGCCCTTGGCGATATCGCTTATCTGGTCGGCGAGCAGGCCGACGGCGAAACCGACCGCCGCGACCGTATCCATCTTGGCCCCTGAATTCATCTGCGAGACCAGGTAATTTTCGAAATCGATCCCTGTCTTTTGCAGGTCGCCCAACCCGAGTTTTGCCGCCGTCACGTGAAAACTCTCAAGAGACCGGCGGGACTGAGCTATCTCCTTGTCGCAGTTGCTGTCGCTGATGCCCGTTATGACCCCTTCTGTGTCTCTCAGGATTCGGACGAGCTCATTCCAGTCTTCTTTTTGCACTCCCATCATTTGCGCTATCCTCGTAAAGACTGATGATACCTTTCACATCGACAATAAGAGCAACTTTGCCGTCACCAAGGATCGCTCCGCCCGACACGCCTCGAAGCATGCGGAACATACCTCCCAGGCTCTTGATGACCACCTCCTGCCGCCCGACGATTTCATCGGCCAGGAGACAGTATGAGCTCTTCCCTTCGGTCACCACCAGCAGCAATCCCTCCCAGGGGTCCCGATACCTGGGTTCCTCCCCGAAGATCGTGTGCAGGCGCACCAGCGGCATCAAGAGATCCCGCACCTTCACCATCTCGCCCCTGCCCTGCAGGGTGTAGTAGGAATCCCGAGCGGGCCGCAAGGATTCCTTGAGCGCAACCGTCGGGACAATAAATCGCTCGGGCCCGACCTGGATCACCATTCCGTCAATAATGGCCATCGTGAGAGGGAGCTTCATCTGAAAGTGCGATCCCTTGCCAAGAACGCTCGATACTTCCATCTTCCCGCGAAGCCTCTCGACGCATTTTTTCACCACATCCATCCCCACGCCGCGCCCGGAAACCTCGGTAACCTTGTCCTTGGTCGAAAACCCGGCGTGAAAGACGAGATCGAAGATCGCCTTTTCGTCCAACAGCTCGGCGGCGCCGATTATGCCGCGCTCGACCGCTTTGGACCGAATCTTTTCACTGTCCAGTCCCTTTCCGTCGTCACGGATGTCAATGACGATATTTCCGCCCTTCTGTTCCGCCGAGATCATTACTGTCCCCACCGGGTCCTTTCCGGCGACGACGCGGTCTTCGGGCAGCTCTATCCCGTGGTCCACGGAATTTCGTATCATGTGGACGAGAGGTTCGTATATCTCCTCGACCATGTTGCGGTCGATTTCGGTATCCTCGCCCTGCATCTGCAGGTTGACTTCTTTTCCGGATTTTTTCGACAGGTCCCGCACCAAGCGAATCATCTTCTGGAAGGTGGCTTTTATCGGGACCATGCGCATCGACATGCTGATGCGCTGAAGTTCGGCGGTGATGCGATTGAGCTGGACGCTGTCCTTTTGGTATTTTTGGTCTTTTATTCCCAGCACCTCCGGATTTTGCAGAACCATCGACTGGGCTATCACCAGTTCGCCGACCATGTCCACCAGGTTGTCCAGCTTGCGCGTGTCGACCCGCACCGATGAGGCGCTTTCCATGCTGTGCCGCTGCTCGCGCAGCGCCTTCGACACCTCTCGCGGAGTGGCTGCGCCCTCTTCGATCACGGTTTCGCCGAACCTCTTTCCGGCGTTCTTGCTCATCTCCGCGAATTCGTCCGCGGCCCCCTCATCGAGTACGCAGTGATCGGTGAGGATGGCCCCGACCTTTCGCACGGGCACCCCCGCAGCGGGCGTGTCCCCCGCGAAGTTTTTGACGCGTTCGAGAAAGTTTGAAACGAGCGGGGAACCCGACTGCTTTTCCTCCCCTTCCCCGACGCCCTCGAGTTCGCCCAGCAGCACCTTGAGGATGTCGGTCGCCGTCAGGACTATGTCGATCACAGAATCGGTCACGGCGATCTTGCCCGACCGCGCCATATCGAGGAGGTTTTCCACCTCGTGGCTGAGGTGGTGAATTTCGGTGAAGTTGAGGAAGCCCGCAACGCCCTTTATGCTGTGAAACGGCCGGAACACGGCGTTTATCGCCTCACTGTCGGTCGGGTCCGTTTCCAGGGCCAGCATGTTGAGTTCTATGCTGGACAGGTTCTCCTTGGATTCCTCGATGAATTCCTTGACAAGCTCGGGGTCCTGCAACGCGAGAGATTCGGGGTCCTCCGCATCGGCTTCCGAAAACATTTGCCCGAAATCTAGGCCCGATTCGCCCGAGTCCGAACCGTTGCCCGAGCCGGCGGCCTTGACCGATTCGAAAAATTCCGTATCCTCATCCGAGAGGGGTATTATCCCGGCCGGCACGGTTTGCGCGAAAGCGACCTCATCGTCTTCGTCCTCATCCGCATCGCACCCCGTGAGTCCTCCGAGCAGTTTCTTGACACGTTGCCAATCGGCTTCCCGGTCCGCGGATTCCTCGAGTATGAGCCCTTTGAAAAGCAGGCGCAACTTGCCCACTTTTTTCGCCATCGTCTCGGAGAACCTTTCGTTCTTTTCCAGATCGTCCAACATGTTGAGACAGTCGCCGATCCCCATGAGATCGTCCGGACCATCCACCACGCCGTTGGCAAGCCGGACCAGTATCGTTTCCATAAGTTGCCGCCTCATCAGCACTCTTTTTAAAGGTCACTCCGTTTTATGACTCTCCCACCGGCCCTTCCGGCAACACTCGCGGGCGTCAGATATCCCGCGGCGCCGGCCGGTTTTTTTGACGACGCTTTTTGCCCCACAGCCATGGTTCGGCTGCCACGCTCGATGTGGCGCGGACCGCAACCGCGCGACGCGCGCGTTATTCTTTTGGCACGATCTTGCCGAGCTTTTCTTCCAAAGTGGCCGCCGTGAAGGGTTTTACAATATAGTTGCTGACCTTCGCCTTGACCGCCTCGACTATGTTTTCTTTCTGCGCCTCGGCGGTGACCATCAAGAACGGGAGATCTTTCGTAGCGTCCTGGCTTCGAACATGCTTGAGCAGTTCGAGCCCCGTCATCTTGGGCATATTCCAATCCGATACGATAAGGTCCACCTTGTTTGTCTTGAGAGCTTCGACAGCGACTGTACCGTCTTCGGCCTCGAGAATGTTCTGGAACTCCAGGTCGCGAAGGATTTTTCTGACGATCCGACGCATTGTCAAAAAATCGTCAACTATAAGCACTGTCATATCTTTGTATGCCATTGACCTCTACCTCCTCTTGCCGCAAACTCGCTTCCGGCGAAGCTGATTTTCTCTTTGACCGGCTAAACGGATTCAAGTCCCGTGCCGGAAGCGTTCTATTTTTCCGAAGTCAGAGCTTTTAAGACCTCGCGCGATATTTCATGCAGCGGCGCCACGACCTCGGCGGCGCCCATCTTTATTGCCTCTTTGGGCATTCCGAATACCACGCAGCTTGCTTCATCCTGGGCGATGGTGCGAGCGCCGGTTTTTCGCATCTCGAGCATCCCGCTCGCGCCGTCCCGGCCCATGCCGGTCATGATCACGCCGACCGCATTGGCCCCGGCGTGGCGGGCGACCGAATGGAAAAGAACATCCACGGAGGGCCTCTGGTGAAAGACAAGCGGGCCGTTTTTTACCTCGGCGTAATAGGTGCCGCCCACGCGCTTTAGCAGCAGGTGGAAATTACCGGGCGCGATCAGCGCCGTTCCGGGCAGCACCGCGTCGCCGTCTTTGGCCTCCCGGACCTCGATCCGGCAGAGACTGTTCAGGCGTTCCGCGAAGGTCGTCGTAAAACGGGGCGGCATGTGCTGCACGACCACTATGCCCGGGCTGCTGGAGGGCATTTCCATGAGCACGGCCTTGAGCGCTTCGGTGCCCCCTGTCGAAGCCCCCATCGCAATTACCTTGTGAGTGGTGCGCTTGAGGGCCTGGGTCATATCCGGGCTGATCCCGCGCTGGGTCGGGGCGACCTGCCGGGGGGAAGCGCCCATCCGGACCTGGGCCGCCGCCCTGATCTTTTCGGCAAGCTGAACGCTCATGTCGCCCACCGCATACGATCCGCCCGGTTTGGCCAGCACCTCGACCGCGCCGTATTCCATCGCTTCGAGCGCCATTTCACTGTTGGCCGGCGTGAGCGAGCTGACGATGATCGTCGGGATGGGATGATACTTCATCAGCTTGCGCAGGAAACTCAGGCCGTCCATGCGCGGCATTTCGATATCGAGGGTTATCACATCCGGCATGAGACTTACGATCTTGTCCCTGGCAACGAACGGGTCCGGGGCGGTGCCGACAACGACGATGTCCCTGTGCTTCGACAGCTCCTGGGAAAATATCTTCCTCACGATCGCGGAATCGTCAACGATCAGCACCTTGATTTGTTTCTGCCCGCCGGCATGTGGCGTATGCAAAGTATCGGTAAGCTGTGTCACGGGACAATCTTTCTCGTCTCAAGAATCAACAGGGTTGCACCGTTTCAGGTATGAACTCGAGAAGCGCCGAGCCCATGGATTCTCCAAAACAACCGAAATGCACTTCACCGCCGCCCGAATGCACCGGGGCCTCTCCGGTCGGCGCAATCTTCCAGGCCCGCGGAATGCCCAGGCACCATTCGGAATTTTTCATGCGCGCGTGGTAGCTCCCTCCGACCATGTTGGTGAATTCCTTGAGCGTGTCCTCGAGGTCTTCCTCTACGACCTGGTCTTCATTAACCCCGAGCAGATTTGCCGTGATCGTCCGGGCGAATTCCCGACTCACGCGCAGAGATATCTCCATTCTGCCATTGTGGTTGAAGATATCGATCCCGGACCCGTAGTCGAAGCCGTGTCCCTCGCCTTCCTCCTCGAACTCGACCATCGAGAAGAACATGGTCTCGAGGACCTCAGAAATCACATCCCTCAGTACCGGTTCCCATTTTTCCACCATCATCGGTCTCTCCTAAAACCCTGCTCAGAAGGGCAAGTATCTCCTCGGGGCGGAACGGTTTGCGTATGTAGCCGCTTGCCCCCAGCTCCATGAGGTCGTTTAGACGGTCCTCATTCGCCTCGGTCGTGACAAAGACAACCGGCGTGTCGCTGCAGATATCCCGCTCCCGCAGCGACCGGATGAAACCGAAGCCATCCATTACCGGCATATGGATATCGGACAGGATCAGGTCGATCCATTTGCCTTCGAGAAGGTCGAGTGCTTCCAGGCCGTTTGAGGCTTCGAAGTACTCGCCGATTCGAAAGCCCGATATTTCGAGGGTTTTTCTGATCACCCTCCGCATCGACTTCGAATCATCAACGACTAGAATGTTGTAGGACATGGTGGCCTCGCGCGCTTCCGCTTGCATGGAAGCTGACTTCAAATTTCAATTTCAGAATCTCCGGCCTCTTTCAGGAGGACCCTGCCGGTACCCATCTCCAGGCGCACCGTGCGATTCACCGTACCCCCGACGCGTTCGGAGGCGACCATCACGTTGTTTCGCCAGAATATTTTCCGCAGGGCGAGGTAGTTGCGCTTGCCGATGTTGAACACTCCGTTTGGATCGAGTATCTGCGCTCCTCCCGCCACCTTCACGACGATGTTCTCCTTTTTGGCCCCCAGTTGATAGCTTTGCTTGAAAAGCATCGCGATCCCGGTATCGGCGAACATCCACGGATTCTGTCTGGCTTTTTCCGGATCCAGCGACGACTCGGGGAGCATGTAATGCAGCATTCCGCCGACCCTGGCCAAGGGATCGAATATGACCACGGCGATGCACGAACCCAACGAGTATGTCACCAGCACCTCGTTGGGGGCGTTGCTCACCGCCATATCCGCCACACCGACAACTTTTCTCATTGGCTGTTCTCTTAATACTACGGGGATCAGCGATAGCCGAGACCCCGAACGTTTCAGCTCTGTTTCCGGTAAACGGCCGGGCGCACGTAAGTGAGTTTGTGGGCCAGGCCTGTCAGGCTTTCCGAATGGCCGACGAACAGGTATCCACCCGGCGCGAGGTAGCTCGCCATTTTATTGACCAGGTCCTCCTGGGTCTTTTTGTCGAAGTAGATCATCACGTTCCGGCAGAATATAAAATCGAAGGGCCCCCTGAACGGATAAGACTCCTTAAGGTTGAGGCGGCGAAATGTGACGATTCGCCTGACATGGGGGGCCACCTCGAATTCCGTCCTGCCGTTTTCGCCCCGTTTCCTGAAATGCATTTGCCGCAGGGCGGGCGGGACCTTCTGCACCTTTTCGTCGGAGTAGAGCCCCCGGTAAGCCACATCCAGCACGCGGGTGGAAATATCGGTCGCCAGGATGCGAAAATCCCACCTCAGGGCGTCCGGGATATGCGGGAGCACGCACATCGCGAGGGTGTAGGGCTCCTCGCCGGTCGAACATCCGGCGCTCCAGATCCTGATCTTCGCCTTTCCTTCTCTTTGTTTGCGCGCCAGCAGCTCGGGCAGAATCCCGTTCAGGAAATCGAAGTGCTGCGATTCCCGAAAAAAGTACGTGAGATTTGTGGACACGGAATCGAGAAAATGTATGAATTCGTCCGGGTTACCCGGAGAGGTGATGTATGTGAAGTATTCCTCGTAGGATTCGATTCCGGTAAGCCTGAGGCGCTTGTTCAGCCTCGCCTGGAGAAGGGCCTTCTTGCCTTCATGCAGATTGATGCCGCACTGGTCATAGACGAGTTGGCTGAAGAGTTGGAAGACCCTGTCGGGCAGGAATTTTTCCATTCTGACCTTTTCCCTTCAAGACTATCCCGGCGCAACAGCCCGGCCTGAGCACGGCCGTCGGTGAAACTCCGTTGCCGGGCGAGTCGAAAGGCCGCCGGACCATTCCCTCTCAGAAAGGACTCGCACGGCCGTTTCCCTGGACGGACCCTCGAAGAGGCATCCGCCGAGGTCCCAGGATCCCGCCCCGGTGGCTTTTACATTATATCGGCCTCTTGCCCGATTTCCTTGAAAGCCCCTACCGTCCCCCGCCCCGGCTGTTTCGCGGATTGCGGGGTCTCGGGCCATATACCGGATTACGGTCAAACATCAGGCACTATCATGCCATGCGGAGAGGAACTTCCCGTCCGTCAAAAGCATAGGTCCCCCCCCGGCGTTCGAAATGACATTTGAATGACCCCGGCCCGGTATCAGGCCACTTTATCCAGGATGCTCAAGTCGTCGCAGCTCAGGACCTGGTCGATATCGAGCAAGATCTTCACGCCCCCGCCCGTCTTGGCCATTCCGAGAATGTACTGAGTGTTGAGGGTCGTACCGAAACTGGGGGTGTCCTCGATGTCGGACCCCTTGATGTTCAGGACTTCCGAAACCGAGTCCACGACCACCCCGATGTGGAGTTTGGACGCATCGCCGTCGATTTCCACGACCACAATGCAGGTCCGGTCCGTGTACCCGTTCTCCCCCATCCCGAACCTGAGCCTCAGGTCGATCACCGGGATCACCTTGCCCCTGAGATTGATCACGCCCTTGACATAATCCGGGGTCTGGGGAACCGGGGTTATTCGCATCATTCCGATGATTTCTTTTACCTTCAAGATGCCGATTCCATATTCTTCCTGCCCCAGGGAAAAGGTCAGGTACTTCCCTTCCCTGTCCAGGACGGAACTTTCGGCCTGCCCCGTCGCGCCTGCCTGCTGTCTCATGAGTGTGGACTCCTTTCCTGAATGCAACCCGGTGTCAAATCCCTTTCGCGAACTGGCTGAAGCGTCCTGACCGCGTCCGCGGCCAAAATGAGTTACCGCACACTTTTATCCGCCCCCGCAAAGACGTTTCCGGCACGATTTTCCCCCGGACCGCCGAGAGGTCCCGGTGCGAGAGGGCGTATCTATTTTCAAGCGTTCCACCTTGTTACGTATAAATCGGACGGGACAAACTTTTTCTTCAGTGCATCCGGGGGATAAAATTGCGGCGAGATGGCTTATTGGCCGATTTTTTTGATTTTTTCTATGCCAAAACTCGGTGGAGGACATTTCGGGACGGACCGGAGCGACCTTAGCCGTCCAAACCGGAGACGCGGAGGGCGCGGCGCAACCTCACGGCCGCAACCAAATCGAGAAGACTAAAAGCGTTTCACCGCTGAGGGCGCAGAGATCGCGGAGAAAAACACAGAGAAAACCAGGGGCTTAGCCTGATATCCTCCCAAAAAGCGGTGAACAGGTTTGATCGGTCGGGCCGGGCCTCAAAACCGCCCCGCTTTGCAGAATTTTGGTCTGGCAAATGCGCCGGAGCATGAGGTATGCTTTGCCCCAACCATGCGGCAGACCCATATCGAGGCGAGGGCCGCATCGAGGACGCTCGCGCATCCCATTTTGCCGGGCCTAGGCGCATCCATCCGAAGGTATTTTCAGGTAGCCCGATATGCAACGGAAGTCCATCATTTGCCTGGTCCTGGCCGCGATCACCCTGCTCGCCCACATCGAGGTTTTTCACTGTGAATTCCTGGATTTTGACGACCGCACGTACGTCACCGCCAACGCATCCGTGCTCTCCGGACTGAGCCTTAAAGGGTTGTGGTGGGCCTTGACCAGCTATCATGCCACCAACTGGCATCCCCTTACCTGGCTGTCCCATATGCTGGATATCGAAATATTCGGGCTGAATCCGGCCGGCCATCATGCCGTCAATCTCCTCCTCCACATCGCCAACGCGATCCTGCTCTTTCTCCTTCTCGACAAGATGACCGGGGCGGTGTGGAAAAGCGCCTGCGTGGCGGCGCTATTCGCGATTCATCCCCTGCATGTGGAATCCGTTGCCTGGGTTGCCGAACGTAAAGACCTTTTGAGCGCGTTTTTCGGATTTCTCACGATGCTGGCCTACGTCCGTTACGTAAAAGATCCCGGGATTTTGAAATACGTCCCGGTTGCCGTACTGTTCGGATTGGGGTTGATGGCCAAACCGATGCTCGTTACCCTGCCCTTTGTCTTGCTGCTGCTCGACTACTGGCCCCTGGGCCGATTCGAAAAAGGCCCGGTTTGCGCCGGCGGGGTGCTCGGGCACGCGAGGTTCGCACCGGCCCGCCTGATGATCGAGAAGATCCCGCTGCTCGCGTTGACGATCGCTTCCTGTGCCGTGACGATTCAAGCGCAAAAGCCGGCGATGGCATCCATCGTCGCGATGCCGTTCGCCGCAAGGGCGTGCAACGCCGTCATCAGCTACGCCGGCTATATTCTCAATGCCTTGTGGCCCGTCGATCTTGCCTCCTTTTATCCCTCCACGCCCTATTGTCATTTGCCCCGGCTCGTTGTCTCATCGGTTTTTCTCGCCGCGACGACGGCCCTCGCCCTATGGTTGCGGCGCTCGCGCCCTCATCTGGCGGTGGGGTGGTTCTGGTATCTCGGCATGCTGGTCCCCGTCATCGGCATCGTGCAGGTGGGAGGTCAGGCAATGGCGGACCGCTACACCTACCTGCCGCTGATCGGGTTTTTCATTGTCGTCGTCTGGTCGCTGGGCGAGATCAGGGTCCAATCGAAAACAGCCCGGTATGCCTGTGTCAGCGCCCTGGTCGTTTTCATTCTGATTCCGGCAATGGTTTTGACGAGCCGTCAGACGCAATACTGGAAAAACGATCTGGTCCTCTCGACGCATGCTCTCGAGGTCTATGAAAGCGCCCATGCGGGAGAGAAGGACCCCGCGGCCGCGATCTTATACTACAATGTCGGCGCCGACCTGATTCCACAGAAAAGACTCAGGGAATCCGAATCGTTCCTGTCAACCGCCGTCGCGTTGAATCCCGATCTCGCAGAGGCCCGCTACAATCTCGGCTTTGTATTGGCGGAGCAGGGACGCTTTGGCGAGGCGATTCCCAATTATCTTCGCGCCGTAAAACTGCTTCCCGATAAGCCCGATTATCACTTCAGCCTTGGGATCGCGCTTCTCAACACGGAGAGGCTCGATGAGGCGATCTCCCATTTCACAACGGCCCTCAGGCTGTGGCCCAGGTACCCTGAAGCCCACAATAATCTTGGCATTGCCCTGGCCAGGCAGGGGAAGTTGTCCGAGGCCGCCGCTCACTTCCGCAAGGCCGTGGAACTCAATCCAAGGCTCGACGACGCCCGGCGGAACATGGAGACGGCATTGCGCATGCTGGATCAAAGGGAAACGGGCCTCGGAAAGAGACCGTGATTGCGGAGGGCGGGAACGGGAATTTCGCGGCGTGGAGTCGGGTCCTCAAGATTTCAAATGTTTTTCGCCAATATTTTCTTATGCTTTTCCAGCACCTTGCCGACTATACTAATGCCATCTGGTTCAAAATCATCATAGGCCCTGAAGGAGTCGGAGCGGAAACGCTTCCGGCTTCTTCTTTTTTGGGGGAGCGTAGGAATAGCCGGCTTCATCCGGGGAGCGCTGAAGCACCACGCCTCATCCGCCCCGCTCCGGCGGAAGCCGGGACCCGGCGCATTCTTTTCTGCTATGGCGCGTCGAAACCTCCGAAATCGATTTTCGATTTATCGACGCCGCTGATTCTGCCGATTATCATTAATGGACCTTAATGGACCTTCTCTATTATCGGAAAGGATCATGAGGATGCGGCAAAGTGACAGGAGGCGTTTTACACGAGTCCCCTACACCTCCGAGGCGATTCTTACGGGCCCGGATATCCGGCTGCGGGGGACGGTCGAGAATCTCAGCCTCAACGGCGTCTTGATGAAGGTGCCCGAAAAGCCTGAGGTGGGCCTGAGCGTCGAGGTTGAGATATTTTTGGCGGAACCGGCATCGGATGTGAGCGTCGTGCTTAGCGGGACGGTTGTGAGGCAAACGGCCGACGCGGCGGCCGTCGAGTTTTCCGGAATGTACCTGGACGATTACGAGCGGTTACGGGACGTCATTGCACTCAGTCTTGGCGACAGAAAGAAGGTCATCGAAGAGTTTCTCGAATACATGGCGAAGTAGACCCGCAACGGCCGGCGGGGTCGGCTTTCCAGCCGCGGTCCGAAGCACCCCCCAGCTTCAGATCGGCCCCTCGAACCCGTCCGCTTCGAGTTCTTCCGCCTTCTTGTATGCGGTTATCCCTGAAATTACATGGCAAATCCAGCCGAGCAGCCCGCCTGTCCCGATCCACAGCCCCGGCGTTATTATCAGCCAGAAAATTCCCCTCAGGAAATAGCCGTTGTAGAACTGCCCCACCCCCGGAATGAGCAGGCTGAGCACCGCCGCGTTACCGGGCCTCGTCATCGCACGCCCCCCGCGATCCGGACGAGCCTTTTTTCCGCCGAATCCCGCCGAATAAGCTTTGGGAAATATTAGACCGAACCCGGTTGAGAGCGGTTGCTAGAAAAATCGCAGCCCAGATCGTTTTTTCGGAAGGATCGGTCCATGCCTCACCCAGTGCCGCACATGGGCGGGGATATCGATCCCGTCGCCGGGCTTCAAGACCACAACTTCTTCTTGCACTTCGAATCTCAGCCCCGCGCCGCCCTTTAAGAGCACGATCCATTCGTTTTCTTCCTGATCCGACTAAAGTATTTTTGCTTTCGATTCGCTATGACCGTCTAAGGTAAAGCGACCTCGTCGATTGGACTGATTTTTTCATACTCGATCGCATGAATTCTGCTTACTTCCCAGACATCAACAGCCTGTTGCATGTTCAGCCACATTTCGGGGGTAGACTTGAACACCTTCGCCAGACGAAAAGCTATATCGGGGGTTACTTTTCTTCGCTCGTGAATGATCTCGGAAACTGTCCTTCTCGAGACGCCCATATGTTTAGCCAGATCGCTTTGAGTGATACCGGTCTCCGGCAACAGGTCCTCCCTGATCAACTCACCCGGGTGAGTCGGCTTTCTTTCTCTTCTATGCTCCATGATAATCCTCCAGATCGACATCAAAGATGTCGCCACCTCCGAAGCTAAAGGTCAGCCGCCAATTCCCTGTTACCCTTATGCTGTATCTCCCTTTCATATCCCCACTCAAAGGGTGGAGCCTAAAACCCGGGAGGCCAAGAGCTTTCAGGGAATCGGCAGCCTCCAAGACGTCAAGCCGTCTGCGCAGTTTGTCCGCCATATCGGCGGGGACGCCTTTTTTGCTTTCTGACAAGAATAGGCCCTTAAGACCCTTATGTCTCCAGCTCTTGATCATGAGAACTTACTGTAACTCATGGGATTACAGCTGTCAAAGACATGTGAGATGCCGGGCGGGTTCATCCATGTGCGCCTGTTCTCTGCTTTGGAATTAGTAAAATACTCCGAGCCACACCGTCTTTTCATCCGGGTCGGTCCATTCCACGCGGTGTTTTGAGTGGGCGGGAATCTCGATCCAGTCGCCGGGCTTCAATACCAAAACTGCTTCTTGTCCCTCGAATCTCAGCCCCGCCCCGCCCTTTAACAGTATGACCCATTCGTCTTCTTCCTGGTCGTACCAGAAGTCTTGCGGGGAGGCGTGGCCGTCCGAGACGATCCTTTCGATTCTCGCCTTCCCCGAGGCCCCGGCCAGCGTCTCGAACTGCTCGTCAGGGAGGTGGTCGGCAATGCGCGAGAAGATGTTTCCACGCTTCATGAGATGCGTCTCCCCCTTACCGGGGTCCCGGTTACTTCCCCAGCCTAAATTTCCACGCGCAGTACCATTCCTCCGGGTGCGCGTCGGGGGGACAGCCGATGCATTCGGTGGTGATACGCCGGTCGACGGTCGACGCAAAGGTCGGGTATTCGACCATCCCGGCGGATTTGCAGGGGTAGTCGGGAAGCCCGCGCCTCTTTCTCGCGGACTGCACCCGGCATTCGTCCATCCGAAAGATGAACGAGTCGGCGTCGACATCATGGATGGATTGTTTGTTTATCCGCGTGTACATCCGGAAGCCGAGCGCGCTCTTGAGCCCGTCGAGCCCCGGGGAATCGGGCATGCCGAGAAGCATCTTTATCCTGAGGGCCTCGTAGGGCGAAAAATGCGACCAGCAGGTGTCGTTGCAGTGCTTCGCGTCGGTCATGCCGAAGGGACCCTCGACTGCCTGGAACCACACGCCGTCGTTTGCCAGCCAGTTGACCGATGTGGCGTCTATGAGGGCCAGCAGTTCCTGCTTGTCCATCTCTTTAAGACGCCTGGGCACGCCGTCTTCCATCGCAAAGCCGAGAATGGTGGAAAGGCGTTTTAGAATTATCCCGAGGCCCTGGTCGCCGGCCACTGCCTCGACCTGGACCGCCTTATCGAACCCGAGCCGGGCCTCGACCTCCCGAAACCAGAAACCGTAATGAACAAGGGTCCTCCTGAACCCCTCCATCACCCACCGCGCCAATTCTTCGGCGGGCAGATCCTCGATCCTTTGGGGCATAGTCGGGCCTGACATTTTTACCTCCTTGGGCAGGGTTGCAAAAAAGGGGGGAAAGAACGAAGAAAAACAGGCTGCACCAACATCAAGCGCACTTTGGCAAATCCGGCGCGCAAAATCAACAACAATCACGGCCGGACTCGACCGCCCCCCAACTCCGTGGGGACCCCATTTCCAGCCTGTTGTCACCGCTGACGGCAGGCTGGAAAGCCCTGCCCCACACGAAGCCCCGCCCCACGGGAAACACCGCCCCGGAAATGAAAACCCCCGGAAGGGAGAATTTCCCAACCGGGGGTCGAGGCCGCGCGTTATCGTGCGAACGGTTATATGTCGAAGTAGAGTTTGAATTCCTGGGGGTGCGGCCTCATCCTGACGGCATCCACTTCGTTCAACGTCTTGTATTCGATCCACATGTCGATGGCATCCTGGGTGAAGACATCGCCCTTGAGCAGGAACTCGTGGTCGGCTTCGAGCGCCTTGAGGGCCTCGTCGAGCGAACCCGGGGTGGACGGGACTTTGGCCAGCTCCTCGGGGCTGAGCGAGTAGATGTCCTTATCGAGCGGCTGGCCGGGGTCGATCCGGTTTTCGATCCCGTCGAGGGCGGCCATGAGCAGGGCGCTGAATGCCAGGTAGCCGTTGCACGACGGATCGGGGAAGCGCACTTCGAGGCGTTTGAGCTTCGGAGAAGCCGAATACATCGGGATGCGGATTCCGGCGCTGCGGTTGCGGCTCGAGTAGGCCAGGTTAACCGGGGCTTCGTATCCGGGCACGAGCCTCTTGTACGAGTTGGTGGTCGGGTTGGTGATGGCGCACAGCGCGGCGGCATGCTTGAGAATTCCGCCGGCCGCCCAGAGGGCCATTTCACTCAGGCCCGCATACTTGTCGCCCGCAAACAGCGGCTTGCCTTCTTTCCAGATGCTGATATGGGTGTGCATGCCGGAGCCGTTCTCTCCAAAAAGCGGCTTGGGCATGAAGGTCACGGTCTTGCCGTTCCGGCGGGCAACATTTTTTATGACATATTTGTACCACTGGAGGTTGTCGGCCATCTTGACCATGGGGGCGGCCTTCATGTCGATTTCCGCCTGCCCGGCCGTGGCCACCTCATGGTGCTGGCATTCGATGGTAAGCCCCACCTGCTGCATCATGAGCACCATCTCGGTGCGCAGGTCCTGCTGCGAGTCCATCGGGGGAACCGGGAAATACCCTTCTTTGTAGCGCGGCTTGTACCCGAGGTTCGGGTTTTCAGCTCTACCGGTGTTCCACTGACCCTCGACCGAGTCGATGAAGTAGTAGCCGGCATTGATGGAGGTGTCGAAGCGGATGTCGTCGAAGATAAAAAATTCCGCTTCCGGGCCGATCCACACCATGTCGCCGATTCCCGTAAATTTAAGGTATTCTTCGGCTTTCTGGGCGATGTGGCGCGGGTCGCGGCTATATTTTTCCTTGGTGACAGGGTCCACCACGTTGCAGATCATGGTAAGGGTGGGCACGGCCATGAACGGGTCCATCTGCGCCGTGTCGGGATCGGGTATGATCAGCATGTCACTGGCGTTGATCGGCTGCCATCCCCGGATGCTCGAACCGTCGAAACCATAACCGGCCTCGAAATCGCTCTCGCCCAACTCCGTGATCGGGTTGCAGAAGTGCTGCCAGGTCCCGACAAAGTCCATAAACTTGAAATCAACCATCTTGGCGCCGTTTTCTTTTGCAAATGCCAGTACTTCTTTCGGGGTCATATTTTCCTCCTTGGAGTTTTCGAAATCAGGATCATTGGCCTGTCGGCGATTGCACAGGCAATTTGCTTGCCAAAACCGAAATAATAGCCTCTCACCTCCATATTCTCACTGCTGCGGAGCAACAGTCAAAGCGGATGCCGCGGATGGGCAAGCCGGCAGTTCTGAATTACTGAAAGATAAGAACAATTTCGTTCCACAAAAATCGCAAAAAATCAAAAAACAGAGGCGCCTCAGCGCCTCGAAAATGTAATTACCTGATAATTCAAAAGAATTTAGTCTTCGAAAGGGCTTCTTGGAATGGAACAAAAATGTACACTTCTCTCATCGGTTTCGAGCTTAAAGAACCACACCACCAGGCTCGCAACCCTAAACCCGCTTCCCTGTTCAGCACACTGCCGCAAGACAATCCAGCAGTTTCTGCCTGATCCGGTCGTGCAATTCGTAGTCCATCAGCTTGTTGCCGCCGAGATCGGTGACATAGAAGACGTCTGCCACCTGGGCGCCGGGGGTCGAAATCTTTGCGAGCTGGATCGTTATCCCAAGCTCGTAGAGCGTATTGGTGATGCTGTGCAAAACACCGGGCCTGTCCCAGGTATAGACTTCGATAATGGTGTAGAAATCCGAGCCCTCCTCGTCGATCAGGACCCTGTCCTCCTTGCGGGGCACGCACTTTTGAAGCAGAAGAGAGGGCTTTCGCCTGCTCTCGAGGATTTCGTCCAGGTAGGAGACATCGGCAAGGGCGCGCCTGAGGTCGCTCTCGATTTTGCTCCACAGCTCTTTGTGGTGGAAGGGATCGGGAATGCGCTCGAGTATGAGGATGTCACAGGCGACCCCGGGCTCGCGCGTGTAGATGTCGGCCGAGAGGATATTGAGCCCCCTGGCCCACAGGACGCCCGTTATGAGCGCAAAAAGGCCGGGCCTGTCGCGGGTGACCACCGTAATCTGCCACATTTCCCCTTCGGCCGGTTCGGCCCGAAGGCACAGCGGCCGGTCGGCAAGCTCTTTTTCCATTGCGCGGTGCTCGAGGATGCGCTCGGGGCCCTGGGACAGCAGGTACCGGAAGGGAAGCCTCTCGATCCACTCGGAGAGCTTCTCGGCCTCAAGCGGGTCGGGAACCAGCGCGAGGACGTTCCGGGCCACCTCGGCCGTCCTGGCTTCGAGGTCCTCGGGTTCGAGATCGCCTCGAAGCAGCAGCCGGTCCACCTTGAAAAGCAGCTCGCGCAGAAGCGAGGCTTTCCAGGTGTTCCAGGCCCCCGTGCCGGTTGACTTGCTGTCCGCCACGGTGAGCAGGTAGAGCAGCAGGAGGCGTTCTCGGTCCTTGATTTCGACGGCGCACTGGGCTATCGGCTTTTCATCCATCAGGTCCCGCTTGAGGGCGGTTTCGGCGAGAAGGAGGTGGTGTTCGATAAGGAAGCAGAGCAGGCTCGTTTCCTCCGCGTCGAGCCCCATCCGGGCCGCGATTTCCCGCGCCATCATCGCCCCCTGCACGGAATGGCTCTTCCCTTTGCCCTTTCCGATGTCGTGGAGCAGGGCGGCCAGGAAGAGAATCCGCCTGCTTTTGGGATCGATGGGGACTTTTCCCGGCAGAAGGCCCTCCCCGTTTCCGTTTGACTCCTCGATGGCGTGAAGCTCCCGAACGGTTCGCAAAAGGTGCTCGTCAACGGTATAGACGTGATAGACATCGTTTTGCACGCGGTAGCGCACCATTGCGAATTCAGGGATAAAAGTCTGGAGAAACGCGGTTTCCAGCATGACCTTGAGGACGTTGAAACCATGTTTGGGGTCCAGCAGGATATCGAAGAATAGCTTCAGGACCTCCGGGTTTTTCCGCTCGCGATCGCCGAACCCGCCAAGGTTTTCCCTTATCACTTGTCCCGCCTGGTGGTGAAAATGCGCGTCCGAGTGGGCGGCCTGCCAAAAAAAGCGCATCAGGAGCGCCGGGTCCTTCCTGATCCATTCCGGGTCCATGAAATGGAGGTGTTTGCCCTCGAGAAGAAACGGGCCGGGGAGGATGCGCCTGCGCAGATAGAAACCTTTAAACCTTTTCTGGGACTCTTCGACCCGTTCGAGGAAAAATGACGCGGTCCTGCGGATTCGCGAGGTATGCCTGTAGTAATGGCGCATGAAGACCTCGACCCCCGATCCCTCTTTGCCGGCCATGAATTCGAGCCGCTCCGCGATCTGTTCCTGCTCGGGGAAAAGGAGCTGGTCCTGTCTTCTCCCGCTCAACTGGTGCAGTTGCAGGCGCACGCGCCAGAGAAAATCGCCGGCCTGCTCGATCCACAGCTTCTCGCTCGGGGTCAGCCACTCTTCCTTTACCATCGCCTCGAGCGAAGGGTCCCGCAGATAGACGATCCCCGCCCACCTGATCGTATGGAGGTCACGCAGCCCCCCCACCCCGTCCTTGACGTGAGGTTCGAGCAGGTAGGGGCTTTCTCCGTACTGGTGAAGCCTGCTGTTGCGGTACTGGATCAGGTTTTGAAGGAAGCGCCGCTTGCTCTGGCTACCGAAAAATTTGAGGAAGGATTTCTTCCAGTCGTCGAAAAACTCCCTGTCGCCGGCGATGAAGTCGGCCTCCAGGTATGTGGTGAGGATGGTAAAGTCGTCCTGGACCATCTTCTTGACGGAGGAAACCGAGGCCGTGGCGTTCCCGACCTCGAAGCCGCCGTCCCACAGCCCGTAGATCAGCTCGCGCACCACCTCCTGAAGCAGGCTCGGAATTCTTTTCTTATAGAGGAAGAGCAGGTCCAGGTCGGAGGCAAAACTCAACTCGCCGCGCCCGAACCCGCCGACGGCAACCAGCGCCCAGCTCTCGTAGAGGGCCGGGTCGTCGCTGAACGCCTTTTGCAGGGCCGCGTGAAAATGGGATGCATAGGTGCGGGCCGCCAGAAGGCCCGGAACGCCGATTCCGCAGTCCTTCGCGAAATGTTCGCGAAGTTCTTTTAGTTTTCGGGGCAAATTTGCGCGAAGGACCATATTCCATTCTTTAAAGATAATTAAGGAATTGAGCGATTAAAGGATTGAGGAATTGGGGGATTGCGATCAGACCTCGTAATCCCTCAATCCGCGAGTTCCAAAATCCCTGAATCCCTAAATCCGTGCATCCCCAAATCCCTCAATCCCTAAATTCGTGAATCCCTCAATTCCTCAATCCCTCAATCCCTACAGCGCGTCCTCTCCGGTCTCGCCGGTCCGAATCCGGATACACTCGTCAACAGGCATAACAAAAATCTTGCCATCACCGATCTTGCCCGTGTTGGCCGCCTCGCGGAGCGCGGCGATTATCTCGGGCACCTGGCGGTCGGGAACGGCTATTTCAATTTTTATTTTCGGAAGAAAATCGACTACATATTCGGCCCCGCGGTAGATTTCCGTATGCCCCTTCTGCCGTCCGAAACCCCGCACCTCCGCCACCGTCATTCCCTTGATTCCCAGGCTCGTCAGCTTCTCTTTCACGTCATCGAGCTTGAATGGTTTGATGATTGCCTCGATTTTTTTCATCTCTTTGCACCTCTGAGGTAAAAAAATGTCAGGTAAGAAAAATTTAGGATCAACCTCGCACAAAAACGAAACAAAATTGTTCAGTTCTCGACATAGCCATGCGCGATCGGGTTTCTTCTGCCGATTCCGAATGCCTTGGTGGTGACCTTGAGGATCGGGGGCGCCTGCCATCTCTTGTATTCATTAAACTCGATGCGCCTGATGACCCACTTCACAACTTCGGGGTCATAGCCCCGCGCGACTATTTCCCGTACGGGAAGGCGCTCCTCGACAAAGGCCGCCAGGATGGCGTCGAGGACATCGTAGGGCGGCAGTGTGTCCTGGTCGGTCTGGTTCGGCCGCAACTCGGCGGATGGCGCCCGCGTCAGGGTTCGTTCCGGAATCCACCCATGGTCGGCGTTCAGCCGGTGAGCCATTTCATAGACCATGGTTTTCGGGATGTCGCCCAAAACGGAAAGCCCCCCGTTCATATCGCCGTAGAGCGTGCAGTATCCCACGGCTATCTCGGATTTGTTTCCGGTGCTCAGCAGTATGCGCCCGAACTTATTCGATATGGACATGAGCACCATGCCGCGAAGCCGCGCCTGGAGGTTCTCCTCGGTCGTATCGGGCGCCAGGCCCTCGAAGACGGGCTTGAGGGAACCCAGCGCCGAGGTGAAAAGGTCGCCGATGGATACCACCGCGAACTTTATGCCGAGTCGCGACGCGAGTTCCCGGGCGTCGCTCAGGCTCTCGGGAGCATTGTAGGGCCCGGGCATTCCCACCCCGAGCACGTTTTCGGCCCCCAGTGCGAGCACGGCAAGGCACACGGTAAGGGCCGAGTCAATTCCGCCGCTCAAGCCCACCACCGCCTGCTTGAAGCAGCACTTGTTCGCATAGTCGCGAAGCCCGAGGGTCAGAGCTTCGATGAGTTCCGAGGGGGCATCGGTATCCGCGGGGGCGTTGAGCGCCCCCCGCCCGCTTTCGGTATCGTATACGACGAAGTCTTCGCGGAAATCCGCACCGCTCGCCACAAGGTTTCCGGACGGGTCGTAGATCGCGCTGTGGCCCTGGAAGATCAGCTCGTCGTTGCCCCCCACCTGGTTCACATACACCACGTGGGCCTTCGAATTCAGCGCGTGCCCGCTCAGCAGCGGCTTCACCCAGGAGGCCTTCCCCACGTGGTAGGGCGAGGCGGAAATATTTATAAGGATGTCCACCGCGGCTTTTTGCAATTCACATACCGGATCGCAATGATAGAGCGGGCGCGGAAGATATTCCGTCACATTCCAGATGTCCTCGCAAATCGTTATTCCGATCCTCTTGCCTCTGAAATCCACCCATACGGGCGCCCTGCCCGGTTCGAAGTACCTTTCCTCATCGAAAACATCATAGGATGGGAGAAGCATTTTATGCCCGAGGGCGAGCAATTCGCCGTTTTCGTAAAAAAGGGCCGAATTGTGGTAAGGCTTGCCGCTGTCCTCGTTGATCGAAACGGCGCCTAAGATCACCCCGATTCCCGCGCTCGCTTCCCTTACCCGCTCCCAGTAGCGGATACTGTCCCGCACAAAGCCGCGTTTGTCCAGAAGGTCGCGGGGCGGATATCCGATGATGGACATCTCCGGAAAAGCGATGAGATCGCAGCGCTCGCTTTTTGCCCTCTCGATAAGATTGCATATCTTTTCCGTATTCCCGGCAAAATCCCCGATAAAGGGATCTATCTGGCCCATTGCGATGCGCATTTTCCTCTTCCTTTCACCATGCCGACCGGCGGCCCATAATGAGCATAATGAGATTGAATTCGCACTCGAACGGCGCACATTTTATACTTTGAAATCAATTACTTCAATTCGAACCTGCCCGGAGGCTCCGCGGCGTCCGCCCGCGATCCGCGCGGGTCCCGGCAAGCTTTATCGCATCCCATTGATTTTACAACATAAGAGTTTACAGGGAATCGGCCCTCCTCCGCATGAATGTGGTCCCTTTTTTCATACCGGTATGATATATAAGAGCCGTTCCGAATTGGAACACTCACATCCCCAGATAACTGCCGCCCAAAGCGGGAGCAAAATCCCTGCCCGTTTCGAGGAAATATTCGTGAACATGCTTGTCGACAAACGGTGGAGAGCCCACTACCAGGACAACCTGGGGACCGCCCGGGAGACACTCCTCGACGTGCTTCGCGACGGGAACCGTATTTTCATCGGATGCGGATGCGGAGAGCCGCAGCACCTCGTGAGCACCCTGGTCGACCTTCTGCCCAACCACCGCGATCTCGAAATCGTGCAGAACCTCTCCTTCGGCCGTCTTCCCCTTGACTGGGGCCCTTACCAGGAAAACGCGCGCCTCAAGACATTCTTTGTCGGACCCCGGACCCGGCAGGCGGTAAACGACGGCCTCGCCGACTATATTCCCATATTCTTTTCCATGATACCCGGCCTTTTTCGCGACGAACCCCTCTGGGCCATCGACGTATGCCTCATCCAGGTGACCCCGCCCGATGAACACGGTTTCTGCTCGCTGGGAATTTCCGTCGGCGCATCCAAGAGCGCGGCCGAATCCGCCCGGATCGTCATCGCGCAGGTAAATCCCAGGATGCCGCGAACCCTCGGGGACAGCTTCATTCACTCTTCCAGGATTCACCGGTTCGTCGAATACGAGGAACCGCTTCTCGAGGTCGTGTTCCGGGAGCGCAGCGCCGTGGCCGAGCGCATTGCAAAATACGTGTCGGCGCTTGTCGAGGACGGCTCGACCATCCAGGTGGGGATCGGCAGGGTGGCCAACTCCGTTCTCAGGTACATGGATGACAAAAAGGACCTTGGGATACACACCGAGATCCTTACCGACGCGCACCTCTACCTCATCCGCAAGGGTGCGGTGACCGGTCTTCAAAAAACCGTCCACCAGGGGAAAGTCGTAACGAGTTTCTGCATCGGCAGCCAGGACCTCTACGACTTTGTCAACAATAACCCCGAGGTCGAATTCTATCCCATCGAGTATGTAAACAACCGGCACCTCATAAGCCGGCACGACCGCATGGCGGCCATCAATTCGGCGCTCGAGATCGACCTCAGCGGCCAGATTTGCGCCGATTCCATCGGCCACAAGGTTTACAGCGGAATCGGCGGCTACGTGGACTTCATGCACGGGGCCTCAAGCGCGTTCAAGGGCAAGACGATCATCGTGCTTCCATCGACCAGCTCCGACGGGCGCAAGTCGCGCATAGTGAGCCATCTCACCAGCGGCGCCGGGGTGGTGAGTTCACGAAGCAATGTGCGCTACATCGTGACCGAGTTCGGCATCGCCTATCTGCACGGGAAGACCATACGGGAACGGGCGCTCGCGCTCATAAATATCGCCCATCCCCGTTTCAGGGAGCGGCTTCTCGCCGAGGCCAAGCAGCTTCACTATGTCTACGACGACCAGGTGCTCCCCGCTATCTACGAACCCCTCTATCCCGGTCAATGGGAGACGCACCAGATCTTCCCCGGGGACCTCAACCTGTTTTTTCGCCCGATCAAGCAAACCGACGAGCGCGCGCTCCAGGAATTTTTCTACACCCTCCCGGACCAGGACATCTACTACCGCTTCCTTTCCGCGATGAAGGTGTTCCCGCACAGAAACACCCAGGCGATGTGCAACATCGACTACGAGCACGAAATGGCGATCGTCGGCGTTACGGGCGAGATCGGGAACGAAAAGATCATCGCGGTCGCAAGGTACATGCTCGACCAGAAGACAAATATGGCGGAGGCGGATTTTGCCGTCGCCGCCGACTGGCAGCGCAAGGGAATCGGCACCTTCCTCCTCCACTACCTGTGCGAGATTGCAAAGAGCAACGGAATAAGCGGCATCACGGCATACGTTCTTTCGGCCAACAGGCGTATGCTCTCGGTGTTCCACTCCGTGGGCTATGTCGTGCATTCGGTGCTCGATGAGGGCGTCTACGAGATAGCGTTCCGATTCGACGACCCGGCCCACGCCTGCCTGACGGAAGGTGACGATGACGCCTGAGCCCGCCTGCCGGATCAATCCCCTCGAACTTGCATTCGATATCGACGGGGTGGTCGCCGACACGATGGAGGTGTTCGTCAGGCTGGCCCACGAACGCTACGGGCTCACCCACCTGACCAAGGAACATATCTCCTGCTATAACCTGTATACCTGCCTCGGACTGGAAAAGGAGATCCTGGACGACCTCATCTGCCTGACCCTGGACGATCCGCACACCATGGAGATCCCGCCCATGCCCGGCGCGGCCGAGGTCCTCACCGAGCTTGCCCGCGGCGCTCCTCTCAGGTTCGTTACGGCCAGGATCTGGCCCGAGTCGATTACGGACTGGATTTATCAGACCCTTCCCGACGTGTCTCCCGACAGGATTACGGTCATCGCTTCCGGGGCCCCCGAGGTCAAGCCGGGGATCCTCAAAGAGCTTGATGTGCGCTACTTCGTGGAAGACCGCGTCGAAACCTGCCGGCAGTTGAAAGAGGCCGGGATTCAGCCCCTGCTCTTCGTTCAGCCCTGGAACCGGCACGAGCCCGCCGACGGGTTCATCCGCGTCGAGAACTGGGCCGGGTTGAAAGAATGGCTCTTGCCCCCGAGAGCGACTTTGAGGTAAAGTGTGTCGAATACGGGAAGGGGGGGGCCTTTCTTCGCAATACCACCTGAATCGTACTAATTCCGGCAAATCTCGATCTGCGCACGCTACGGCCGCCTTTTGCGCGGCATTTCCAGGTTCAAAGGGCGACAACCGCATGTCCTTAACCGAATCACCGCCTGTACAGGTCAAAGCCGACAGGAACGGCTTCACGCTGGTTCCCGACCCGGCGGCCTCCTTTGACTCCATCGTCGCCTATATGCGGCAGCGGCTGGAGCAGTCGCACGATTTCTTTCATAAAACGGACATGGTGCTCGATCTCAGGACCAAACCGCTCGGCACCGACGAGATTACCGCTCTCTACGAGATACTGTTCGACAAGGCTAGCGTGAAACTGGTCGAAATTCGGCTCACCGATGATCTCTCGTTTGTCGTGGAAGGCGAGATGCGTAGACAGCGCATGCTGGCGCGAGGCTCGACCCCGGAGCGGGAAAACGATGCCCCGATGATAGTGCGAAACACCTGCCGCTCAGGGGTCAGGATCGTTTCCCCGTCTGACTGTGTCGTCCTGGGAGATGTGAACCCCGGCGCGGAAATCGTCGCGGCCGGAGACGTGGTGGTATTCGGGACCCTTCGGGGGATCGCCCACGCCGGGGCCGGGGGCGAGCGTTCGGCAAGAATATGGGCACTGAGCATCGAGCCCAGCCAGATCCGCATCGCCGACCTCGTGGCCTTGCCTCCCCGCGGCGGCAAGCCCGTTCCCAAACGCTTCGAAGTGGCGGAAATTCAAAATGACGCCATCCAGGTGGTCACTGTATAAATGCAGTCGATATGGGGTTAAGATATATATTCCGGTAGCTATCGGTTCGGCATCCCGCCGCGATTTCCCATAACTGTGGGAGCGGCTTGCAGCCGCGATGCTCCTTTGGGGTGGGAGCGGCTTGCAGCCGCGACAGGCGCCGGGGCGGGAAAGACACACCGGAAAGGCCCGGGAGAAAGGCACTTTCAGTTTCTCACTAGATGACAGGTGATTTATGGCCGGTAAAACTATTGTGGTAACCTCTGGCAAGGGCGGGGTCGGAAAGACTACGACCGTGGCCAATCTCGGAACGACCCTGGCGAAAAAGAAGCACAGCGTCGTCATGCTCGATGCGGACATCGGCTTGCGCAATCTCGATGTGGTGATGGGGCTTGAAAATCGCATCGTCTACAACCTGGTCGACATCATCGAAGGCAAATGCCGCAAAGCGCAGGCCATGATCCGGGACCGCAAGCTCTCGAACCTCTTTATCATCCCGGCCGCGCAGACGCGGGAAAAAACCGCCGTCAATCCCGAGCAGATGAAGGAACTTTGCGCCGACCTGGCCACGGAATTCGATTACGTGATCATCGACTGCCCGGCGGGAATCGAGCAGGGCTTCAAGAATGCCATCGCGGGGGCCGATACGGCCCTGGTCGTCACGACGCCCGAGGTTTCGGCCATCCGCGACGCGGACAGGGTCATCGGCCTGCTCGAGGCCGCGATGCTCAGGAATATCCATCTTATTATCAACAGGCTCAACGTTAAGATGGTCAAAAGAGGCGATATGATGTCCACCGAGGACATCATTTCCCTGCTTTCCGTTCCGCTTCTCGGGGTCGTCCCGGAAAGCGAGGAGGTCGTGGTTTCGACCAACCGCGGCATCCCGCTCGTACACGACAGGGGGAGCAAGGCCGGGGCCGCATTCAGGAAGATAGCCGCCCGTCTCAACGGGGAGAGTATCCCGCATGACCAGGACGGAGCCGACGGGTTTTTCGGCCGCATGAAACGGCTTATCTGGAACTGAAAGGAGAGTGGCCCATGCTGAGTTTGCTGCGGCGTTTTTTCGGAGACAAATCGAGCGGGCAGATCGCTCGAAAGCGGATGCAGTTTGTCTTGATGCACGACAGAATAGACATCACGCCCGACATCATGGAGGCTGTAAGAAACGACATTATGGCCGTCCTGTCCAAATACATGGAAATCGACGGCAAGTCCCTCAAAGTCGACCTGGAACACGGCAAGGATTTCATGGCGCTGATTTCAAACGTGCAGGTAAAGCGCGTCTACAGGCACGCCTGATCGAGCGGGGAAGCTGAGGGACTTATGGCGTTGCAATTGATGCTGGCTGCCTCTTTGCGTAAATACGTGGCCGGCTACAACGGAGAAACGGGACACCTGATGCGGGTCGAACCCGGCGCGACCATCCGCGACCTGGCCCGCCTGCTTGCGATTCCCGAGGAGGAAGTGAAGCTTATAATGGTCGACGGATTGGCCGCCCAGTGGGAGACGACCCTTTCCGGAGACGAGCGGGTCGCCCTGTTTCCCCCAATCGGCGGGGGATAGCAGCGCGCTGTAAGACTATACCTGCAGGTGATCTTCTTGCCCCTTCCATCATCCGGGAGGGGTTTTTTGTGGCGAAAAATTCGCCGGGCAAGGCCGGACCCCGTTTGCCGAATCAACCCCGGCTCGCCGAAGGGAAAGCCGGACTTCTCGAACACTTTATCATTACCGGCTGCCAAGTGCTTTGGAAGTGCGTTGCACCACTTTGTTGTCAGCAAACCGTTCCCGAATCTTCTTCCCGGCGCTCGAATTTGCCAGGACCAGGCAAGCCCGCCTGAGCTCGCTGGCCTGTTTGAGCCGGAGAGTGACAGCCCGAGGGCTCATATCAATCTTCATCGATCATGCTCCCTAAACAGAAGCGGCTGGTGGGGTCAGATCAAGACGAAATCCAGGCATGACGCAGAAATGGGTCGCAAAATTCGCATTTCGATCTCAAGGGGGCCGTATCAGTTACGAAACGGCCCCCTCCTGGAATCAACAAGACCTTCGTAAATCCGTCTCTATCATAACCTATAGCTGGCTCAGCACCACCAGGAGATGCCCCGCCTCACTCAACGGGGCGTTGAGGTTCGCGCGGTGATTGGCCAGGAACCCTCCGTAGTTCGCGTTCAGAATGAGCCACGGATCGATGTTGTCCGCGATGTCGAGTTCATGCAGTATGGTATCCATTATCTCCATGCCGTGCATGGTGGACGCCAACTGGTTCTTGAAGCCGACACGGCAGACCTTCAAGATTTCGTAATATACGTGGGCAACGCCCTTCGCGTAGTAGAAGTGGTCGTCCGCCTCAAAATGCCCGCACGGCATGACGAGGGTCCTGTTCACGTTGCCGAGTTGGTCCTTGTAGGTCGACAGAAGGGCGACCAGGTTGTCGCGCCGGTAGTAGAAACTGCGCTTGCCGGTTTCCAACTTTGTCTTGAATGTTTTCAGGTGTCCGATTGCCTGTTCGTACGAGGTTTCCGCCGCGGGAAACCAGAACGAGGTGGCGCTGATCATGAGAAGATTTGCCGCCTGCTCGAGGTCGGGATCGTAGCTGTCGGCTTCGCCGAGCCTTGCCAGGCTGTCCTTGAGCCGCAACGTGGTGAAGCGCATCGCTTCGAGAACGCCGAGCTGGTAATTGTTGATATTGTCGGTGAAGCGGCCGATCAGGATGTCGTTGGGCCTCCAGCCGAGAGTCCTTCCATAGAGTTCGTGCTCCATCAGACGGATCATGGTGTCCACGAAGGTTACGCCGGGGATGGGAGAAAGCTCCGGAAGCTTGACGCCGTGCCCGTCTCCTCCCCCGTGCGCGTCTCCGTGTTCGGCGGGCTGTTTGTCCCCTTGAGTGTCGGCAGCTTTCGGCTGTGCATGCGCCGCCTCCTGCTTGGGCTGCTCAGCGCTGGGCGACGGCGCCTGTGCGGGACCGTGGCCGGCCTGCGGCTGTGCGGCGGGGCTTGCCGCCTTTTCGGGCCCAGCGGCCGGGGGTTTTTGCGCGGGTTTGGCCTGGTCCGCCGTCGTCCCACTTTCAGCGGGCTCCAGGCTGTGCTTCTGGAGCGCAACCGCGCCGTTTGTAGCCCCGAATGCCACAAGAGAAACAAGCACAAATGCAATGAGTAACATACGCGGTCGCATCACGGTATTCCTGCAACAGCTTCCGGTTGGTTTCCTCATACCTCCCATTGGTAGCGCTCCTTTATCTGTTCGGCTCAGCTCTCGATCAAATCTCCATGTACGTGGCGCAAGCATCAGCCGATTCCCAGGCCGACACTTTGTACAGCCGGCAATTATCGCTGTTCAGCCTCTCCGAGAGGCGCTCGAAAACAAACCTGGCGATATTTTCCGATGACGGATTCTTACCTTCGAAATACGGCAATTCGTTCAGGTGCTTATGGTCCAACAGCTCCATCGCGTCCCGGAGCGCTTGTTTTACCTCGCCGAAATCCATCAGGATTCCATTATCTTCAAGGCGCGTCCCCCGCAACACGACCTCGACCTTCCAGTTATGCCCGTGAAGATTTTCACACTTCCCGCGAAAGTTTAGCAAATTATGAGCCGCAGCGAACCCACTTATTACTTTTACTTCAAAAAGCTTCTGGCTCAAAACGAATTTTCCTCCCATTTTCCCGGCTATGTACAGAATTCAGGGGCAGCATTTTCACCGAAACAGGAAGGCGACCTACCGGGGCCGAAGTTTGCACAAAAGTCAGAAAAATCCCTTAGCATCAATGGCTTAGAAACATTTACCCGAAGGGTCCACCTTTGTCAATTGCAATCCCGAACGCGGGCCGGGAGACCTGACGACCGCCCCGTTTCGTTTCGCCGCAATTTCCCGATTTTCACTCCGGATCGTCTTGACAGCCCCGTCCACTTTTGTTACACAGAGGGGCTCGAAGCCAAACTGAAGACCGGCCTGCCCGGTTTTCGGCAGAGGCAGAGAATTAAGGCGGTGTAGCTCAGTCGGTAGAGCACGCGGCTCATATCCGCGGCGTCCGGGGTTCGAAGCCCTGCACCGCCATTGTGTTAAGTTATTTCAATAGCTTAACTCCATTTAGCCAACGCGTTGACCTTAACGGTAACACTTTTTAGGTAACACCGTGGGGTCAGCGCATGGCAACTTACCATAGGTCCAAGAACCTTTCTTATTTAATCCGTGGACAGTACGCCTATTTTTCCCGCATCAAAGTCCCGTATCTTTGCGTGCAGCCCGAAGAAGTCAAAAGCATCTACTCCACAACGAACTGTGATCGGAGATCACGTGACCAAGGTGAATGATTGCCTTAAAGATCATTCTCATTTAACCCCGCCATCTTCAGGAGATGGTTGAGCAGCCCCGACTTGCGGGGCTGATTGCCGTGGATTGGCGCCGAAAGACGGACGACGTTTCCTTCCTTTCCGTAAATGCGATGACTGCCATGAGTCCGAAGTAACTGCCAACCGTTTTGTTCGAGCACTCTCGCCGGTTCTCTTCCCGAAATGTTCTTCATACGGCGATTTCCAGCACCCGCGCCTTTTTATCCATCGGATCAATCGGCTTGATATCCACCGACAGGCAGCCCTCAACGGCTTCGTAAATGTTTTTCAAGAGTTCCTCAAATGTTTCGCCTTGGGTGGCACAGCCGGGAATGGACGGCACTTCAGCCCAAAATCCGCCCTCCTCCGATTCATGGACGATGACCTTCAGTTTCATGGTTGTTCCTTCCGCTTGAAATCGTATACCACCCCCAACCTTTCAGGCAGCAATCGGCCCAATCGAGCTTCGATTAGGCTGATGGTGACATGACGATCCATTTTCGTCTCTCCACTGAAGAAATCCGGCGGCAATCCGAACTATCCCGACCGAGACAGTAATACCATAAGCATCCTTGCTTGAGTAGCCTGCCGTGAAACCGGCTTTCCGCTCCGCTGAAGGGTGAAGCCTGCATAGTCGCACTCTGCATGCACGGGACAATCACCGCCTCACCGGCATGTCGCCCCTCACTTCGCGAATTCGCATCCGCCCCCGCTCGTTGAACAAAAACCGGCATTGTGTTACAAGACCGTGCAAATCAGCGTAAGAGTCTGCCAACATCTCGGCCGGGCAATCCCATGCCTGCGGGAAGCGGAACATTCGCACGGCGCGGCAGAGGTGGTCCCGGCGACCGAGGAGAATGGATGCGAGTTTTGAGTAAAATCGGCTGTTTTTTGATTGGGACTGTGTATGATCGGATTCTCAGACCTTTTCCCACGACAGTTCGCATAGAGACAACCAACCGCTGCAATTCGCACTGCGTGATTTGCCCTCACCAGAAGATGACCAGACCCCTGACCACGATGAGCGAGGAGCTTTACAGGAAAATCATTGATGAATGTTCGGAACATAAGCTCAAAACCATCCACCTGCACAATTTCGGGGAACCCCTGCTAGATAAAGACCTATTTAAAAGGATAACATACGCAAAGGCTAAAGGGATCAGCCATGTTAAAATATTCAGTAACGGGTCCTTGTTAAATGCTTCAAATATAACAGCTTTACTTGATAGTGGATTGGATGAGATTAAAATAAGTATAGATGGAGCTGATAGGCTTGAATATGAATCAATAAGGGTGGGCCTGAAATATGATGTAGTTATTGCCAATATTAAAGAATTGATCGCCCAACGCGAAAAGAGGGCTTTGAAGCATCCAAAAACTCTTGTGGCATGCTGCACAACATCGAATCGCGCCAAATCGATGGACAACCTCAAGGATATTGTGGATGGTTATTCGTTCGGCAAATTGCACAATTGGGGCGATCAGAACGTATCTCCCGCCGGCGCCTGCCGAAAGCCATGTTATCGGGTGTGGAGTACGTTCACCATACTGGCCGATGGTGATGTATGCCTGTGTTGTCTTGATTTCGATGGAAAAGTCAATCTTGGTAATCTGGCGACGCAAACTTCAATTTCCGGCATCTGGAACAGTGATCTCTATAAGAAAGTTCGACGCATGCACAAAACGGCCGCTCAGGCGGATATACCGATTTGCATGCATTGCTCCAAGAGCTTCTTCTAACCGTCACACTTCGCACAAGAATCCAGTCGGTTCCTCATTCCCCCCGCTTCGGACCAGCTCCCGAAACAGCCGCGTCTCATTGCGCGCCCGACCTGTAAACCTGGGGTTGGGGCCGGCGTGGTCGTTCACCGCACAGACGCGGATGGCGGTTACGCGCCGGAAGCAAGATACCTTGTGGGGCGTGCTTTCCCGGGATCTTGATGTTGCGCAAGTCAATTGCCGTAAAACCGTAATGCACGCAGGGTTAAGCCCGAGACCCAGGGATTGTCATTCCCGCGGCGTTTTTGGGCGGGGACCCAGTGTCTTTCCAGACGGTTGCAAAAACAATGACGCTGGATTCCCGCCCAGAAACGCCGCGGGAATGACGATTTTAGAGTTCGCCGCCCGGAGCCAAAGTATAACAATTCGTCGTGCTCTCACTTGGGGCACTCTCACTTGAGGTGCTCTCACTTGGGGTGCTCTCACTTGAGCAACAGCCCCTTCCAGCTTGCCGTTCGTCGGGATTCCACTATCTTTCGCCGCCGGATTGGACAGCCAGCCCCACGACGATGAATCGCCCCATTCGCCTTGAAACAACAGCCTCGGGGGGGCGCCGCAACAACTCCGTCACCGCCGTTTTCTCTTTAAAAAAGAGGGGTTCCACATTGGAATACCCTCTTTTTTTTGTTGAAAGAGGGAGAATTATCCTTTAATACTGCACGAGAACGCAATAAAACTAAAAGAAATTGAACCCATACCCCCCTCGCGGGTTCGGCGGCCTAAGGAAAGGAAAGAGTGTATGACTTTGACCAAGGCTCACATTGTCGAGAATTTGTTTGCCAAGAATATTTTTACCAAGACCGAATCGGCCCAGATTATCGAAACCCTGTTCGAGATCGTCAAACAGACCCTTGAAAAGGGTGACGACGTCCTGATCAGCGGGTTCGGCAAGTTCAGCGTCAAAGAAAAGAACCAGCGGCGCGGCCGCAATCCTCAGACCGGCGATCCCATCATTCTCTCACCCCGGAAAGTGGTGACCTTCAAGTGTTCCGGCGTCCTCAGGGAACGAATCAACGAGGGAATATAACCTTAATTTGAGAAGGAGATTCTCTTGACGGGAACGCTCCCTTTCGAGGCGGAAATGTCCTCCGAGGGGAAATTCGTCCTCGCTTTCAAGACTCCTTTGACATACGAGCACGCCGCGGCGATCTGGCAGGATCTGAGCGATTTTCTCAGGGAAAAACACCCCTTGTCCATCGTTTGCGACCTGGCGGGCTCCACGAGGATAGACAGCGCCGGGGTCGCCCTGTTGCGCTCGATCCAGCGCGTCTGCGAAAGACGCGGAACGGGCCTGCGCTTCGAGTCGATCCCCCCTTCCGCCCGACATTTTCTCGCCTACATAGAAAAACAGGAACCTCCAAAGCAGCACAGACCGCCTCTCACCCCCCGATTTCTTATTTCGAAGATCGGGCGCCTGGTGCTCGGTTTCTACGACGAGATCACCGGGTTTGGACGGTTTTGCGCCGACTTCGCAGCCACGGCCGCCGGGTGTTTGTACCGTTTCAGGCGCTTTCGATGGGGGGAGATGTTTTATTACCTCCAGCTCTCCGGCGCGAACGCCATGTCGATACTGTTTCTCGTCAGTTTTCTGCTCGGGGTCGTGATGGCTTTCCAGGCGGCGGTGCAGCTTCGCCAATTCGGGGCGAACATCTTTGTCGCCGACCTCTTAAGCCTCTCCCTTGCCCGCGAACTTGCCCCGATATTTACGGCTATCATCCTGGCGGGCCGTTCCGCCTCGGCGTACGCGGCCGAAATCGGAACGATGAAAGTGGGCGAGGAACTCGACGCCCTGGCTGTCATGGGTTTCAATCTCACCGAGTTTATAACCGTCCCGAAGGTTTTTGCCCTGATGATAGCCTCGCCTCTTCTCACGATGTGGTCGAACTTCGCGGGAATCATCGGCGGGATCGTCGTCGGGATCGCCACGCTCGACCTCACCGCCTACGGCTTCATGGCCGAAATCTACACCGTGCTGACTGTCCACGACCTGCTGACCGGCTTGATAAAAGCGGAATTTTTTGCGATTCTCATCGCCCTTATCGGCTGCTTTCGAGGCTTCGAAACCGGCAAGGGCGCCGACAGCGTGGGACGGCAGACAACGTCCGCGGTTGTGAGCGGACTTTTCCTCATTATATTTGCAGATGCCATATTTACGATTGTGTTCTATGAACTCGGCTGGTAGGGGAATCGATGCCTGAGCGCCTCCGGGACAATTCCTCCGTCGAGCATGCGCTTTGCGCCGAAAGGCTTGCGCTTGGCTACGGGGAAAAGATCATCTTGCAGGACATCGATTTTTGTGTCGATCCCGGCGAGATAGTGACCGTCCTGGGCGGCAGCGGGTGCGGGAAGAGCACCCTGCTAAAGGCGATGATCGGGCTCCTTCCGCCGCTCGAAGGACGCATCTATCTGCACGGGGAAATGATTTCGGGGGAAGGGGCTGAAGGATCGCTCGTCGAGGCCAGGAAGCGGATCGGCGTCCTCTTCCAGTCCGCGGCGCTCATCGGCTCTCTGACCGTTGCCGAAAACATCGCGCTGCCGATCGTGGAGTTTTCGAAGGCCCCGCCTGAAATCATTCACGATATCGTGCGCCTCAAGCTCGAGATGGTCAAGCTTGGCGGCTACGGGGACTATCTTCCGGCCGATTTGAGCGGAGGGATGAAGAAACGGGCGGGCCTTGCGCGCGCAATGGCGCTCGACCCCGAGATTCTTTTTTGCGACGAGCCTTCCTCGGGGCTCGACCCGGTAACATCGGCGGAGATGGACCGGCTCCTTCTCGAGTTGAACGAATCGCTCGGAATCACCATGGTGGTCATCACGCACGACCTGCCGAGCATCATGACTATTTCGGACCGGTCGATCATGCTCGACCGCGAGGCGCGGGGAATAATCGCCCTGGGGCCTCCGGCTGAGCTCGAGAGCAGTTCCGACCCGCGCGTTTCCGCATTTTTTCACAGGCAGCCGGCCGCGGAAATCTAGGCGGCCAACCTGGAGGGGAATTCCGTTGCCACGCACAGTCAGTGCTTTCAGAATCGGCATTTTTGCCCTTGTCTGCGGGACCATTTCCGCGGCGGCCTTGCTCTGGCTCGGCGTATATTCTCATTTCCAGGACACCAGGACCTATGCCGCCTATTTCAGCGAATCGGTAAAAGGGCTTCAAAAAGATGCCGTCGTAAACTACAGGGGCGTTGCCGTCGGCCGTGTCGAGTCGATCGGCCTGGCCCCGGACGGACGGCTCATCGAGGTGCTTGTCAAGCTGAAATCGGATTTCCGGGTGGACCTGATGGTTGCCATGCAGCTTCGCGAACAGGGCCTGACCGGGCTTAGCTACCTCGAGATCGACACGGCGCCGGAAAACATCGAATCGCTTACGCCCAGGATCGCCTTCCCCACGAAATACCCGATCTTGAGGACCTATCCTTCCGAAATATCGCAGCTCAAATTCGCTCTCCAGGATATCTACGAAAAGTTCTCCAGGCTGGACCTCAAGGGCCTTACCGAAACGTGGACCAGGACGGCGGAACTGGTAAATAACCTTCTCGTGCAGTTTGGCGCCTCGACGGAAACCGGCGACCTGAAAGAAACGATCTCGTCTTTTAAAAAGACGGCGCAATCCTCCGCCGCCCTCATGGAGCGCCTCGATAAAGCGACTTCCCAGGAAGGCATGACGAAGGGGTTCGCCGATCTTTCCGCCACCCTGGCATCGACCCGGCAGGCATCCGAAAACCTCGCGCGCCAACTCGCCGCCCTGCCCCCGGACGAACTCAAACGACTCTCTCTCCAACTCGATGAGACACTGAAATCGGGCGGGACACTCTTTTCCGGCCTGAGCAAGCAGTTAGGCGAATCGACCTCGCTGCTCGAACAAAACCTCCAGCAGTTGAAGGTCCTGCTCTTCCAGGTGAACGCGCTCGTCCAGGGCCTCAAGGAACAGCCAAACCGGCTGGTTTTCCCCAGCAAGCAGCAGCCGGACCCGTTTGATAAGAAAAAATAGTAAAACTGCGGGAAATGCACAGGTGGGATTATTCTTGAATGAAAGGTGAGTTTTGAACCGGAATCTTGCAAAGACTTTCAGCTTCAGCCGCCTGGGGAAAGCTCTCCCTGCGGTCCTTCTCCTGTGGGCCGTCTCGGGCTGCATGGGCGCCTTTTCCCGGTCCGCTCCGCCGGATTACTATCAGATCGACTACGCTTTTCAGCCGTCGACCTGCTCGAAACCGTTTTCAGGGGCGGTGCGCGTCTGGTCCTTCACCGCCTCCGCCCCTTACGACCGCGAACAGATGGTCGTGGTCACGCCTTCCCGAAACGTGCGCTTTTCATCAATCCACAAGTGGGTCGGCCCCGCCGGAAACATGCTGGCAGACAAACTCATGCGCGATCTGTCTTTGTCGCGCGTGTTTGAAGATGCCGTTCCGGTCGGCAGTCCCGTTTTTGCGCCATTCGAGATGAGCGGACATGTTCATCGGTTCGCTCTCGAAGAAAACGGCTCCCCCCCTCAGGCCGTACTGGACCTTGAAGTAACCGTGTGGCAGGAAAAACCTGTCCGCGCCGTGCTTTTTAGAAAATATTTCCATTATCAGAGCACCCCCCTCTCTCAAACAGATCCCTCGGAATTTGCCAAGGCAATGGCGGAGCTCGTCTCCCGGCTTTCCCTCGACCTGAGAGCCGAACTCTGCGCGCTTACAGAAGACAGCTCGCGTCCAGCCGGCCGCTGATGTAGTCGACCTGCCGCTTGAGCTTGCCGTCCGATTTGTCCAGTCCCTTGGTCAGATCGTTGATTGCGTAGAGCACCGAACTGTGGCTCCGCTTGAACGACTTGCCGATGGAATCGAGCGACTCGGTCGTGTAACGCCTGCAAAGATACATCCCGATCTTGCGGGCCACGGCGAGTTCCTTCCTCCTCTTCGACGACCTGAGGTCCTCGACCGAAATCTGAAAAGCCGAACAGACTATTTGCTGAATATGCTCGATCGTCAGCTTGGGCAGCCGGTCGAGCATGGTTTCGGTAACTTCCCGCGCAAGGTCAAGACATACGGGCACGCCAAGAATGTTCGTCTTGGCGATCACGCCGACCAGGCAGCTTTCGAGCTGGCGAATGTCCCCCGTCACCCGCTCGGCCATGAACTCGATCACCTCGAGCGGAAGGTGGATGTTTTCGCCCAGCGCTTTCCGCTTGAGGATTTCCATCCTGGTCACGAAATCCGGCGGCCCGATGGGCGCGACCAGGATACCGTTGAGCCTCGATTGCAACTCGTTGCTCAGCTTCGGGATGTCCTTCGGATAGGTGTTGCCCGTGTACAGGATCCTTTTCCCCCGGTCCATCAGCTCATCCAGGGTATAGACCAGCTCGTTTTGCACCTTCTCCTTGCCGCTCAGAAACTCCACCTTCTCCAGCAGAAGCACATCGCATTCGGAACGGAACTTTGCCTTGAAGTTCTCGATGTTCCCGTTTTTCAGGGAATAGATCATCTCGTTTGCAAACTGTTCCGCCGTCACGTAGTGCACGCGCAACTCGGGCGCCGTGAGCCAGATATGGTTTCCCACCGCGTGAGAAAGGTGGCTCTTGCCCAGACCCGTTTCCGAGAGGATGAACGCGGACCGGTTGTAGAGCTGCCGGCCGCTTGCCATACCCAGGGCCGTTGCGTAGGCGAGATGGTTGCAACTGCCGACCACGAACTGGTCGAAGGTGAAGCGGGGATTGAAAACCGGTCCCGCGCGCTTGATGAGGTCGCTGATCGCGATCTGTTGCGGAAGGCCCACCGTCCCTTCCGAAACATCCGCGGGTCCCTCGAGATCCGCGCCGCTCAAGACCTCGTACTCCAACCTGCGGACCAGCGGGAAATTTTCCCGGATCGCGGCCAGCAGCTTCAGTTCGAGTTTTTCCCGCAGCCATTCGATGTGGAACCGGTTTTTGCACCCCAGTGTAACCGCGTCATTTTCCGGACCAACGAACTCGATCGATGATACCCAAAGCTCGTACTGCCCCTTTGACAGGCTCATTTGAAGCTTTTTCCTGATTTCCTGCCATTTTTGGTCCATAAGCCCCCGTCCGAACCCCAACACCCTGAGAATCCCCCCGAAAAATAAAACACGCCCCGGCAAGAGAGCAGAGATTCATCCCCCAATGAACATCCGCTCTCTTCATGTGAATTTGGAAAAAACGCAACAGAATGGATGGAAAGAATTGTGCCCCGGAAAGAGATAAAACCGCCCGCTTTGTGGAGGCAATTTTTAGATCAGTGGGCCGGAAAGGTCAAAGACGATCTCCCGAGTTCTGAGCGGGAAAAGGCCTAACCCGAGAAATGTTAAAAATGTGTTACGATAAATAGGTTTAGCCCGCACGATAAGCTAAGATACTGACAATACAGCGACTTTCCAGAACGTCCTCGCGAACGAATTTCATAGGAGCATCGAGTACTTGGCTTTGTAAGAGGAAGTGATTCTTAAAACGGCGATAGAGTGAACTCTTCTTTTCTCCAATTTTCACACTAATTCGCCAAAACACGCCCATTCGGATAAGAACCGCGGACTCGACCGCGACACAAGGCCGTTCTCCGGCCGCCAGGATTTTTTACGTTGATATTCGACCATAATTATTCGTCGCCTCATGGTCTTTTTTGCTAATTGACTCATACGCCTACACTTTCCTATAATCGCAAGGAACGTGCAAGCGGCCGGAAGGCCGGGTTTCAAGTTCCCGCACCCTTAACCCGCAGGCAAGAAGCCTCACGGAGGAGAATGGCCATGTCAGGCAAATTTCGCAAAATTTCCTTATTTTTGGCTGTTTTTTCCGTCCTGCTCGCATCCCGCGCTTTCCTCCCCGGGACCTCCATGCCACTGTGGGCCGCCCCCGCCGGTGTCCACGAACCGGTTATCGCCGGGACATGGTATCCCGGGGACCCAGCCGAACTCAAGGCCCAGGTCGAGACTTTCCTCGATCGCGCGCCCAAGACCGGCGTGGATGGGGAAATCACGGCACTCATCTCTCCCCATGCCGGACTCGTCTATTCGGGCCAGGTCGCCGCTTATTCCTACACACTGCTCCGCGAGCGCAAATTCGACACGGTCGTTGTCATCGCCCCGAGCCACCATGTCGCCTTCAGGGGCGCGGCGGTGCTCGACTGCTCGGGCTTTCGCACGCCTCTTGGCGTAATGCCGGTCGACAGCCGCATGGTCTCCGATCTCATGAAGCGCGAACCGCGCATAAAGGACTTTCCCGAAGCTTTCAGGAAGGAACACTCCCTGGAAATCCAACTGCCCTTTCTCCAGGCGGCAATGCCCGGCGCAAAACTGGTCCCCCTCATCATGGGAGAGCATGACCTCGCCACCTGCCGCTACCTCGCCGACGCGCTAGCCGCGTGCATAAAGGACCGCTCGGTGCTGATCGTCGCCAGTTCCGACCTCTCCCACTTCCACGGATACGATGCGGCAAGGGAGATGGATAATCGCCTGCTCGACAAGGTGCGCGCCCTGAACGCCGAAGAGCTTGACGAGTGCCTCCGCGCCTCAAAATGCGAAGCGTGCGGCCGCGGGCCGATCCTCACCGCCATGATTGCCGCCAGGAAGCTCGGGGCAAACAACTGCAAGGTCCTTCAGTACGCGAATTCGGGTGATGTCACCGGCGACAAGACCTCCCCCAGGGGCGTTGTGGGCTACGCCGCGGCCGTAATCTTCAAAGCGCCCGCCGACAAAGACGAGGCAGGCCCCGCCAGGAAGAGAAAAGCCGGTATCGACCTTGGGCTGACGGACCGGGAGAAGGCGGAACTGCATTCCATCGCGCGCAAGACCATCGAGGCGCGGTGCCGTGGAGCGTCGCTCCCTGAAATCGAAACCACCTCCGCGAAGTTAAAGGAAACCTGCGCCGCCTTTGTCACCCTCTATAAAAAAGGTGAGCTGCGCGGCTGCATCGGGCACGTCATCGCCCAAAAACCGCTTGCCCGGACGGTCGCCGAAATGGCCGAAGCCGCGGCCCTTCACGATCCACGGTTTTCCCCTGTCCGGCCCGATGAACTCGCCGACATCAAGATCGAAATCTCCGTCATGACACCATTGCAGAAGATAGACTCGCCCGACGAGATCGTGGTCGGCAAACACGGCCTCGTTATCCGGCGGGGAATGTCGACTGGGCTTCTCCTGCCCCAGGTCGCGACCGAACATGGCTGGGACAGGACGGCATTTCTCGAATACACCTGCCGTAAAGCGGGCCTTCCGGGAAATGCGTGGAAGGACAAGGAAACCGAGATTTACGTCTTCTCGGCAGACGTTTTTTGATCGGGTTCTTTCCCCGGAGCGGGCGGTTGCAAAAGGTTTATGATGCCAAGACAAGACTTGAAAACTCCGATCTCGTCATTCCGGCGGAAGCCGGAATCCAGCGCCGCCGCCCAGTCCTCGGACGGGATTTGAACGAGGATGAGACTTCATTGACCCAATGAAGTTTCATAAGAGCGTCGTGATTTCGACGTTGTTGCATTAACATTAAGAACCCTGGATTCCGGCTTGCCCCGGAATGACGGGGTTGTACGGACAATTAAGAACTTGTCCGTAAATAACTGGTCAGCTGTGAGCACAGCCTTACGGGCTGCTGCCAATCACAGAAGGACAAATCCCCATGAAACTGAAGTTCGGCTTGGGACGTCAAAATCGTCATTCCCGCAGTGTTTCTGGGCGGGAATCCAGTGTCTTGCTTTGCGCAACGGATCGAAAAGACACTGGATTCCCGCCCAGAAAC
>JBAQYM010000279.1:0-9589 GCA_049300095.1 Syntrophobacteraceae bacterium
GATCAACCCCGCCCCTACGTGCCAAGGGGGGCGGTCAGGCCCGCCGTAAATCCGTAGGGGCGGGGTTGATCCCCGCCCGGATCGCCGGAAGCGCTCCATCCCGGACTGCCGGAAGCGCTCCATCCCGGACTGCCGGAAGCGCTCCATCCCGGACTGCCGGAAGCGCTCCATCCCGGATCGCCGCAACAATTCCTTCCCGGATCGCCGATTAGCTCTTATCCCCCGTGTCTTTTCGTTATATATAAACCGGGTCCCGCTCCGCCGGTTGCCCGGCGGTCCCATTATGGATCAATCGCGAGGTGTTATGCTGGAACTGGTTGTTTTTGCGTGCGGCGCCGTCGTTATGGTGCTGGAAATGGTCGGGTCGCGCATCCTGGCCCCCTTCCTCGGAACTTCGATCATCGTCTGGACGAGCCTTATCGGCGTAATCCTCGGCAGCCTCAGCATCGGATACTGGTGGGGCGGCGTCAAGGCGGACAGGGACCCAAGCCGCGGGAGCCTGTCGCTGATAATCCTCATGGCCGCCTTTTTCATCGCGGGCGTCGCCGTGGCGAAATCCTTCGTGCTCGGCTTCCTCCAGGACCACGCCATGAACATCCGCTTTGCTTCGGCGATCGCCACAGTGGTGCTCTTCGCCCCGCCGAGCGTGCTGCTCGGGATGGTTACGCCCTATGCCGTAAAGCTCAAGCTGGAGTCCCTCGAAAAATCCGGCAACACCGTCGGGCGACTCTACGCCATATCCACCATCGGCAGCATCCTCGGGACTTTCCTGGGCGGCTTCTACCTGATAGCGTTCTTCGGCAGCACCCGGATTCTCTATGTGCTTTGCATCGTCCTGGTGCTGACTTCCCTTGCCGCGTCCACCGGCAAAATGATCGCGAAAGTGGCGGCGCTCGCCCTTTTCGTATTGCTCATGACCGCCGCCGGCTCCTATGAGAGCTACCTCGCCGCCCGCGGACTTCACGACATCGACACGAACTACAACCGGATCGTGGTCTATGACGCAAAGTCTTTGGGGGGCGGCGCCATCAGGATCATGACCACCCACCCCAAAGCGATGCAGTCGGCAATGCGCGTCGAAGAGCCCGATCTGCTCCTGCTCCCTTATACGCGCTTCTTCGAGATGGCGTTCCATTTTAAGCCGGACATATCCCGTCTCCTCGTCCTGGGCGGCGGCGGATATTCGTTTCCCAAGTATGTTTTGAAAAATTACCCCAATGCCGCCGTCGATGTCGTGGAAATCGATCCGCGGGTAACCGAGCTTGCCCGGAAGTTCTTTTTCCTCGAAGACGACCCGCGACTCACCGTTATCCACGAGGACGCGCGCTCGGCCCTTCACAGGATGAGCGGGAAATATGACGCGATCCTCGTGGATGTTTTCAACTCGCACTATTCGATCCCCTTTCACCTGACCACGCGCGAAACCGCCGAACTGCTGCGCGAAAAGCTTGCCGACGACGGCGTGGTGATGCTTAATATTTTATCGGGTATCGAAGGAAGGGAAGGGCGTTTCCTGAGGGCCGAATACGCGACCTACAAATCGGTCTTCGAACAGGTCAGGCTCTACCCCGTTGCGGATTCGGAGGATGAGTCCCGGTGGCAAAACGTCATGCTCGTGGCGTTGAAATCGGGTAACAAGGTCGATTTTTCAGGCCGTGACTCCAGGTTTGCCGAGCTTTTGAGCCACCTCCGAGAAAAGCCCCTAAGTGACGACATGTCACCCCTGACCGACGATTTCGCGCCGGTGGAGATGATGGTGAGTGAGCGGTGAAGTGTGATGAGTGAGCAGTGAAGTGTGATGAGTGAGCAGTGAGCGGTGAGTGATGCATGGAATGATTGATTTTAAAGAGACGGTTCGGCGGCTTATCGATCACCTCACGGTGCTTACCGTAACCATCGGTGAACGGGCCATGTTTTCGCCGGACAAACTCGAGGCCGCGGCGCATTACATCGAATCCGCGTACAGGCTGAGCGGACTCGATGTCGAGCGCGAAGACTACCCGTGCACGGGCTATACGGCCACAAACGTGGTTGCGTTCTCGGACCCTTCCGGGGGGGCGGCCGCGGGACACTACCTCGTCGGGGCGCACTACGACAGCGTGCTCGGTACGGTCGGGGCGGACGACAATGCCAGCGCGGTGGCCGTGCAACTCGAAGTGGCGAGGCAGCTTCACGCGATGCGCGCCGCCCGTGATATCCCGGTTTCGGTCAAATTCGTCTCTTTCGCGCTCGAGGAGCACCCCGCCTACGCGACGCGTTTCATGGGAAGCAGGGTGCACGCGAAAGGCATGAAGGCTCGGCGGGAAAAACTCGACGGCATGATTTGCCTGGAGATGGTGGGCTATACCTGTGACCGGCCGGGGTGTCAGAAATACCCCTTCCCGCTGGGCCGTATGAATTATCCCAAACGGGGCGATTATATCGGGATAGTGGGCAACCTGAAGTCGCGGAAACTCGTCAGGGGACTCTACGAGAGCTTCGGCAAGAACCCCGCCCTTCCGGTCGTGTCGCTCACCGTGCCGCTCAACGGGTGGATTTTGCCGGCGGTGAGGTTAAGCGACCACGCTTCCTTCTGGAACGAGAGATTTCCGGCCGTAATGGTCACTGATTCCGCGTTTTTTCGAAATCCCAACTACCACCTTCCCTCGGACACCATGAACACCCTGGATTTCGAGTTCATGGCCCGCCTGGTGCAAAGCCTGCTGATTTTTTTCAATTCGTTCGCAACCACCTGACGCGGTGGTATTAGCCGAAGCGGCCGGTGATATAGTCTTCCGTCTGGCGGTTCTTGGGGGTGGTGAAAAGGGTCTCGGTCTTGTCCACCTCGATGAGCTGCCCCATGTAGAAAAAGGCCGTGAAATCGGATACCCGCGCGGCCTGCTGCATGTTGTGCGTCACGATCACGATCGTGTAATCCTGCTTGAGCTGCTGGATCAGGTCTTCGATTTTCTGCGTGGCGATGGGGTCCAGGGCCGAGGCGGGTTCGTCCATGAGAAGCACCTCGGGTTCGACGGCAAGGGCGCGGGCGATGCAAAGCCGTTGCTGCTGCCCGCCCGAGAGGCCGAGCGCGGATTGGTCCAGCCTGTCTCGCACCTCGTCCCACAGCGCCGAGTGTCGAAGGCTCCGCTCGACCTTCTCGGCGAGGAAGGCTTTGTCCTTCACGCCGTTTACGCGCAATCCGTATGCCACATTTTCGAAGATGGTCTTGGGGAAGGGGTTGGGTTTTTGAAACACCATGCCCACCTTGCGCCGAAGGGCCACAACGTCGATGCCCGGACCGTAGATGTTGACGTCTTCGAGGAGAATCTCGCCCTCGACCCTCGCGTACGGGATCAGGTCGTTCATGCGGTTCAGGCACCGCAGAAACGTGCTTTTTCCGCATCCCGAAGGTCCGATGAGGGCCGTTACCCGCTTCTCGCGGATATCGAATGTTATATCCTTGAGCGCAAGAAAATCCCTATAGAAGAAATTCAGTTCCTTCGAGGCCACTTTGACTTTGGTCATGGATTGCTCTTTACTTTTCAGGCAAATCGCCCGTCACGGAGTTTTCCCGGCCATCGGGGGGCGAGGACGCCTCGCGGAGCGTGAAGAAAAAAGTCGTGCCCTTCACATCGCGGGCATTTGGACTCTGGACCCAAATCCTGCCGCCGTGGTTCATTATGATATGGCGGCAGATGGCGAGTCCGAGCCCGGTGCTCCCCCAGTGGTCGCTTCGGTGTTTTTCGACGCGGTAGAACCTCTCGAAAATCCTTTGCTGGTGCTTCTTCGATATTCCGGGCCCCTCGTCGCGGACGGAAAATGCAATCCGGTCCTCCCGCGCGTCGCACGAAACCATAATGGGCGCACCGGCGGGGCTGTACCGGATGGCGTTTTCCAGCAGATTTCGAAACACCTGAACCACTTGATCGAAGTCCGCCGACACCCAGACGCCTTCGGGCGGAAGCCGGCTGTCCATCTCGACGTTTTTCCCCTCGGCATGATGCCTGCACGCTTTCCAGGCGGTGAGCAGGGCGCTCGCCGCATTTACCGTCGCCGGCGTCAGGGGGGCGTGCGGGGCCTCGAGGCGCGCGAGTTGGAGTAGGTCTTCGACCATCTTGACCATGTGGTTGGTGTTTTTCAGGATCACCTGCAGGAAAGAATGCGCCGTCTCCGGATCGGGTTTGGCTTCCAGCAGCAGGGTCTCGGTGTAGCCCTTGATCGATGTGAGGGGCGTGCGCAACTCGTGGGAGACGTTTGCAACGAAATCCCGGCGCACTTTTTCGAGCCTCTTGAGTTCTGTGATGTCGTGGAAGACCGCCACGGCGCCCCTTCCTTTTTCCCGGTCGGGGAGCCAGACGATGTTGACATCATAGGAGCGTTCGTCTCCCAGGACAATTTGAAGGTTATAGGGCTGGTCCTGGACTGTGCCCTCGGTGAGCGTCACGGCGCGGTCACAGATTTTCTGCAACTCGGGATCGGGTATCACCTCGAGTGGGCGGCGGCCCGAAGCGTCCATGCCGTCCTGGGCGAGTTCCGCAAAGGTTCGATTGACGCTCTTGATCTTCCCCCGCGCATCCAGCACCATCACGCCTTCGCGCATGGCGTCGAAGACCGCCTCCAACTCCCGCTTCTGTTCGGTTACGGTCTCGATCTGGTTTTCTATGCTGTCGGCCATCCTGTTAATGGCCTGGGTGAGGGGATAGAATTCCTGGCCGGGGGTGGAATGGATCCTGCGGTTGTAGGCCCGCGAACTGATGGCCTCGGCTGTTTCGATCATGGCATGGATGGGCCGGTTGATGCGTCTTATGAGCAGGAAACTGAGGGATGCCGTGACGGCGAACACCAATGCAATGAAGACAAGGAAGCCGACCTTGAGATTTTCCACCGGCTCTTTGACGTTGGACAGGGGTGAGGCCAGGCGCAAGACGCCCGGAGGGACCTGCCCGACCCGGGGAATCCGCTTGGCCGTGTACATGAGTTCTTTTTGAATCGTGCCGCTGTACCGGATGACCGCGCCGATTTCCTGGGTCTGCGTCTGGACGATTTCAGGGCGGTCGGCGTGGTTTTCGAGATTGGAGAGTTCGTCGACGGGGACCTGGGAATCCGCGATGACCTTTCCGCCTTCGGCGACAAAGGTGAGGCGCACGCCGAGCTTTTCGCCGATTTGGACGAGAAGTTCCTGTAGTCCCTCGACGCCCAGGGCGCCGCCTTCACGTTCGATCATCCACTGGGTCAGCTTGAGCTGTTGAACGGTGTTGCGCCTCGTTTCTTCCTGGACGTCGCGGGTGAGCACCCTGAAGTAGTACCAGGGGGGCAACAGGAGAGCGGCAAGGAGCACCACCCAGAAAGAGAGAAGAATGCGCGTTCGAAATGAGTAGTTTCCCCGCATGCCTTATCCTCGAAACCGGTAGCCCACTCCGCGCAGGGTCTCGATCCAGTCCGCATAGGGGCCGAGTTTTTGGCGCAGGCGTCTTATGTGGGTATCCACGGTCCGTGCATAGCCTTCGAACTGGTAGGCCCATACATTGTTGAGCAACTGGTCTCTCGTCCTGACCTTACCGGCATTGCGCAGCAACTCGGAAAGAAGCTTGAATTCCGTCGCCGTGAGCGCGGCCTCCTTGCCGTCAACCTCGACCCTGTGGGCCTGGAAGTCGACGATCAGCCCATCGGCCCGCCACGGTTTTTCGACCTCCTCGGGCGAAGACCTCCGAAGGACCGCGCCGATTCGCAGTATAAGTTCCCGGGGGCTGAAGGGTTTTACCACGTAATCGTCCGCTCCCAGTTCCAGACCGACCACGCGGTCCACCTCGTCGCTGCGCGCGGTGAGCATGATGACCGGGATTTTCCGCGTCTCCGCCCCCCGCTTCATCTCCTTGCATACTTCCAATCCGTTCACGCCGGGAATCATGATGTCGAGGATGACGAGGCGCGGCAGGTATTGCCTGATCAGGGCAAGGGCGGAATTTCCCTCGGTGGCCGTCAACACGTCGTAGTCGGCGGACCGGAGATTGTATGTCAGCAACTGGAGTATGTCCGGATCGTCTTCGACGACAAGAATGAGGTTTTTCGACACGATATCTGCTCCTGGTTTAGATCAGGCAGAGTAGACCATCCTAAAATGACGAATTCGTGTCCGCTATGTTACGAAACAGTGACGAACCGCGGAAACAAAGGAAGAAAGCGGTCCCCGGCGAACCAGCCTCCCCGCGCGGGGAAGCTCATATGAAAGTTGACATAAATGACACTTCCCCAACATTGGATCGTAACACGATGAAGATAATATGCAATCAGCGAAGTGAAAGTGGAGACGGTGAATCCGCGATCCACCGGTCTCGAAATGCGGTGGGGATGCGCGCGCGGCTTTGGGAGCGGCGTCCCGCCGCGACTGACCGCACCGAATCTGATACTTGCAGGGAGGAGATATGGCAAGGCTTTTCGTGGTTGACGATGAATGGCATATCCGGGAGCGCCTTGAGTTGGAACTGTCCGAGGAAGGGCATGAAGTAATTACGGCGGCATCGGGTCACAAGCTGATAAATAAAATAACCGTGGCGCGGCCGGACCTCGTGATTCTCGACATCCGCCTCGTGGACTGTGACGGCCTGGAGATGCTTTTGCAAATTCGCGATCGCTATCCCGACCTTCCGGTAATAATTTGCAGCGCGTATGATTCTTACAAATACGATCGCAGGGCCCGTGCGGCAGACTATTATGTTGTAAAATCCTATGACCTTTCGCAGCTTAAAGAGAAGATCACTCGCGCCCTCGATGCTCGAATCCCGGAACTTGCAAGGGCCGCCGGCTAGTCTCTTGCCCCCATCAGTTGAAATATAGAAGACGCCCCACCCCGGCGGCGGCAATGCCGGCGTAAGGCCGGATTATACTGTCCCGTCGCGGGCAATGCTGTTTCTTTGAGGCGACCCCTCGATGTGGGGCAAGGCTTTCCAGCCTGCCGGTGACGGACTGCGGAATGCCATCGGAGGGCGGGCTGGAGGCGGCTGTTGCCCAGGTCAAGGTATAACGAATTGTTATAGTTTGGGTCCGTGCGGCAAATTCCAAAACCGTCATTCCCGCGGCGTTCTTGGGCGGGAATCCAGTTTCTTTCCAGATGGCCGCAAAAACAAAGATGCTGGATTCCCGCCCAAAAACGTTGCGGGAATGACGATCCTTGGGTGCCGAGCTTCACCATGGGCGCATTACGGTTTTACCGCAATTGACTTGGGCAACAGCCCGGAAAAGCCCGCCCCACGGTCTTTGGCGGCCGAATTTGTCATAGGTGAACCGTATCGGGCTTATAAGGCTATGGCATCGCCCTTCGGAGGGGCCGCGAGGGGCAGGGGATCTTCTCCCTGCCCCTCGCGCAGTTTCACGTCTGACTACAGTCTTGACAGTGCCCGCGTTGCGATCTCCGGGCATAAATCCTTTCTCGGACTCGCCGGCTTCCCTACGGCCGAAACGGATTAGCGCCAAGAAACGGGGCTATGGGCAAGAGGCCCGCCGCCGACCGGCCGCCGCTTCCCACCGCCGGTATCTGCCGAAAACGCGTATTGCCGACAAATCCCGCTCGACTTCCAGTGGACACCCCGGCGATCCCATTGATGGGAATAAATATTTCCGGGTGATCGAAGGGCGCGGACTCGTTTGCGACACGCGCGTCCGTCATGGTCAAAAGGAAGGCCACCAATTCGTTCTTGCGCGTGGCGCTCCCCGACAGGATGCCGATGGGCGCGATGCCCGGATCCAAAATCGAGTCGTTGGTAATTGGAAAATCCCCACCGCGGGTATAAAAGTCCACCACCTGGCGTAGGGTCGCCATCCCGCCGTTATGCATGTAGGGCCCGGTCAACGCGATATTGCGGAGATGGGGCGTCTTGAAGCCGCCGAAATCGAGGACCCGGCCGGGAGTTGGCGTTGTGTCTATGGGTCGAAAACCAAATGGCAGGTCGGGAACGTAAGGTGACAGGGAGGCGGGCAGCGCCGGCCCCACGAATCCGCGCTTTCGCATGCTCAAACTGCCCCACGACAAGGGGTAGTTGTCCAATGGCGCGGCAAGTCCCGTATTGCCTCCCCGGCCGGTATCTTCGTTGGTCGCCAGAAACTCCGGCGACGTCGGATCGGTGGCCCCGCCGGGCCTCACGCCGTTATTATGGAAGGGCGCATCGTAAAAGGCAAATCCCGAGAGAAACGGCATGAATTCGATTGCCGCAAGCGGGTTCTTGTTGAGGGGCTGAGGGACCCCGGTTATGGGATTTGCGCCCTGGAGCAAAGCCACTGAGGCGTCGGTAAGCTCAGCGCCCGCGTGACAGACGGCGCAGGAGCCGAGAAAGTGACCCATGCCGCGCGACTCCTGAAGGGTCTGGTTGCCCGCGCCCTCCAGGAAGAGATCAAAGGCTGAGCTGTCGGCCACGAGGGTGGATTCATAGAGTTGCACGGCCAGCCCGAAGAAGAAGGCAAAATTGGCTTCCATCTGGGTGTACTGGTCCGTGGTGAGAGGGGTGCCGGGATCGGGGGAGAAGACCGGGGCGCCGTCGACAAAGGTCACGATCTGTGCGATGTTGTCCCAATACCTGGCGGGAAAAGCCTGCCTGATCATCTGCGCATAAGTGGTGTTCAGGCCGGCGCCCGCGACCGTGTCCGCCAGGGGGCCCAGCACGCTGTCCTGTGGGGACACCTGCTGTTGGGCCAGGGGCTTGAGGCTGATCATCTTTTTGCCTATTTTGGGCCAGGTGCGCCCCCGCCATGACATCTCGGAGTCGCTCAGGGGAGGGCCCACCGCCTGGGAGGCCAGGCCGGCCTGCCGGAGGAGAAGCCGTTGGGTCTCCATGGTGCCGGGCCTGTTGACAATGACGTGGGACCTGGGGTCGGCGGGACCGAACGGGTTGTTGCCGTTGAAGATGTTGTTGGCGCGGCCGTCCCAGAAGTTGGCGAAGTTGAAAACCGAGTTGATTACCGTGGGAGTATTGCGGTCCTCGACCCGGCGGATGTTGACCGGGCCGGCGGCGGTGGATCTGTTGAACACCGGATCGTCCAGGGGAGTGGACAGCTCCACCGGGGAACCGGGCACGATATCGAAAAATTGCCGCAGTTCCACACCTTGCGAACCGCAGACGTCGTTGGTGTCGCTGATAACATTCGCGGGATTGCCCAGGGGCTCGCCGAAAGTGTTCTTGTCCGTGAGCTTGTGGAAAGGGAACTTGGTCAGGCCCATGTTGACGTTGGGAGCGAATTGCCCGCCGGACGGCGCGGGCAGGCCCAGGAGGTTATTGCCGAAAACGGTGTCGCCTCCCGCGAGGCCGGGATTGAGCTGATTCCTGGTCCGGTTGTCGGCGCCCGCATGGAAATGGCAGGTGCCGCAGGCCTGGACCCCGTCACTGCCCATCTGCATGTCCCAGAACAGGGCCTTTCCCAACCGGATGGCGGCGGCTTCATTCACCACATAGGTGGAAAGGTTCAGCGGCTTCGGGATCGGGACTGTCTTAAGAGCAATACTGTTCACTTAAAGTGCCTCCGGCAGCCAGGGACGTGGGGCAGGCTTTCCGGGGCTGTTGCCCAAATGCAAAAGTTGCGACAGGTGTGGCCAAAACAGGGCGGAGGTCTCCCCTCCCTTGGC
>JBAQYM010000280.1:0-19406 GCA_049300095.1 Syntrophobacteraceae bacterium
CGCTGGATTCCCGCCCAAAAACGCCGCGGGAATGACGGTTTTAGAGTCCGCCGTCCGAACCTGAAGTATAACAATTCGTCGTGCTTTAACTTGGGGCAACAGCCGCTTCATCGCCTCCTCCCCGCCAGGGGGAGGAGGTTTTTTCATTGGAGATCGCAAGATCTCTCAGGTAATCGCAAGAATCATTTCGGAATTTTATGGACAAACACGCTCGAAAGGCTACCCTCTCGGGCGATTAGTGTACTATAAACGTCATGGTCCCGGCAAAATTCATCATCGAGGGCGCCAATGGCAAAAATACCGAAAGACTACCTCCCCCCGAGGGCCGCATGGCCGGAGTTCACGGACCCGGAGGAGTTTGCCGACATTCCGCACCGGCTCAATCTCGCCGATTTTCTGCTCGACCGCCACGTCCGCGAGGGTCGTGGAGACAACATCGCCGTCAAGTTCCAGGACCGTTCCTTCACGTACTCGTTTCTTCAAACCCTGGTAAACAAGTTCGCAAACGGCCTCAGGTCCGCCGGGGCCGAAGCGGGAGACAGGATCGGCATCCGCCTGGTCAATTCGCCCCAGGCGATCGTAGCCATCTTCGCCATAGAAAAAATCGGGGCCGTTCCCGTACCCACCTCCCCGCTCTGGTCCGCCGAGGAACTGGCCTACGTGGTAAACGACGCCGAGATGAAGTTCCTGGTCGCAAGCCTCGCCTTGATGGAGCGGGTCGAGGCGGCAAAAGAGCATTTCGCGCACGGGACGGGCGTTATCGTCATTGGAGGCGATGCGGCCGAAGTCGCCGCGAGGGGGAATCTCTCGTTCGAAAAAATGAGTGAAGCGGGCTCGCCGGAGTGCGAACCCGAAATGCTCGATGCATGGGACATCGGCGTTATTCTCTACACGTCGGGAACGACCGGCATGCCAAAGGGCTGCGTCCATTTCGCGCGCCCGACCGCGATTGTCGCCAGGATGGTGAACCGCCACGTCTACGGCCTGAAGCCCGGCGACATCCTGGGCGGCTCGGCCCCGGTTTCGTTTGCGGCCGGGTTCGGCACCTTCGCGCTGCTCCCCTTCGAAGGGGGCGCCGCCGTGTCCCTTTTGCCTCGCTTCAGTCCGCCCGACCTGATGGATGCGATCCAAAACCACGGGATCACGGTGCTCACGGGCCTTCCGACGGCCTACCGGGCGCTCCTGCGCTGCCGCGATTTCAAAAAATACGACATAAGCTCCGTGCGACTCTTCACCTCGGGGGGCGACTCGCTCGGGGCCGACACCTTTCATCTCTGGCGAAACCTCACCGGAAAGCCCATCTGGGAGGGACTCGGGGGGACCGAGGTGCTCCACCTGGTGACATCCAACACCATGAACCGGGAGCCGGTCCCAAACTCGATCGGGAAGGCCCTGCCCGGCGTGGTCGTCAAGGTCGTGGACCCCGAAGGAAAGGAGTGCCAGTCCTTCGACCTCGGCGGCATGCTCCTCAAGTGCCCCTCCGGAACGGTCTACTGGAAGCCTTACGCAAACGGCGGCAAACTGCTCGATGCGCAGAAAACCGCGGTGGTCGACGCCTGGAACCGCATGGGCGACACCGTCTACCGCGACAAAAACGGGAACATCTTTTTCGTCTCCCGCGAAGACGACATGATAAAGACATCGGGCTACCGCGTGAGCCCCGCCGAGGTCGAGCAGGCGATATCGAGGCATCCGGCGGTCGCCGACGTGGGCGCCGTGGGCATCCCGGACAGGGACAAGGGCCAGATAATCAAGGCGGTCGTTGTGCTTAAGCCCGATTACGATCCGGGTGAGCAGATGTCGGAGGAGATTTTGGATTTCCTGCAAAAATATATCGCGGTCTACAAACTCCCCCGTGTGTTCGAATACGCCGAAAGCCTCCCCCGCACTCCCACCGGAAAACTCCTGCGCCGCAAGCTGCGAAACCACGCCACGGTAAAGGCCGCCGCCAGGTAGGGATTCATGCCGGTTCGCCGTCACAAGTGTCATGCCATGCGCCGGCATACGAGTGTCATTCCGAGCGCAGATATGCGAGTGCGTCATTCCGTGTGCGGATATGCGAGCGTCATTCCGGGCACAGGCATACGAGCGTCAATCCGGGCATCGGCGAGGGATCCCGGACCTTTTCCTCGTTCCCATGCTCCCGGGGCTGTTGCCCAAATGCAAAAGTTGCGACAGGTGTGGCCAAAACGGGGCGGAGGTCTCCCCTCCCTTGGCGGGAGGGGCTGGGGGAGGGGGTCGTAAGTATTCCTCGTTCCCACGCGGGAGAGGCTGTTGCCCAAATGATCGTGGTTCCGGCAGACTCGACAAATCCGGATGTGACCACACGTCGTCATCCCGGCAGTGTATTTGAGCCGGGATCCAGGGTTTTACAGCATGGCGAAATTCCCTGGGATTCACCGATTACCCCCTGGATTCCGGCTCAAAGACACTGCCGGAATGACGTGTGGGGAGTACCGGCCTCACCCGCATCTGACACCAATTTATCGATGATTGGTTTGGGCAACAGCCCCTCCCGCATGGGAACGAGAAAAACGGTATGAAAGCCGAGTGGCGCTGAGTGCATTTGCCCCCGGTTCGACCTCTTCCCGCCATCAATTCGACCTCTCCCCGCCCCCTATTCAATCTCTCCCCGTCCTCGATTCAATCTCTTCCCGATGCCGTTTCAATCTCTTCCTGTTGCCTATTGTGAAATGCATAAGGAATCATTATTAGGAAAGAAATTGTTCGGCTTCCGGAAATCCCGCCCTTGATTTCCGGCAGTAGTCATGAGCCGACAAGAGCTGTGCGGCGGCAAGAGTCATGAGCCGGCGATGGTCATGATGAAGGATACGACGATTCTTCCAGCATCCGAAGGAGAAAGCCGAAGCCAGAATGAGGATATTACTCGGGAAATTTAGCGGCGAGCGCGCTGCCATCCGGATCGGGGAGAAGATCGGTCATCTGGCCGTTTCGCTCTACCGCAATCCAATCCTCCCCCTTGTCGCCATCCTTTTGATCTTCCTGATCGCCTTGACAGCGGCCTCCAGGTTGAAGCTGGACACCGATCTCGCGGGGCTGCTTCCGCGCTCGTTCGAAAGCGTCCGGGACCTCGAGGACTTGAAGGGCCGGTACGGAGGGGAAGGGTATCTCGTCGTGGTGGGGCTCGATGCGGACCCCGAGGGATTGCGGCGCTTTGCGGCCGATATCGCGCCCGCCCTCGCCGCCCTTCCCGGCGTGCGCTACGTCGAGGACCGCAGGCCCACCGAATTTTTCCGCGAGCGGGCGCTGTATTTTTTGACGATCGAAGACCTCGAGACCGTAAGGGAAAGGCTCGATAAGCGCAAGACATGGGAGGTGCTTCACAACAGCCCCTTCTACGTGGACCTGCTGGACACCAAAGCGCCGCCACTCGATTTCAGCGATATCCAGGAAAAGTACAAAAAATCGGGCGGGATCGGCAAGCTCCTGGGCGGCTCCGCATCGCCTTACTACCTCGATGAGCAACAGCGCCTGATCGCCGTGCTGGTCAAGCCCTCGGGGCTGGCGTCCGATTTCACCTTCGCGCAAAGCATCGTGCACTCGGTCGAAACCGTGATCGCGGGCATGGATTTGCGATCCTACGGCCCCACGATGCGGGTCGAGCTTACCGGCCGGTACAAGAAGCGCGTGGACATGCAGGCCCAGATCCGCCACGATATTGGTCTGGGCTCCCTGGTCGCCCTGCTCCTGATGTTTCTCTACGTGATCTTTCGCTTTCGCGGAACCACGGCGGTCCTTTTCATCTTTGCCCCGCTGGCGCTGGGGCTTGCCGTCACATTCGGGTTCGCCGGCCTTGTCTTCGTCGAGCTCAATATCCTTACGGCTTTCATTGGGACCATCCTCATGGGGACCGGGATCGACCACGGAATCCATCTGCTCAGCAACTACGAGGCCGAGAGCGCCGAGGGCCGGAGCGATTCCGAGGCCGTTTTTCGGACCTTCTCGGTAATCGGCCGGGCGGTCCTGGCGGCGGCCCTGACGATGGTAATCGGATTCGCGGCGCTGTCTCTATCCCAATTCAAGGCTTTCTACCAGTTCGGGGTGCTTGCCTCCGTCGGCTCCGTTCTCCTTCTCGTCGCGTATCTGGTCTTCCTGCCCGTGCTCCTCGGGCTCGCCCGCCGAACGGGATGGAAACCCCGAACGGTCAAAAGCGCCGGGGCGTCGGCTTACAGCCGCTTTGTCGCCGGATCGCCCCGCACGATCCTGGCCGCCTGTGTCCTCTTTTCCCTTGTGGTTTTTTCGGGTATTCCGAAGGCCTCTTTCAACTATGATTTCGCCTCTCTCGAGGACAGCAAACTCCCGTCCTACAGGCTCGACGGTATTGTGAACAAGGTCCTCGGCTACTCGCAGACACCGCTCGCCATCACCGTTCCCGAGGGTGCGGACGCGGCTCGCTATGCGGCGGCGGTGCGAAAGCGTATCGAGGCGTACGGCGCCGGCAATTCGGTGGACTTCATTTTGAGCGACGCCGACCTCGTTCCGCCGGACCAGGAAGCAAAGCAGAAGGTCCTTCTCGATATCGCCAATATCATTCGGCTGGTCCGGACGGAAAAACTCGAACCCGAGCAGAGCAAATTCGTGGAGCAAGCAAAAACGATGGTCAAGGCCCCGCCCTTTTCCCGCGCGGACCTTCCCGAGGAGGTGGCGCGAAAGTTCCGGGGCGTGACGGGGAGTGAAGGCTATCGCTTCATCCTGGTCTTTCCCTCGATCAAGCTTGCGAGGGGAGACCTGGTGTTGAATCTCGCGCGCGAGGTGCGCGACATTCCCGTTGGAGACGGCGTCTTCATCCGGGCGGCCGGCGAACCGATGATCCTGGCCGACATGCTGAATATGGTCTACCGGGAGGCCGCACCGATTCTTGCAACCGTGCTGGCGCTGGTGTTCGCCGGCATGTGGCTGCTGCTCGGCAGTTTTTGGCTTGCGGCATTGTGCCTCCTGCCAAGCGCCCTGACGATACTCGCCGCCATCGGCATTTGGTCGCTTTTGGGTTTTCAGATCAATTATATCAATATGATCATGATTCCTCTTCTGCTGGGCATCGGTGTCTCCGGGGGGCTGCACATGATCGTCCGCCTCAGGGCATGGCGCGATGTGCCTTTCACCCTGACCAGAATCGGTCCCCCGATCACCGGCTCGATGCTCACGATCATCTTCGGATTCGGTGCGATGGTGCTCGCCCATCACCCCGGTTTGGCTTCCCTTGGAAAGCTGGCGGCCCTTGGCCTCACGATAAACCTGTTTGCCTGCCTCCTTGGAATGGCCGCGCTGATGACGATCCTTTGCAGATCTCCACAGGAGGGCGCAACGGTCGCGCTGCGACGCGGCCCGGTCGCATGGGATTGGTGCTGCGGCGGCGTGGGCGCGCTCAATTCTTTAGACGCCTTCACTCGAACGGAAGCCGAGGCAAATGCACGCACGCCCCTCGAAGCGCTGCGGGCCGGGATGCCCGCCCGAGCGCCGGCCCCCCTGAGTCCCTACTTCGGCGAACAATCGGGGGAGGCAAAACCGGTGGAACCCCCTCCGCGGGTCATGCAAGGCCCTCGGACACCGCGCCCATGCAAATTGGAATGACGGGAGATCGGAAGCCGGGACCGCCGGGCGGACCTTTGCATGTGATCGCCTTGAAGCAATGGAGGGGTCAAACGGTGCGTGAAAGACACCGTTGACGGTCTTGCCTCCAGGGGTGTATAAAATCGTCTCAATCTCCCCTCAGCACTCAGAAGCAGTTCATCACCACCGGAATCTCCCATGGGAGTGCAAGGCCTGCCGTTAAGGGTCCTTCCCATTGAAGTTGATGAAGACGATTGTGGCCGCCGCCGTTTATTCCGGCCATATTTGCGCCACCCGCCGATGGAGCTTCCAAATGGAGACGTCCCCCCATTCCAGGCAGGGTAAGACCGGTGAAAAAAAGATGCGGGCATTATCACTCAATGCATTCCTGACCAGGCTGATCTGGCTGTGCGTGCTGCCGCTCGTGATACTGGCGGTTTTCCTCGCCGTCAACCACGTCCACACCCTGGAAGCCCAGCGAGATCAAGCGGCGGCGGACCAGGCGCGCAACGTGGCGACCGCCATCGACCGCCATATCGGGGCGCAAATCGCCGCCCTGCGGATGCTGGCGGCTTCGCCGCTTGCGGACGACCCGTCCCGATTGAACGAGTTTTACACCGAAGCGCGGGGCTTTCGCGACAGCTTCGGGGGCCATGTCACCCTCGCCGACCTGTCGACGCAAATGATCTTCAACACTCGCGTGCCTTTGGGATCGGCCCTGCCGAAACTGCCCGTGCCAAAAGGCCATCCTGCGGACTGATAATCAATGAACTCGTATCCAACGCTTTGAAGCACGGTTTTCCCGGCAAGCGCACCGGCGGGATTACGGTGGAGTTGGGTCCAACGGCCGGGGAAGAGATCCTTTTGTGTGTCCGTGACGACGGCGTGGGCCTTCCTCATGGCCTGGATATTGCCTACAAATCAACATTGGGGCTGAATTTGGTTTCCAATCTTGCCGGTCAACTGGGGGGGCGTCTCGATATGCACTCCCCTGACGGCGGCGGCTCCTCTTTCTGTGTTTCATTCCCCATTCCGGGGGATACGGTGTTCGAGGATAAATTATGAATCCGTGTCATATTCTTGTCGTTGAGGATGAAGCAATCGTGGCGATGGACCTCGAGGACCGGCTGACAGCCATGGGCTATCGGCTCGCGGGTGTCACTGTCAGCGGTGAACGGGCACTGGAACTCGTCCGTCATCAACGCCCGGACCTTGTATTGATGGACATCCGCCTCCAGGGCGATATGGACGGCATCGAGACGGCCGAGGAGATGCGCCGGCAGTTTCATGTACCGGTGATCTTTCTTACGGCCTATTCCGAAGATGCGACCCTGGAGCGCCTCAAGCTCGCCGAGCCGTTCGGTTATATCCTCAAGCCCTTCAATGACCGCGAGTTGAAATCGACAATCGAGATCGCGCTCTACAAACACCGCGCCGAAGAGGAAATGAGGCGTCTGAACCGGCTCTACGACGTACTGAGCCAGGTAAACCAATCCGTTGTGCGCTGTCGTTCGCGCGAGGAATTGCTGCCGACCGTCTGCCGCCTGGTGGTCGAGCGTGGCGGTATGGATCTGGCGTGGATCGGCTGGCTCGATCCGGAAACCTCCCGAATCGACCCGGTGGCCCATTTCGGAGATCGGTTCGACATCCTGAGCCATGCGCAATTCTACGCCGACGACCGGCCCGAGGGACAGGGCAATCCGGGCAAGGCCGTCCGGGAAGGCAAGCCTTTCGTGTGCAATGAGTGCGGCGGCGGCGTTTGCGCCTACCCTTCCTCGATGTCGCCCGCCCACTTCGGCTTGCTGTCCTGCGCATCCTTTCCGCTCCGGTTTCAGGGCGAGGTCTGGGGCGCCCTGAATGTTTGCGCCGCGGAATCGGGGTCCTTTCGCGAGCGGGAAGTCCAACTGCTTGAGGAGGTGGCCTTCGACATTTCGTTCGCGCTTGACAAGATCGAGGGGGATATCCGGCGCGAGTCGGCCCAGGAGGAGCTGGCCGCGGAGCGCGTGCGCCTGCGCACCCTGATCAGCACTATCCCCGATCTGGTATGGCTCAAGGACGCCCAGGGGGTCTACCTGGTCGGCAATCCGGCGTTCGAGTGCTTCATGGGCGTCAAGGAAGCGGATTTACTGGGTAAGACCGACTACGACTTCTTCCCGCGCGCGCTTGCCGAATTCTTCCGTACGCACGATCACAATGCCGTTCTTGCCGGCAAACCGACGGTCAATGAAGAATGGGTCACATACGCCAGCGACGGCCGCCACGTCTTGCTCGAGACCATCAAGACCCCGATGCTGGACGAGCAGGGGCAGCTTGTGGGCGTGCTGGGCATTGCCCGTGACATCACGGTCGCCCGGAAGGCTCAGGAGGAGTTGCACGAAAGCGAGGAACGCTTTCGCCTCGCGATGGAAGCCACAAGCGACGGCCTCTGGGACTGGGACGTATCCGGCGGGGCGGTGTACTATAGCCCCAATTACTTCCGCATGCTCGGGTACGAACCTCTGGAAGGGCCGGGAAAGATCGACGACTGGCTCGATCTGGTTCATCCCGAGGACCGCGAGAGGATTCTGGCCGCGAATGAAGCCTGCATCCGCAATGATGCCCCGGCCTTTAGCGTCGAGTTCCGCATGCGTTCACACGACGGGACGTGGCGCTGGATTCTGGGACGCGGCAAAGCCACCCGGCGCGACCCGGCGGGACATGCGCTGCGGATGATCGGGACCCATGTGGACATCACCGAGCGCAAGCGGGCGGAAAGGGAGATTAAACGCAACGAAGAGAATGCGCTCCAGTTGGCCCGGGAAAATGCCATCATGGTCGAGATCGGCCGGATCATCAGCTCGACGCTTGATATTGATGAGATCTACGAAGGCTTTTCCGAGGAAGTGAAGAAGCTCATCCCCTTTGACCGCATTGTTATCAACATGATCGACGTTGAAGAAGGCGAAGTCAGGAACGTCTACATGGCGGGAGACGAACTTCACGACCGGAATGTAAGAGACATTTATCCTCTCGAGGGTTCGGGCAATGCCGAAATGGTGCGCACGAAGTCGGCCCTTTTAATCCAGACGGAGGAATTCGACGCGTATCGAGACCGGTTCCCCATGCTGGCATCCACCTTCGAGGCCGGATTTCGGTCGATAATGAATATCCCTTTGTTCTCGAAGGGCAAGACGATAGGGGGCCTGCTCTTGCGGTCGCGTAAACCTTTTGCCTATACGGATAAGGAGGTGAAGCTCGCCGAGCGGATCGGGTCGCAGATCGCGGGCGCGATCGCCAACGCGCAGCTCTATGCTCAACGCATCGAAGCCGAACACAGAAGGGCGGTTGCGGAAGCCCAGCTCCGGCAAGCTCAAAAGATGGAATCGCTTGGCACCCTGGCCGGCGGCATCGCCCACGATTTCAACAACATCCTCGGGATAATAGTCGGCTATGCACAGATGGCGCAGTGGAATGCCGGTGAGGGCAATAAAGCTAGCGGCGACTTGCAGCAGGTGCTCCGCGCGGCAGGCAGGGCAAAAGACCTGGTGCAGCAGATCCTCGCCTTCAGTCGCCAGCACGGACAGGAAAAGAATCCCGTGCAGGTCGGCCTGATTGTAAAGGAAGCATTGAAGATGCTCAGGTCTTCCCTGCCCTCGACAATTGACATTCAGTCGAATGTGGCCAGCAAAAGCACTATCCTCGCCGACCCCACGCAGATTCACCAGGTCCTTATGAATCTGTGCGCCAATGCCGCCCATGCCATGGGCGATGGCGGCACACTGGAGGTGAACCTGATGGATATTCATCTCCGAGCTGAAGATGTGCCGCCCCATTCCGGCCTGCAACCCGGTCCCCATGTTTGCCTCACGGTAAAGGACACGGGGGTTGGAATCGACCCGGCCATAATAGATCGCATTTTCGACCCGTTTTTTACGACCAAGGGGGTGGGGGTCGGGACCGGCCTGGGGCTGGCCGTTGTTCACGGGATCGTAAAAAGCCACGGTGGAAGTATCGATGTGGGCAGTCTCCCCGGCAAGGGTACGACCTTCGAGGTGTTTTTCCCCACCATAGGCCGCACTCGCAACGTGGAGCAAACGGGTGGTCCGCTGCCCCGCGGACGGGGGCGAATTCTGGTCGTTGACGACGAACCCGCTTTGGCCATGGTGATGCGGGCGATACTCGAACGGCTGGGATATGCGGTCGATTGTCGAACCAGCAGTGTCGAGGCGCTCGATGCATTCCGCAATCAGCCCGCCGATATGCCCTTCGACCTCGTGATCACGGACATGACCATGCCCCAGCTTACCGGCGCTGAACTGGCAAGACAGCTTCACCAGCTTCAGCCCGATCTCCCCATCATCCTTTGCACGGGCTTCAGCGACAGGATCGACGCCGAAAAAGCCAAGGAACTCGGGATGCGGGGCTTCTGCCTGAAACCGGTCGTCCTGAAAGACCTTGCCGAGCTGGTCCGAAAGGCACTTCAAAGATAGGGATAAGTTGGATACCTCCCGCACCTTGGGTTGCGTGTGCCCACCCGCGTAAATGACCTGTCTTTCGTATGTGCCCTCCATGTTTCGGCGTTTCTTAAAATACCCGAATCATATCCTGGAGTCGCCAAGAGCAAACAGGTTGGCACGATGTATTGAGACATATTGGATTGCATAGCAAAGCAGAGTAAATTGGTGGGTGGCCGAGACAATCTCTGCCTGGGTGCGAAGGACAAGAGGCCATTCATTATTGCCAGTTGAAGCCCTCTTGCGCTACGCGCACGGCCAAGCTTGACGGTATCGCCCGTGTAATTGTTGTTCACTTGATTTCTGGCGTCTTTTTGAGGTATCCTATATTTCATGGGTGATGGAGTTCGCCTCTAAACCGCCACAGTGGCTAATGACTCCTACCAAATTTGCCGACACATGGGCATGGTAGGAGTTTTCTCGCTAAATACCCAAGCTCCTGCCGGGTCCAAACTCGGAGGAGCTATTTTTATGTTTGGAATGGGTGAATTCACTGAATGTCTGAATGCATTCTCCGCAAAAGAAGTTAGACCGCGCACTGATGAGGGGGAATAGACATGAATACCGTCATCCTGTTGGGTTTGGTCAGTTTCTTTACCGATATCAGCAGTGAAATGGTCTACCCCTTAATACCGCTCTATCTTACAGCCAACTTGGGGGCCACACCCGCGATTGTCGGCATAATTGAAGGGATAGCGGAAAGCCTGGCGAGTTTGCTCAAGACCTACTCGGGCTATGTTTCCGACAAGGTGGGGAGGCGAAAGCCGCTGGCACTGACCGGATATGGTTCGGCTGGCATCGGCAAGATTTTTCTCTATTTTGCGACCTCTTGGGGAGGAATTCTCGCTGGCAGGGTTGTTGACCGCCTGGGCAAAGGGATCAGGACCGCTCCAAGAGACGCGCTTATAGCCGAGGCATCCAAGGAGGGGCAGCTCGGGCGTTCATTCGGACTGCACAGGGCGCTTGATACGCTGGGCGCGGTGGTCGGCATCGCCCTGGCCTATTTCCTGTTCACTTCGACGAATGGAAAATATACGGAAATTTTTCTCATCTCGCTCATTCCGGCGGCGATTGGCGTTGGGCTTCTCTTCCTGGTCAAGGAAAAAAGGATGGCGGACCAAAAAGCGACGAAGTTATACCCTCTTTCCAGTTGGAAAAAGCTCAGCCCTAACCTGAAGGCATTTTTTGCGGTTGTATTCCTCTTTACACTGGGCAATTCATCCAATCAATTCCTTCTGCTTCGCGCCCACAGTCTTGGTTTTCAGACCCAGGACGTTATCCTCGCATACCTTTTCTTTAATGTGGTCTATGCTCTGAGCGCCTATCCCGCCGGAAAGCTGTCGGACAAGATCGGAAGAAGGACCTTGCTCGTATGCGGATATACTTTCTATGGCCTCGTTTACCTGGGCTTCTCCTTCGCATACGCAAGAGAGCATGTTTGGGTCTTATTCTCTGTTTACGGGCTCTACAGCGGGTTGACTGAAGGCATCGAGAAAGCTTTAGTCTCGGAGTTGTGCCCTGCTGAAAGTCGCGCAACACTGTTGGGCATCCACGCTTCCCTGGTTGGTATCGGTCTCCTGCCGGCTTCAATCATGGGAGGTCTCCTTTGGAGCGCGTTTGGACCGGCAGCGCCATTCTACTTTGGGGGCATCCTCGGGCTCCTTGCGGCTTTGGGGATGTTTCTAGTAGTCCCAAGCTTGCGGCCGAGGACTCTGATCTGCGTGAAATAGCTTTTTCGGCCTCACCTCAACTTGGGTGACGGTAGCAACCATGGGGCATCAAATCAAGCGCGGTCCAGTCCTTTTGGGAGGTAGTTTCATGTTCGACTATTCGCAACTCAGAGACGGTCTGTTCGGCATTGTCGCACGACTGGACGGCACTGTGCGTGATGTGACCTTGAAATCCCTGAGCGAGACAAGGACCAAATTGGAAGAGGAAGCCTTTAATCTTGTCGTTCTCGGACAGTTCAAACGGGGAAAATCGACTTTCATCAACGCTCTTTTGGGCGAGAGTGTTTTGCCGACCGCCATCACTCCGCTTACTTCCGTCGTCACGATCCTTCGATACGGCCCGAAGCTCAAAGTCGAGGCCGAGTATTTAAACGGCAGCATGGAACAAATCGACCTCTCCATCTTATCTGCCTTCATTACTGAGCGGGAAAATCCTCAAAACAAAAAGGGGGTCAAAGTAGTAACGGTCTTTTATCCTTCCCAATATCTCAAAGGCGGCGTCCGCATTATCGACACTCCCGGCGCGGGGTCCGTTTATAGTCACAATACAGAGGCCGCCTATGCCTATCTGCCATACGTCGATGCGGGAATCTTCGTAGTCTCCGTTGACCCGCCGCTTTCCAAGAGCGAGCACCAGTTTTTGAAGGATGTCCGGGAGTTTGTGGACAAAGTTTTCTTTGTTCTCAACAAAATCGACCAAGTCAGCGACAGTGATCAAAAGGAATCCCTGGAATTCACGACCCGTGTCATCGAGGAAGAAGTTGGGCAAGGGAAAGTGAGGATCTATCCGCTTTCGGCACGCTGGGCGCTTGAGGCGAAGAAGGCCGGGGACGATCTTCTCCTGGGGCGCAGCCTCCTTCCTGAATTCGAAAAACAGCTTCTGGAATTTCTTGCCCGTGAAAAAGGCAGGGTCTTTCTGCAATCGGTTGTCAATAACCTGCTCAAACTAATATCCGATGAGACCATTTCCTTTCAACTGGAACAGGAAGCGATCAAGCTTCCGCTTCAGGAACTGACCGCAAAGATCAAACGGTTCGAGCAGGAAATGAAAGTCATCGAAAAAGATCGCGAGAACAATCAATTCCTGCTCAAGGGCCATTTGGGCAAGATCATTTCCGGATTGGACGAGGAGATATTCGGGTTTAAGAGGGAAAAATCGCCCGCGCTTCAAAAAGAGCTGGAAGAAAAGTACCTGGAACTGGTGAATCGCGGGGCCGGTGGCCTGAGGGAGCAGCTCGAACAATTTGTTTTCGACAGGATTCGAGGAACGTTCATCCCCTGGCGACAACAGCTTGCCGAAAAGATTTCCTCCAGGCTGGAGGACGCTCACGGGGAGTTCGCCCACAAGATAAACGAACTTACCGAGCGAATTTTGACTCTAACCAGTGACATTTTTGAGCTGAAGCTGAAAACATTCACCTCAGTTGAGGGTCTGAGCAAGAAGAGTGATTTTTACTTCATGCTAAAAGACGATCCGGTGGGGCTCGAACTGATTCAGCTCGCCGCCACCTCCGCACTGCCCCAATTTATAGCCAAGAAGATGATTTTAAAGAACATGAAAGAGTCGGTCGCGGAGCTACTGGACCGGCATTGCGGAAGGGTTCGGTACGATCTGGTCAACCGGGTGACGTTGACCATGAAGGATTTTCAGACCTCATTGAATGAAAAGATCGATCTTACGCTCACGGGAATCCGTATGTCGTTCCAAAAAGCTCTGGCGCTGCACCAGGAAGGGCAGAATAACATTGAAAAGAACCTGGGAGAGCTGAGCGCGAAACTGGGATCTATCGCCAGTATTCAGGTGGAACTGCTCACTTGCGCAGCCCTGTTAAAAAGTGCAGATCAAGATACCGTTCTCGCTTCTCACGAAACCACCCTCTCAACTTCAAAATAGCTTCCTAAAATGCGCAGAGCCCAAGTCGCTAACGAATGTAACGCAGAAATCCCGCCGGTACTACCACCGCAAGAGCAGTCAATTCATCTCTCCTACACATTGATTTGGCTAACCTCGAATTACTACAGAGATGCGGATCATAAGCGTTCATTATGATGGCACGGGTGCGCTTCGGTCCCCGTAGGGTTCCTTCTCGGGCATATTGCGCGTTCTGAGCGAAAAAAACGCGGGGGGGGGTGGGTGAGGGATTATTTCTCGATCACCACCACGGCAGCGCCGTACTGGCCGTCGTCGGTGAGGCTGAGGTGCCAGGAGTGGATTCCGCGCTCGGTGCAGTATTGCAGGGCGCGCTCGGAGAGGAATATTTCGGGTTTTCCCAGTTTGTCGCTGAGGACCTCCATGTCGCGCCACAGGACGGGTTTTCTCAGTCCGAGCCCGAGGGCCTTGACGAAGGCTTCCTTTGCCGCAAAGCGCATCGCGAGGCACGAGGCCCTGTTTTTCCGCGCGTCGCACAAACGCCGCTCGGCCTCGGTGAACACGCGGACCTCGAAACGCCCGCCCCATCGCTTGATGAGCGTTTCCACCCGGTCGAGCCGGACAAGATCTATACCCACGCCAAAGATCGGCATATCGGCTCAGCCCACCAATTTGACCATCTCGCGAACCGCCCGCTCCATCCCCACGAGGACGGCCCGCGCGATTATCGAATGGCCTATGCTGAACTCCTCGATTTCCGTGACGTTTCGCAGCCAGTGGACATTCTGGTAGTCCACGCCGTGGCCCGCGTGCACGCCTATGCCGAGTTTGCGGCCAAGGCGGGCGGCCGTGACGATCCGTTCGTATTCTTCCTGCCGGCGCGCAAACGAGTGGGCGTCCGCAAACGCCCCGGTATGGATTTCGATGTAGTCGGATTCCAGCCGGTGGGCCGACTTGATGTGCTTGGGATCGGGGTTTATGAATAGGCTTACCGCAATGCCCGTTCCGTGGAGGGCGCCGATGACCTTTTGCAGCGAGTCCTCGAAGAGGACCACGTCCAGCCCGCCCTCGGTCGTCAGTTCCTGGCGCTTTTCGGGGACCAGCGTGACCACGTCGGGCTTGATCTTCAGCGCGATCTCGACCATTTCCTTCGTGGCGGCCATCTCGAGGTTCAGCTTCGTCTTCACCGTCTCCCGCAGGACCGCGACGTCCCTGTCCTGTATATGGCGGCGGTCTTCCCGCAGATGAACGACTATCCCGTGCGCCCCTCCCATCTCCGCGAGGGCGGCGGCGATCACCGGGTCCGGCTCCTTTGCCAGGCGGGCCTGGCGCACCGTGGCGACATGATCGACGTTAACCGCTAGCCTTGCCAAAGTCCCTCCTTTAGTCAATCTTCGACATCAAAAAACCACCCGAATTCCATCCCCGACCGGCCGAGCAGGACAAGCAGCTCCTCGGTTTTTTCCCGCATCGCGACGGCCTCGGCATCCCCGGCCTCATGATCGAAGCCGATAAGGTGCAAAATCCCGTGCGCGAGCAGCAAATCCATTACGGATTCAAGCTCGGAGGCGGTCTCGTCCGCTATGGCCCGGGCCGTTTCGGCCGAGATTACCACGTCGCCGAGCATCTCCGGGCAAACATCGGAGCATTCGCCCTCGAGCATCGGAAACGAGAGAACGTCCGTCGCGTGGTCAACCCCGCGATATTCCAGGTTGATCTGGGCCATCGCGGCATCATCGATTATCAGGACGCTCAGTTCCGCCTCAGTGTATCCCAAGGCGTTTAAGATCCGTCTTGCAGCGCTCTCGACCTGTTCCGGGCTTATCTTTATCCTGCTTTGGCTCACGCTGACCTGGATCAGAGACATCCGGTTTTCCTTTGCCGTTGGCGACCGGGTATTCGATTCTCTTGTGGTGAATCGTGGCCAGGATCTGGTTGAAATGCTTGGCTATCTGGTGGAGGTCCTTGAGGGTGAGTTCGCATTCGTCGAGCTGGCCGTCGCTGAAGATGTTGTTTATCAGCCTGTTCACCTGCCCCTGGATCCTCGCCGGGGTGGGTTCGGTAAGCGACCTGCACGCCGCCTCGACGACGTCGGCAAGCATCACGAGCCCCGCCTCCTTGGTCTGGGGCTTGGGGCCCGGATAGCGATAGTCGTCCATGTCGATGGGGGGGAGCAGAGAAGCCCTGGGGTTTGCCGCCTTCGCTTTTTCGCGGGCCTCGATCGCCTTGTTGTAAAAGTAGGAGATGAAGCTCTTTCCGTGGTGCTGGCTGATTATGTTGATGATTTCCTTGCCCAGGTGGTGCTGCCTCGCCAGTTCGACCCCCTCTTTCACGTGCGAGATCAGGATGAGGCTGCTCATCGAGGGGGCGAGCTTTTCGTGGCGGTTTTCGCAGTCGAGTTGGTTTTCGATGAAATAGAGCGGTTTTTTTGTCTTCCCGATATCGTGGTAATAAGCGGCGACTTTTGCCAGGAGCGAGTTTGCGCCGATCGACTTTGCCGCGGCCTCGACCATGTTGCCAACGATGATGCTGTGGTGATAGGTCCCGGGGGCCTCGACCATGAGGCCCTGCAGGAGGGGCTGGTCCATGGTGGCGAGTTCGAGCAGCTTGATGTCCGTGGTGTAGCCGAAAAATATCTCGGCAAGCGGGGTAAGGCCGGTAACGAGGATCCCGGCGAATATACCGCCCGAAATTCCGAAAAAGGCATTGGTGACGACCTTGAGAAACACCCCCTGGTCTTGCAAGAACGCGCTCAGAACGATCAGGATGACGTTTGCAAGCCCCACCAGGAACCCCGCCTTTATTGGGACCATGCGGTTCCTGCACGGCGAGACGCCGTGGGCGGCGACGAAAGAGCCGATCATGAAGTAGAAGAAGAGCCCGAAATCCTTGCCGAAGATCATTCCGGCAAAGAGCGTGAACACGAGAGAAAAAATGAGCGATACGGTCACGCCGAAAAAGATGCAGGCCATCATGGCGCCCGCGCTCAAGGGGACCGCGTAGATGAAGGTCTTGGTGGAAATTGGCCCGTAGGAATCGCCGATCAGGTCTCCCACCCACAGGCCGGCGCGGGAGAGAACGAGCAGAAACGCGAGCAGTATGCTCAAAAAGAGCAGGTCGTGCATATCCATGCGAATGGCGGGCAGGTGGTGCTTGGTGACGTGCACCACCACGCCGATGCACACGGCGCTGAACATGAAGAGAGTGAGGAAGACGAGGAGGTAGTGCTTATCGGTCCCGCCCGTATGGTGGAACTTGAGCTTGAGCATCTCCTCGGCGCCGATTCGTTGCCCTTCGCGCACGAGCATTTCGTTGCGGGCAATCTTGATAAAGACCGGCTTTACCGATACGTAGGCTTCCTCGCGCCTCTTGTCCGTTTCCTCCATGTTGAACGTCAGGTTGGGTTGAAGCAGGTTGGAAACGAGCGAGGAAATCACCATCATTTCCTTTACGTCCCTGCCCGCCTCGAGGGCCTGCATCACGACCAGCTTGCGCGCCTCATCGAGGTCCGGATAGGGGAAAGGAGGCGGCACGATGAACTCTTCGCCGGTCCCCACCTTGCGGATGAGCAGGCTGTCGCCCCGGTTCTGGCGCACCCAGGCCTTGGTGGAAACGATCCCCTGGTCCAGGGCGTTCTTTACGAGATGTTCGACTTTCTGCTGTATTTCGAAGCTGAACTGCCTGTCGAGCAGGCTGGTGAAGATTTCGCCCGAGACCTGGCAGCCCAGGACGTCCTCGAAGTCCTTTTTCTTTCTGAGAATGTGCTGTCCCGCGCTGGACAGGACGAGCGAGGAAAGATTCTCGGGCGCCGCCTGCGCGCCCACGATCTGCTCCTTCGAAACGCCCTGGATGGACTGTGCTTCCAGCCCGGCCAGGTATTCGCGGATAGAGTTGAAGGCATTTTGGAACCGCTCGACCGTGTGGTTGCCCAGGTTCGCATCGAGGTCATAGACGATTACGGAATGCCGTACCGCCTCCTCGCGTTTCTTCGCGGTCGCTTCCTCGTCTTCGACCAGGAAATCCCTCTTCGCCTTGATGTTTCGGTCCGATATCTCGCCGAGGCGGTACGGGGGAGAGTCCGTGGTGAAGGAGGGAGTGATCAGGAGGGCGATGATGAGGCTCATGGCCGCAAGAAGCACCGCCTTGCGGCAGTAGATCTCCTCGAAGCTGCACGGGAGGAGGCCGAGCAGGAAATTCGCCCTGGGCTTGCTTCTGGCGCTGTTCTTTTCCGGTTCCCGTTTCTCGCGGTCCATACTCAGCCTCTCTCGGGGTCTTTCCTGGGCTGGAGTTTGCGTTCCTCCGCCTTTTCGTAGGCGTCGATTATGTCCTGCACGAGCCGGTGCCGCACCACATCGCGTTTCGTGAAATAAACCATGCTGATCGCGGAGACGCCCTGAAGCAGATCGATCGCCTCCACCAGGCCCGAGGTCTTGTTTTCCGGCAGGTCGATCTGGGTGATATCGCCCGTGATGACAGCCTTGGAACCAAGACCCAGCCGGGTGAGAAACATCTTCATCTGCTCGGCCGTCGTGTTCTGCGCTTCATCGAGAATGACGAAAGCATCATTCAAGGTGCGCCCCCGCATAAAGGCAAGCGGCGCGACCTCGATGGCCCCCCGCTGGATCAGGTTGCTTGCGCGCTCGAAATCCATCATGTCGTGCAGCGCGTCGTAGAGCGGCCGTAAATACGGATTCACCTTCTCGGCGAGGTCCCCCGGAAGAAAACCGAGCTTCTCGCCCGCTTCCACCGCCGGGCGCACCAGCACTATCCGCCGCACATATTCCTTTGCCATCGCCGCGACCGCCATCGCCATGGCCAGGTAGGTCTTACCGGTGCCGGCGGGGCCGATCCCGAAAACGATATCGTAGTGGCGGATCGCCTCGATGTACTCCTTCTGTCGTATGCTCTTCGGAGTAATGGTCCTTTTGCTTGAGGCAATAAAGACCTGATCGAGGAAAATGTCCTTCAAACGGCGGTTAATATTATCACTGAGGATTTGAATGGCAAATACGATATCGCTGCCGTAGAGCGGATAGCCCCCACGAACCAGGTCGGCCAGTTCGTTGAGCAGCCGTTCGACGAGTTCGACCTCGCTTTGCGCGCCCGATATGCTAAACTGGTTCCCCCGCAGGTGAACCCGAACGTCGACCTGTTTTTCAATCGTCTTGAGATTGCTGTTCTGTTCGCCGGCAAGTAACTGGACCAGCCTGTTGTCTTCAAAGGATAACTGAGAGGATACCCTCTTGCGGTCATCTTTGTGGTTGCATGAAAGCGCGGCCAATATATTTTCACCTCGGTTCGAGGCCCGCGTCGCGGCCCCGTCGCATTTATTGAGAATCGCCTTAGATATCACGCAATTTTAACTCTGACAACAAACACTTTTACACAAACCCGTATTGACTCCTGAAATCGGACACAACTTTTGCCGACCCATGGAAGTACCCGATATTACTGCACGTTTAATTTGCGCTGAAGACGCTGGACACAAAAATAATTAAAGCCTAAACTGCGAACGTTCGGTTGGCGCGGATAATTTCGGCGAAACGCGGCCCCGGGCGCAAGAACGTGGGGCAGGCTTTCCAGCCTGCCGAAGAAGGCAGGTGGGGGTTCACCGGCAATGCTGTTGCTTTAAGCGTTTATGTACTCCGTTTTGTCATTTCGACCGGAGGGAGAAATCTTGTTTGTTCCGCACCACGGAAAGATTTCTCCCTCCGGTCGAAATGACAATATGCTCAAGCGATT
>JBAQYM010000281.1:0-5978 GCA_049300095.1 Syntrophobacteraceae bacterium
CCAGCGTATTTTCGGTCTGTTGCGCAAAGCAAGACGCTGGATTCCCGCCCAAAAGCACTGCGGGAATGACGATCCTTAACGGCAACGATCCTTAACGGCAACCACCCGCAACGGCAACCACCCGCAACGGCTTGTGGTGTCTGTTGTTTTGTGTCGTTTAAGGCATGTTGGCATCGATGCGGCGACGGGAAAATCGCGAAATGGCGTAATTTTTTCGGTCGGGCGATTTTTTGTTTTCGGCCGTTACATCTCCGGTCCCTCAGGAAGAGGGCGACTCGGCTCGGTGCTCCACCTCCACCAGCCAAAACCTTCGGTAGAACTCCTCGATAACTTCCTCCAAAGGCTTCTCGGCATCCAGAACGAGAAATCTTTCCGGCTCCATTTCGGCGAGGGTGAGGTATCCGCTCCGGACTTTGCGGTGAAAATCGTGGTTTTCGCCCTCGATGCGGTCCTTCTTCCCGTTTCGGGCGGCGATTCTGTCGAGGGCCGTTTCGAGCCCGCAGTCGAGCAGGATGGTCTTGTCCGGCCACACGTCCCTGGTGGTCCATTCCTGGATCGCCTTTAGCCTCTCGATGTCGAACCCGCGTCCGAAGCCCTGGTAGGCGAAAGTCGCGTCAATGAACCGGTCGGTCAGGACCCACGTGCCCTTCTTGATCGTCGGGACGATGACCTCGTCGGTAAGTTGCGCGCGGCTCGCGGAGTAGAGGAGCACTTCCGCGCGGCCGCTCATCTCCGGGGTCGAGGGGTCGAGCAGGAGTTGGCGGATCTTTTCGCCGATAGGCGTCCCGCCCGGTTCGCGCGTCAGGATGTAAGGGATCCCGGCCCTCTCGAGCCAGCGGGAGAGGTGTTCCATCAGGGTGCTCTTGCCGCACCCGTCGATCCCCTCGAAGCTGATAAACTTGGCCGGAAAGGAGAGGCGGTGGTGCTTGGTCTTCTCGATACGCCTTGTGTAGGGCACGGTTGTCTCTCGATCGAGGGTGTCGGTTGGACGGGGCCCGGAATGCGCCGGTGAGCCTCTCTCAGAGCTTGATGGCGAGATTGTCGGCTTCCGTCTTGGTGTCTTCGTTGTAGTTCTGGTCCTGGCGCTGAAAATTCACGCGATTTTTCTCGACATATATCCGCTTGAGTTCGTCAAAGCCGAGGCCGAAAAGCGCGCAGGTGAGCGCCATGGAATCCCAGAGCGCAAGGACGGCGCCTTTGGCCTTCTCGGGCTTAAACCCGCCGCCTTTTGCCCACCATTTCCACTTGAGGCTGTTCTGAAGCTCATCGAGCGCGAGAAACGCCCTTATGGCGCACGCATCGAAGGATACGCCGTTTTCCGATGCGACAAACCGGGGCGTTTCTTCCGGCCGCACGTCCACTATTTGGGAGAGGCTCACCAGGAAGTGCAGGATGTCGATTATTTCGATCTTGCCGTTTCGGGTCGCGATTCCGTGATCCGCGACCTCCCGGATCAGCTCGGCAAGCTCGGCGGAAAGCGCCTTCCGGTAATTCTCGATCCAGACAAGCTTTTGTTCCGGATCGGCGATGGTTTCCTCGAAATCCTTCCCGATTCCGGCGAGCGTGCGGATGTTTAGCCGCCACTGCATCTCAAATATTTCGCGCATCTTTTGTCCTGTTCGTTTCGGCCGATTTGCGGGCTAACCGCACGAGAGCCCGAGTTGTTCGAAATATGTTCTTACTTCTCTTGCCAGGAACCGAATCCGGGGATGCGCCGCGCTGGATTCCCTGAGGCCGATGAAGTGCCTCCATCCGCTGAATCGGCCCGAGACGAGGATTTCGCTCTTGAGCAGGTTCGGCAGGATGTCGCGGGCTATCTCGGGGCGAAGTCCCCGCGCCACGTCTTCCCGGTACCAGTCGAAAATGAGTTCGGCCCTCTTTTTCCATTCGCGAACCGCCGGGGCGTCCTCGGCAAAATCGGACCGGGAATCATCGAAGAAGGGGTGGAGTTCCTCGGGCAAAATGAGGACCATTCCCCTGTTTTTGTAGTTCACATAGCGGGTGCTTTCCTGGGTGAACGAGAGCACCCGGTGGCGCACGACCTCGTGCGTGATGCCGCGGTCGCACACGAAGCGGAAGACGAAAACCGGGAGATCGAGCGCCTGGTCGGCCTTAAGGAACCGGATCTGGTCTTCCTCGGGCACAATGAATGCCCTGAAAGGTATTTTATCGATGCTTTCCGCCGCCGGTTCGAAAAGGTTCGGGAAAGATCGGTTGAGGGTCGCGGTGAAGAACCGGTGCGCGAGCGGTTCGCATTCTTTGAGATATTCGACCGTTTCAAGCCACGCCCTGAAGTTTCCGGCAAGAATGAAGCCGGAGGCCCCATCCGGGTTTAGCGGAAAGATCCGGTGAAACCCGAGCCTGTCCTTGAGGGTCTTGAGCACGGAATCAAAGGCCAACAGCCGGCCCATGGTCGAAATCGCCGCTTCCTCTTTGGGTTCGACCCTGATCACGATATTGCTGTGTTCCAGGACCGAGAGGTGCCCGTGGGATTTGAGCATCAGCACGAAAGACTTGGCGGAGGTCTCCGTTATCTTGTCCTCGGACTTGTAGGCGGTCCTGCCGCACACTTCGATAAGCCGCAGGGCGCGCAACTCATCGGAAGGAGCCGGGCCGAAGGGAAAAACCGCGCTTTTTACAAACTGGACACACATCGTAAGCCCTCCCTCGAAAAGTATTGCGCCATGCTCATCCCCCCAGACAATCGGGGCCGAAAAGAAGAAATCCTTTGCGCCCGGCCGGACCGGAATGTAAATGGGCATTGAATTAAGAGTGGAAATGCCGGATTATCTATGCGGAAAGAAGAACATGCGCTCCAGCCCCGGAGTGTTCCTTTTAGCCCGAATTGCAAAAAACCTGAAGCGTTTTTATCCCATGCGAAATCGCGATCTTAACGGAGAAGGTAAGAGAAGATGCGATTTGGATCGACTTGGCCTGTATCGCTCGGAAAATGCATACTTTTCGCCATAAAAGAGGAATATTCACGATGAGACACCCTTCATCCGGGAAAATGCCCGGCGGCGTAATCCTCGAATGCCTTCTTGCCTGTTTCGCCGTTTTGGCCTTTCTCCTGGTTCCCGCATCCTGGGCGGACGCCGCGCCGGTAAGGGTGATCGTCCTGACCGATGCTGCCGGCCTCGGCGATAAGGGCTTCAACGATGTCTGCTGGCAGGGGGTGCTCAAGGCCAAAGAGGACTTCGGCATAAGCGCTCGGTTCCTCCAATCGCGCGAGCAGGCGGACTACGTGTCCAATCTCGCCCTGGCCGCCGGGAACGCGGAAATTGTGGTCACCCTGGGCTACCTTTTCGTGGATTCTCTCAAACAGGTCGCGCCGCGCTTCCCCAAGACGCGCTTCATTCACATCGAAGGGGATATTCCCTCGGAAAACGTTGCCTGTTACGATTTCAGGTCCGAGGAAGGCGGGTTTCTCGCCGGGCTTACGGCGGGCCTTTTTACCAGGAAGAACATAACGGGCGTTGTGACCGGGATGGAGATTCCGCCGGTGGAGGCCTACGCGAGCGGGTTTCGGGCGGGGGTGATGACGGCCGAGAAGGCGCGCGGGACCAAAATAGAGGTAATTGTCATATCGGCCGGATCGTTCAATGACCCGGTAAAGGGTAAATCCCTCGCGAAGGCGCTGATCGACAGGGGAGCGGATGTAATCTTCCGCTTGGCCGGGAACACCGGGGTGGGGGTAGCCGAGGCGGTAAGAGATGCGAACGGGGTATTCCTGATCGCCGAGGACCTTGATTCGGATGCCGAAATGCCGGGTAAAATCCTGACCAGTTCACTGAAACGCATGGATGTCGCCATATACGGGGGGATCCGCGACATCATCGAGGGACGGTTCAGGAGCGGTCACTTCTGGCTCGGCGCGGCTGAAGGCGCAATCGGCCTGACGGAAATGAAATATTCGCGGCAGTTGTTTGCCCCGGCCGACCTGGAGCGGATCGAGAAGGCAAAACTCCTGCTGAAAGAAGGCAAGCTCTCGATCCCCAAACGTCCGGGAGAAGTCGGGTCTTTCGAAGCCCCGCAGCTTTAGCAGGGTGCTGAAGAAGGGCACTTATTGCAGAGAAACGAGTAAAGAAACGCGTGAGAACACCACAATGCGTCATTCCGGCGGAAGCCGGAATCCAGGTGTTTTAGCTATTATTTCAAAATGTTAGGACCGGTATATCCTGGATTCCGGCTTCCGCCGGAATGACGGATGTGCTGTTTTCCGGCCCGTTGGTGGTTATCGAGAAGCCTTTTTCAGCACCCTGATGGAACGAGATCGAGCTTCTAATGTCATCCTCCGCCGCCCCACTCATCGAATTCCGGGACATCTCGAAAAAATTCGGCGACTTCTACGCCAACCGGGGCGTCAATCTCGCCATCCGCGGGGGCGAGATCCACGCCATAGCCGGGGAAAACGGGGCGGGTAAGACGACGCTGATGAATGTGCTGTTCGGGCGGACGCTCCCGGATTCCGGGGCGGTCCTGCTGCGTGGGAACGCTCTGCGGCTGCGAAGCCCCCGCGACGCCATCAGGGCCGGGATCGGCATGGTCCACCAGGACCTTCTCTTTTTCCCGCAGCTTTCCGTGCTCGAAAATATCATCCTGGGAAACGAGCCTTCCTCCGCCGGGATCATCAGGATGGGCGCGGCCGAAAAGGAAGTTTTGCGCCTTCGGGATGCTTTCGGGTTCAAGCTCGATCCGCGCCTGGCCGCCGGGGAGCTGCCCTTCGCCGGTCGCCAGCAGTTGGAATTGCTGCGGATTTTGTACCGGGGGGCGGACATCCTGATCCTGGACGAGCCGACCAGCTTTCTGGGGCCTCACGAGGCGGGCCGGCTGCTCGAAGTGCTGCGCTCGCTGCGAGCCGGAGGCCGGACAATTATTTTCATAAGCCACAGGCTGGGGGAAGTCTTTGCGATAGCGGACAGGATCACCGTGCTGAGGCGCGGAAGCGTCGTCGCGACCCTGGATGCGGAAAAAACCGGAGGGGAGGAAATCGCCCGGCTGATGGTGGGAGCGGATGCGGGCGAGGGTGCGCAAAAGCCCGCCGGGAGCGGCGCGGGGGAGGTCCGGCGGCCGATCTCACTTGCGGCGGATCAGCCGCCCGTTCTCGATGTGCGTGACCTGTGCGTCCAAGCGTCGCCGGCGGAACCCCGAATCGAGAACATATCCTTTACCGTGGGGAAGGGCGAAATCTTCGGATTTGCCGGAATTGTCGGAAACGGACTGCGATCTCTCGCGGGCGCCCTGGCCGGTCGGGTGGGGACGGAAGGCGGGAGGATCGTTTTCGATGGTTCGGACATTACGGCCCAGACTGTCGAGGACCGGCTCCGCGCCGGGATTTGCCGGGTCCCGGAAAACCCTTCCGAAGAGGCCCTTCTGCCGGACGGCCCGCTTTGGGAAAATTTTCTCCTCGGCCGCCAGCGCGAGGGTGAATTCCAGAGGCGCGGGATCATCCTCAAGCGCGAGGCCATCGCTTTTACGCGCGATCAGATTGCCAAAAACGGCATCGCCGCGCGGGGACCGGATGAGCCCCTATCGAGTCTTTCGGGAGGAAACGCCCAGAAGGTGGCGCTTGCGCGAACGCTTAGCCGCCGGCCGCGCCTTGCTGTCTTCGAACAGCCCTCGCGGGGCCTCGACCTGCACGCGGCCGCGCGAATACGCGAGGCCCTGTTTGCCCTGAGCGGGGAAGGCGCGGCCCTGGTCGTTTTATCCTACGACCTCGACGAACTTATTTCATTATGCGACCGGGTAGCGGTTTTATTCCGCGGGAAGCTGGTGGGAACGGTCGGGCGCGACGGCGCCACCCGCGAGGTCTTGGGGAGATGGATGGTCGGGATCGAGTGATGCGGGCAAGCCCTGGGGGCCTATGCTGTTGCATCCAGCCGAATGGAGTGGCCCATCGTCGTGGGGCGGGCTTTCCAGCCTGCCGGCGAAGGACTGCGGAACCCGGAGAATGGCAGGCTGGAAAGCCCGCCCCACGG
>JBAQYM010000282.1:0-7117 GCA_049300095.1 Syntrophobacteraceae bacterium
GCCAACGGCTGATTGCCCGCCGATTGATTTCGGCAAGATAACACAGTTGTTTCGAGGATCAAAATAAACACTGAGAAGCCGAAGGGATAGGCCTCTTTCACCCGGAAATGCGCCGTCCCGGATGAAATCTATCCCTGCCGCGGCTTCAGGGCGGGCTCGCCAAGCAGGGAAAACTTGATCCACTTGAAGGCAAGCTTGAGGAGCGCCGATTCATCGGTCCGGATTTTTTCGGCTTCGTCTTCGGGAATGTCGAACGCACTCAGGAACCGGCTCGCGAATACCATTTCGCGAAATTTGTCGCAGTTGTAACTCCCCATGTAGAAAACCTGCTGCTGCCTGGGGGAAAGGGCGGCATTCCGCAAGGCCGGATGAGTTAGGATCTCCATCCACAGATCGTTTGATTCGTAGTAGGCTTCGAGCCCCTGGTCATGGAGCCATTCCCCGGTTGTCCAGCGCCGCTCCTCCTCGAACCCCCCGCAGTGGTCCTCCCTCAGGATGAAGTAGTTTTCCAGCACCGTCCCGTGCACCCGGTGCACGCGCGAAGCCCTCGCCACCGGGTAGATGCGGCAGGCCGAGGGCCGGTCCTCATAGACGGAACACCCCTTCGGGGTCACGAAAGGGCAGGTCCGGCGCTCGTTTTCGCTCATTTGCAGATACATCTTCGGCAGGTTCCGGTTCTCCTCGAACCGGCAGTCGGCGAACCGGTCCAGGAACTCGCCGGCGGGGAGCCCGAGCCGGTTTTTCAGCCGCAGCACGTCATACGGGGTGAGAAGCAGGTTAAGATCGCGGCAGCACTCGGTAAAGCAGGGCACCCCGGGGTGGCAGGCAAACCTGAACCCTTCCGGGCCGATTGGCTGTAATTTTTCCTGAATATTTTCCGGGGCCGTTTCCCTGATTTCCATGTCCATCTGTTCGATTCTCCAATATTCGATTCTCCAAACTTCCGGTCGAGACGACACAAATTAAAGCCGTGGGGCGGGCTTTACAGCCCGCCGTCATTGGGAGGGCAGGCGGGAAAGGGCTGTCGCCCAAACGGCAAAATGAAGTGGCGGCGCCAAGACCGTGGCGGGGACTCCCCTCCCGTGGTGGGAGGGGCCGGGGGAAGGGGTTGTAAGTACACGAAATTTCGACACCCTCCCCTATCCCCTCCCGTCGCGGGGAGGGGGACCTCCGTCATGCTCGGTCCTCGGCGGCCTCATTCCTGTTTCGGCCACATCCCGGGAAAACCTGCCCGTCCGGCCTTTTAGATTCTATCAAAGCACCTGGTAGAGGTCGTCCATCTGGGCCCGGATATAGCGGAAGGCGAGCAGCAGCAGTTCCTCGTCGTCTTCGCGAACGCGGCGAAGCATTTCTTCATCCACATCGTAGAACTTCAGGAACCGCGGGTCATCGAGCATTTCGGCGAAGCGGTCCAGGTCGTAGGCAAGGAAAAGGACCCTACCGAGTCCTTCGTTCATCGCCGCGCCGGGTTGGAACCGCTCGGGGACAACCGACTGGTATTCCCTCTCCATTTCCGCGTAATGGGTCACGCCCTGCCCTTCGAGCCAGTCCGCCACGGTCCCGGCCGAGGGCTCGAAAAGCCCCATGCAGCGATCTTTTCCGGCGATCAGGCCGTATTTGCCGCCGGTGGTCGAGAGGTCGAGCGGAAACATCCGGCAGGCCCAGGGACGGTCGTTATAGACCCGGCATCCATCATCGGTCACAAACCGGCAATAAAGGGTCTCGGGGTCCATGAGAAGCTGTACGACGGGAATGTTGGCGCCTTTTGCCAGGAAATGCTGCGTGTGTTCGGCCAGAAACTCGGCCGACCCCATCCCTCCCAGCGCCTTTCGCAACCGCAGCACGTCATAGGGGGTGAGATAGATGTTCACGTCCCTGCAACACTGGGTGAAGCAGGGCAAAGCGTCGTGGCAGGCAAAAGGAAACGGGCTGGATTCGGTCAGCAACTCCTCTTGCGAGGAACGGGTCGGATGCATTTGAGCGATTTCCTTCGTGTTTTTATTGATCGAGCAGTGAAGCTTCAAACCCCCGGAAGCGGGGGTTCCCGGCGAGCAGTTTTTCCACCAGGGCCATGCTTTGTACTCCCGAGCACGCAACGAACTTGCACTCGCACACCTTCTGGCATTGCGGGCAGTGATAATTCTCGTCGAGCGCGTTGCCGCACGAACAGAAAGGCTCCAGGACCAGTTGGCCGTCCTCCATCGATGCAAGCAGGTAGTCGACTCCGCGCGATTTCAGCGTATCCAGTGTGATCGGCATTAAAAATTCTCCTATTCCATAAATTTCGACAAATCGTGTGCCGGGATGCAGCCGTGGCAGGTTGGATCAAGCGCAATACCGTCCACTTAAGGCAGCCGGGGACGTGGGGCGGGCTTTCCAGCCTGCCGGCCGATGAAGGCCCTTGCTCCTTGGTTGGCGGGCTGGAAAGCCTGCCCCACGTCCCCGGCTGCCGGAGGTACTTTAAGTGAACAGTATCGGGATTAAGCGAAACGAATCCCAACAATACCCTTTATAAACCTTCAGCCAATATCTCGGAAAGCTCCAATATTTCGAGGACGTCCTGCTTTTCCATGCTGTTGCGGGCATCCGTCATCATGTTCACGCAATAGGGACAGGAGGTGGCAAGGACCTGGGCGCCCGAATCGATCGCCTCGCTCACCCGCAGCTCACCGAACCGCTCGCCCATCGGGACTTCCGCCCAGATGCGCCCGCCACCCCCGGCACAGCACAGGCTCGAACCGCGCGAGCGCCCGAGTTCTTTTATCTCGACCCCCGGCACCGATGCGAGCAGTTCCCTCGGCGCATCGTAGATGCCGCTGTGCCTGCCGAGGTAGCACGGATCGTGGAAGGCCACTTTCTTTGCGCCTTTCCCGTTCAGGCCGATCTTCCCCTCGGCCGCAAGCTTCGAGAGTATCTCGGTGTAATGGAATACCTCCCACTCCGCGCCAAGTTCGGCATAATCGTTTTTAAAGCTCCAGAGGCAGTGCGGGGAAGTGGTGATGATCTTGCGGACGCCCTTGGACGCGAAAAGCTCCATGTTCGCCCCGGCAAGCTTTTGGAAAAGCTCCTCGTCTCCAAGCTTTCTCATGCTCTCGCCGCAGCAGCTTTCCTCGGCCCCGATCACCCCGAAGCTCACTCCCGCATGGCTAAGGAGCCGGGCGATGCTCTGCGCGATTTTCTGGCTTCTCGGGTCATAACACGAGTGGCAGCAGACGAAAAGGAAGTACTCGGTATCCGGACCGAACTGGGGAATATCTCGGCCCTCCCGCCATTGCGTCCTCTTTTCGCGCGGGCCCGACCAGGGATTGCCGTTCGCGTGGGCGCTTCCCAGGATCGGCCGCAGCCCGGCCGGAGGCATTCCGCCCCCGACGATGCTCGTCCGCATCGCCCGCGCGTTGTCGATGATCTTCACCCCGCGCGGGCAGTTCTTCTGACACATCCCGCAGGTTGTGCAGGCAAACAGGACGGTTTCCTCCTCGAACCCCTCGATCCCAATCTGGCAGAGGTGCTGCATGCGGCGGATGTTGAATTCCTCGCTCGTTTTCCCGGGCACGAGCCGCCACGGACAAATACCGGTGCACAGGCCGCACTGCATGCACATGTCGAGGGTTTCGGCCCCCATCTCTATTATGTATTCTCTCATTTCGAGAAGGACTTCTTTAGGCTCCATATCGACTGCTCCTCTGGTTTCGTAACACAACCGCCTCACCACAACCGGAAAAGATATATACTCCGGTCTTCTTATCCCTCCGCCGCCTCCCGCAAGCCTGGATGGCCCCGAGGGCGGCAGCCGTCGCATCCCGTATGCTCGAAGCGACATCGACGGGACTTCTCGCACAGCCCGCGCCGATTATCCCGGGGACCTGACCGTCCGCCGGAACGAAACTCTATTCGTCACAGGTGGCCGGGCCGGGGATTTTTTGGGTTGCCGTGCTCGGGACCCCGCCCGTTGCAGGCGCCACCCGGTTGTACTCGTCCCGGAGAATTTTTCCCGTGGCCCGGTCCTCGACCCGCACCGTTACCATCCCGGTTTCCATTGATGGCATTGGCAATGTAAATCCTCCATCACCCGGGAATATTGTGCTTCGCAACCGCCGGGAAGTCTATCCGGGGCTCGGAAAAGGGTTGCCGGACTTACAATGTTTGTCGGACAAAGGACGAAAGAATGAGCAAGAGCTGAGGTGGAACCACGCGCCGTGAGCTATTCCAGGTAAACCGGGTACGCCTTTCCATCGTTGCCTCGATTTGCCGCGCCGGAATCGCGGACCGTCCCCGGTGCGATGCGGGCCGGAAAAACGGAAAACGGCTCGAACGGTGGACAATAACTTGGAAAACGGCAGTATTTCAACCAAAAAGTGCGTAATTGTTCACTGCGGAGACGCGGAGGACGCGGAGAAAAAGCAAATTTGAATTTGTTAAGTCCGGGACGGCCCGCAGCTTCGTTGAAGGAGCGGTTTCTTGAAATTTGCCGGAAGTCTTATGCAAGTGCCGGTTTTGTCGGCGTCCTCCGCGTCTCTGCGGTGAACACTTACGAAAGTACCGGGCGGGACCCCTCGCCTCCCCAAGTTTCTAGCCGACACCATCGGGGTCGAGAAGAGGAGACAGGTGAACGGTCTCCCGGTTCATTTCCTCCGAGGGTTTAAATATCTCGGACGGCGGCACGAAAGAGTCGAGCTTGTCAATGTAATCCTTGATGTAGCCGGACATGGTGAACATCCCGTCGGCCCTTCCGGTTTGCATCGCACTCTCTATCTGGACGAGCTTGTTGTCCCGGATGAGGCTCTTGACCGCCGTGGTGCCCCGCAATATCGAGAGGCAGGGGACCCGGAACCCCGCCCTCGGCAGGTATTCCAGTCGCTGGACGATCAGCCAGGCCAGGGTCGGGGCGAGCTGGGTGCGAACGGCTTCCTGGGCCGCGGGCGGAAACGAATTGAATATCCGGTAGAGGGCGTCCTCGGAATTGCTGGCATGCAGGGACGCTATCACGAGGTGACCGGATTCCGCCGCGTTCAGGGCGAGCCGGATGGTTTCGGGTTCGCGCAACTCGCCCACCACGATTACATCCGGGTCTTCTCTCAAAACATCGATAAGCCCCTGCTCGAAAGAAGGTATATGCGTCCCGAGTTCGCGCTGTTCGATAAACGATTTTCCCGAAACGAACCGGTACTCGATCGGATCTTCCAGGGTCACGATGTGGGTGGATAGATTCTGGTTTATCCCGTCGATAACGGCCGCTATCGTCGTCGATTTGCCGGACCCGGTGGCGCCGCAGACGAGCACGAGGCCGGCTCGCATCCGGCTGATCGACTGGATCGACGGATGAAGGTTGAGGCTCGCGATCGAAGGCACGGACCCCGGCAGAATACGGATCGCTATGCTGAGACCCCGGACGGTGCTGAAAACCTCGACGCGGAGGCGGACATGGCCGACCGATACGGCCAGGTCGACCGACCAGCGCTTCCTGAGGACCTGGAGTTGCCGGGGCGTAAGAAGCGTTGCGACCAGGGCGTCCACTTCTTCGTGCGACCAGTTGCTCTCCCTGTCGAAGTCGATCTTGCCGTCCTTTCGGAACACGACAGGGTGGCCGCCCGTTATGTGCACATCGGAATATCCCTGCTCCACGCACGCCGGTATCAGTCTGTCGAACTTATCCATGCAATGTGCTCCCGGACCCCGCAAGTGCTCCCGGACCCCCGAATTTGTAAACGAAAATCCCTCCGAGGCATGCGAGGCGCGAGGCCTCGCTGAATGAGTGCGTCCCTCACGCCTTGGGCGTGGACGCATCCATCCCGTAGTCGCACTCGGGCCGCAGCGGACAAATCGAGCACTTCGGCTTCCTGGCGATACAAATCCTCCTGCCGTGCTGGATCAGTTGGTGCCCGAACTTGATCCACTTCTCCTTCGGCACGGCGGCCATGAGGTCCTGTTCGATCTTGTCGCGGTCTTTTTGGGCGGTCAGTCCGAGCCTTGTCGACACGCGGTCGACATGCGTGTCCACAACGACCCCCGGAATGCCGAACGAATTTCCCAGGACGACGTTTGCGGTCTTGCGCCCGATCCCCGGCAGCTTGACCAGGGTGTCGAGGTCCGCGGGGACTTCCCCGCCGAACCGGTCGGCGAGCACGCGGCAGGACTCCTTGATGGCCTTCGCCTTGTTGTGATAAAAGCCTGTGGACCTGATGTCCTCTTCCAGGTCCTGGATCGGCGCTTCGGCATAGGCTTTGGCGGTGGGGTATTTTGGGAAAAGGGCGGGGGTCACCCTGTTGACCCGCTCGTCCGTGCACTGGGCCGAGAGGATCGTTGCAACCAGAAGCTGGAGCGGGTCCCGGAACGTGAGCGAGCACTCCGCGTCCGGGTAGAGTTCGTCGAGCTTTTTTAAGATTGACCGGACCCTGTCGCCTGGTGTATGCGGTGCGCTCACGTTATCTCCTTCGAACTGTTATGGATTGGCGCCGGTTTTTCCCGAAATCGAATTTTTATGCCAAAGTTCCTGTTTGATTTCAAGCCGAAAGAATTTATATATTGGGGAATGTCGGCGGACCGGCATGATCACTCATAAAGAAAGGCACATGGGCGGAAACGATGGATGAGATTAAGATGAAAAACCTGTTCAGGTCTATAACAGCAAAAGCCCCGAACGGGAGGAGGCTTTCCGGTGCTCACATCATCGTCTGCCCCTTTTGCGAAAACGGCCATCCCATTCCCACCGATTTCGATTCGATCCACCGCTGCACCTGCGGCGCATGCTACAAGGTGTGCGCGAACGACACCCTGGAAAACGGGGTCGGGGACATTGCCGGCGAGCTGTGGAACGATGAGGAACTCAGTTTTGTCCGGCAGGTGCCGGTTGATTTTTGCAATATCGTGATAGAAAAAAACTTCGACCGCCTGCTGGACCTGAAACAGACATCCAACGACCACAGCGGGATCGAACGTTTCTGCAAATACGACATCAACCTTGCCCTGAGCCTCGTTTGGGTAAAGCGGCTTTTCTGAGCGTGCCCCCTCCCCCGGGCCCCAATGCTGTTGCCTTAATGAAGCGCTTGAGCATATTGTCATTTCGACCGGAGGGAGAAATCTTTCCGTGGTGCGGAACAAACAAGATTTCTCCCTCCGG
>JBAQYM010000283.1:0-15130 GCA_049300095.1 Syntrophobacteraceae bacterium
GATCAACCCCGCCCCTACGTCCAGCGGACGACATCAGGCCTGCCGTAAATCCGTAGGGGCGGGGTTGATCCCCGCCCGGACCGCCGGAAGGCCAAGGGCCGACACTCTCGCATGTATTTGGTTTCAATCCGCGCCAGGGAGAGGCCCTGTGCCTTGGGCAACAGCCCCCACGACGATTGCCGCCCCTCACGCCTCCTCCCAAATAATGTCGTAGGTGCTCACCGGCTCCTCCACGCCTTTTACCTGGATCTGCCCGAAGGAGCGCACCGGGATTCGCCGGTCGAGCAGATCGAAGGTCCTTTGGGATATGAGAATCCCGTCCACCGGCGCATGGGATTCGAGCCTCTTGGCAAGGTTTACGGCGCTGCCGAGCACCGTGTAGGAGAGCCTCCTCGACGAGCCCATATTCCCCACCACGACCTCGCCCGTGTTGATGCCTATGCGAATCCGCGCGGGAAATCCCCCCTCGTCGAGCCATTTTTTCGTCAGCTCGCGCGCCTTTTTCTGCATCGCGACCGCAGCCTGCACCGCGCGCAGGGCGTGGTCGGGCACCGGCTCGGGGTCCCCGAAAAAGACCATCAACCCATCCCCGATATACTTGTCGACCGTCCCCTCGAAGGCAAAAACGATGTCCACCATCGATTCGAAATACTCGTTCAAAAAAGCGCGTATCCGGTCCGGCGAATACGAGGAGGCGTGGACGGTAAAATCCTTTATGTCGCTGAAAAGGATCGTCAGCTCCTTTCGCCTGCCCCTGTCCATCAGGGCGGGGTTGGCCAGGATTCGCTTGACCACCGCGGGCGGGAAATAGGACTCGAAAGACCTCCTCAGGGCCTCCTTTTCCTTCTCATCCTGGAAGTAGCTCCAGGCGATTATGAGCGACGCGGCGGTCCCGGCCGTAACCGCCGGACGCACGATATCGAGCATCAGCCCCCCGGACAGGAACAGCAGGAGCGCGCCGCCCCCGTATCCCGCCACCAGCAGGGCCGAGCCCGCGAAGAAGGGAAACGGCGAAAGACGCAGCGACATGAGCAGCAGCACGAGGACGATCCCGGCCTCGATAGCGGGCGCCGCGGCGCGGGGGACCTCTTTCAGGAAATTTTGGGCGAGAATCGTGTGGATCACGTTCGCATGCAGGCCGCTCAGGGGGAAATTTACGTCCACCGGCACCGGCCCGATGTCCGTAGCGCCCGTGGAAACATCCGAGATCACGGCGATTTTTCCCGAAAGCTCCTCGGCCCACATCTCCATTTCATCGCGGTCGTTCGAGGCCGCATATATCTTGGCGAAATTGTAGTGGCGCATCGTCCCCCACGGGCCGGTGAAGTTGACGATCATGTTCGCGCGCCTGTCGATGGGGATGAGGATGTCATGCGGGGGGCCGCCGGGCCTGCGCGCGCCGGCCAGCCTGATGTGGCGTCCGGGACTTACCGTGATCCGCTCGGGGGCGACTCCCAGGTAGTCGCAGACCACCCGGAAGGCCAGGCTGGGGTAGAAAGCGTCCTCGAACCGGACAAGGAGCGGGACCCTGCGGATCACACCGTCCCGGTCGGTTTGCAGGCTGAGGTAGCCCATGCCGCGCGAAGCGGCTGCAAGCAGCGGGAAGGTCACCAGGGGCCTCTCGCCGGAGTAGAGGTCCCCGGCGTCCCCTTCGACCCGCACCTTCCACCGGGTGGCGGAAAGATAGTCCCGGACCTCGGGGGCGAGCGGGGCGCCCTCCCCCCGATTACCGGCAACCAGGGCGAAGGCCATGCCGAAATAGACGTTACCGGCCTCGCTTGTTGCGTCGATAATGGCCTTGTCGTCCGCATGGCTGGTCTCGGCGGCGAAGATGAGATCGTAGACCTGCGCCGCCGTGCCCATGGCGGCAAGATTTCGCATGGCGCGGGCGTAATGGGAGCGGGTGAGATAGAAGGTCCCGAGCTGCCGGATGGCGGTGTTGTTGAGGTCCACGTGGACCACGGTCCCGTCGTAGGCAGGCTTGAAAGCGGCGATCGAGGAGCGCGCGAGGAAGAACCTGTCGAAGACCTGGGAGTTCCAGGTCTCGAAGATTCCGGGGAAAAGCTGGAAAAGAATCTGGACAAATCCGAAGGCCGCGACCGCGAGAACCAGGAGGACCCGGACCCTTTTCCTTCTACTTATGCTCAATGGTATAGGTCCTGGCGATAAAACCGGTCGAGGCGATTTCGCCGGCCAGGGCCGCGACATCGGCCCGCGCCGGATCTTCCACCGGCTGAACGCCCCTCACCGCGCCCCCTATGGGTACGGGCCGCTCGGCCGGGGCGGTGAACTCACGGTGCTCCCTTCTCAGGGCCCGAATCCGGTCAAGAACGGCCCTGCCCGCGTCGGGCTTATCGGCGGGGCCCGCCGACTCGTAGCGGACATAGTCCTTTTCGAGATCGTCGAGGCGCGCTGCCGAGGCGACGAGGTAGAATGTTTCCTGCCCGGTGTTCTTGTCCAGCTTGAACCAGGCCTCCCCGCGCGGGATGTAGTATTTCCGGTTGACCTGGTAGTCCATCTCGAACTGCTGGAGCGTGTAGGGGAAGAGAAGCTTCAGTCCGTCCTTGGGATTGTGATGGAACAGGTAGACGAAGCATTTCTTGCGCGGTTCGACCATCATCTTGAGCTGGTCGCCGGATTTGAGCGCCATGTCCTGTGTAACGGCCTGCACCGCGGTTTTCCCGTTTACCGAGGACATGGCGGCAAAGGCCCAGTGGAAGTCCACATCGGGATCACTCCGCGGCGCGTCTGTTCCTTCAGCCGCCAATACGGCGCCCTGCGCCAGGAAAAACAGGAAAACCACAACAGCCCAGAAGCTGCACTTAAATAGTCTCATGATATAGCCGCCTCATTGCGCGACCTGTCTAGCCGCAAAGTTTTTTCAGCACCCAGGCCATATTCCGGCCCAGGACCCCCATCGTCTTGATGCCTTCCGCGTCCTTTTCCACGTCTCCCTTGTCGAGACCGAACCCCATGTTCCAGTAGATCGACCCGGGCACCACCATCTGGCTTATCAGAAAGAAATGGTTGATCGAGTCGAAGGCGTGGGTGGACCCCGCCCGGCGCACCGCGACCACGGCCGCCCCGACCTTGCGCGCAAACATGTCCTCGTTGGCCTTGGCCACCAGGCCCGCACGGTCGATCAGCGCCTTCATCTCGGCGCTGACGTCGGTAAAGTAGGTCGGAGAGCCGAGTATGATTCCATCCGCCTCGGTCATCTTCTCCACGCAGGTATTGAGGTAATCGTCATCCGTTCCGCAAAGGCCGTCTTTATTGGAAAAACACTTGAAGCAGGCCCGGCAGCCGTGGACGTCCTGTCCCGCAAGCTGCACCAGCTCGGTTTCGATCCCTTCGGCCTGGAGTTCCTTGAACACGTAGTTGATGAGAATGGCGGTGTTGCCGTCTTTTCTCGCGCTTCCGTTAAAGCCTACAACTTTCATCCGCGCCTCCCTCCGTTTCGAATGGATTGCAACTCAAAAAGGTCAAAAGCACTCACCGCAGAGGCCGCTGAGAACGCGGAGAAAAAGACAGGGAGGAAACAGAGGCAGTCAATTGCCTTCCCGGGTTCTTCCAATTTTATTCCTCGGCTTTTCCTCTGCGACCTCCGCGACCTCCGCGGTGAATACTTTCCGTCATGGTACTACGGTTCCCGGATCAGCCGGAACCCGAGGTCGTCGCTCATGCCTTCGGGCATTCCGCTTCCGCGGACCGCGCTGCGGATGGCCACGGGGCCGCCGTGCCAGAACCCGCCCCGTATCACGCGGCTCCGCCCCACGCCCTCGTCGGAAAACTGCGGGTTCTTCCGGTCGTGCCGGACGTAGGAGTCCACGCCGTAGACGTCCGCGCACCATTCCCATACGTTGCCGAGCATGTCATAGAGGCCGAACCCGTTGGGCTGAAACGAACCCACGGGGGCCGTCGCCGCATAGCCGTCGTCGCAATCGCTGACCGCCTCCATCCCGAGCTGCTTCCTGGCGGTGAGATCGGCCACGTTCTCGTGCGCGCAGGCCTTGAGCGAGTCCTCGCCCCAGTACCTGGCCGCCTCCGACCCGGCCCTGGCGGCGTATTCCCACTCGGCTTCCGTGGGCAGCCGGAAAGTGTACTGCCCCCCGCTCTGGCCCATCAGCCACTGGGCAAAATTATTCGCGTCCCACCAGGTGACGAACACCGCGGGCTGCGTATCGCCGTTCAGCGCGTGCCCGGAATAGTTCCTGCTGTCGTGGTCCTGCTGAAATTTTTTGAACTGGCCGTTCGTGATCTCCGTTCTGCTCATCCAGAAGCCGTCCACGCAGACCTCGTGCACCGGCCCCTCGTCCCCGGACCGGCCTTTCTCGGTCTGCGGGCTTCCCATCAAAAAGCACCCGCCCTGCACCCAGACGAATTCGAGTCCCGTGACGGGTTCCCGCCAGGTCTTGAGGGCTTTTACGGGCCTCTCGCTCCTCGATACCGGCTCGGCCTGCGGGGATGCGGACCTCTCGGAAGCACCCGGACCGGCCTGCCCCTGCGCGGGGGCGGCCGTCACCTGCACGGGCGGGGCGGCCTGGACCGGCGGAGGCGAGCGAAAATAAAAATCGCCTTCAAGGGACGAGGATTCCCAGGGAGTTTGCTTTCCGCGCGTGGCCTCGCGCACCGCCGATCTCACCTGCTTGAAAACATCCTCGATCTTGAGTCCGGGCTGCGACATCGCCTTTATAAGCTCGCCCGTGTAGACGCCGTTATCTCCCTGCCCGTCGTTGGCAACCGAGCCGGGCGCGGTCGCAAAACCTATCAGCGTACCGCTCGGGGCACTGATCGAGGCGAGACCCTGCGAGACCGACCGGAAGCTTCGCGCAAACGGATTGTCGCGGCACGCATCCAGGATGACCAAATTCAGGCGGTTGCGGGCGTAGTCCATTTCGCCCAGGATCGCGCCCATGTCCACGGCTTCGTATTCGACCTGCTTTTCGTGCTCGATCGCCGCCCCGACCGGGATCAGGTAGTTGTGTCCGTTAACCTGGACCCCGTGGCCCGCAAAGTAGAACAGCCCGACGCCCCCCTTCTGGAGCCTCTGGCCCAGGGACTGAATTTCCCTCTTCATTTCCTTCTGGTCCAGGTTCTCGCGCAGGACAACTTCAAACCCGAGGTCCTTGAGCGCCTGTCCCATAGCGCGGGCGTCGTTGAGCGGGTTTCGAAGGGGCGCCGTGCCGTAGGCGCCGTTCCCGATGACCAGCGCCGCGCGTCTTTCGGGCTGGTCGGGAGGCGCCGGAGCCGGGGCCGCGAGGCAAATTCGGCCGCCCGGAACAAGACCGCTCAGCAAGGCGGCGAAAAAGCAGATCACGATAAGCTTTTTTATAGTAATATCGCACATTTCGTACCACCATCCCTTATCGAAGTAAAAAAGGGAGTCTTCCCGGTTAGGCAAAACTCCCTGAAAAGCAGGCTCAGGTTATGTTAGGAAATGATCCGTCTGACAACGCTGGAATCATATCTTTCATGCCGTTTCCTCGCCCATGCTCGCCCTCGGAAAGTTCGCGCGGCGGGGGGCTTTCAAAAGGCGCGGCAATTATAAGTAAGATTCATGCGGTGTTCAATGAAAAATAATTGCGGGGGTAAGCGCATGAGCGCGTGATGGGATGAAGGGCGGTGGGCGGTGGGAGGTGGGAGGTAGGAGGTGGGAGGTAAGATCTGTGGGGTGGGAGCGGCTTGTAGCCGCGATGGGTGTGCCAATGCGACGCAATCGCGGTTAAAGTCCGGGGCGACGTCTCTGCAACCACGAATCCTCGCCATGGCACGCCCTTCGCGGCTACAAGCCGCTCCCACCGGGTGTCGGATTGTTTGCACAGTTCACCCCCATTGAACAGGCTTCAACGGTCAACGGCAGTCCATGTTTCATGCTCTTCGTGTTTGGTCATATCTCTTTTCGACACGAAGAACACGAAGGGCACGAAGCAGAACTCCCCGGTCCCACGCTGCCGAGGCAGTTGCCCAATCGCATGCGGTGAAATTGCAGTACAATCCTGCTTTCGTTTGGGACTTGAGGATCGTCATTCCCGCGGTGTTTTTTGGGCGGGAATCCAGCATCTTTTTTTGCAGACGCCTGGAAAACCGCTGGATTCCCGCCCAAAGACACTGCGGGAATGACGAACTTAACATCCCAACCTGAGCGTAAATTACAATGAATTTGCCGTAAATCAATTTGGGCAACAGCCCCTCCGGCGTGAGGACGAGGACAATCGGCATCCATCTCGCAACTCTCATCCGGCATCCGGCTAATACGCAAAAGGATACACTACCACTTCGGTCCCCCGGTCAAATCCTTCCACGTGTTCGGGTACTATCACATACCCCTCCGCACGGGCGAGAATGCTGATGGCGCCTGATTTGCCGAATATCGGCGCGGCTTCCACCACCCCGTCGTCGCCCCCGGACAGCGAGACCGGCACAAAATCCGTCCTGCCGTGGACCGATGGAAGCCGGCGGTTTAAAATCGCCCGGAGGCTTGTTGCACCCCTCCCGGCCGCCCCCGTCTGAACGCGGCCCTGGAGTCTTTCGAGCGAGGGCACGACAAAGGCCCGGCAGGTGATGAGGGCGGACACCGGTTGGCCGGGGAGACCCCAGAAGATCTTCTCGCCGCTCAGCCCCAGGATGGTCGGCTTGCCCGGGCGTATGGCAACCCCGTGCACCAGGAGCACCGAGTCGGGCAGGCGTTCGAGCACTCGGACCGTGTAGTCGCGCGCGCCCACGGAACTGCCCCCCGAAAGCACTATCATGTCATGGCCGGACAAGGCGTCAAGGCAGGCGGCAACAAGGTCTTCGAGCTTGTCCGGGACCTTTTCCCGCATGCCGACCTCGACCCCCGCGGACTCGATCTGCGCGGCAAGGGAAAAGGTATTGACGTCGCGCACCTTGCCGGAGGGCACCGCGCGCGTCTCGACGGGGACAATCTCATCACCGGTGGAAATGAGGGCGACCCTCGGACGCCTGAAAACCGCGATTTCAGTCAGTCCCAGCGCCGCCAGGACCCCTATGTCCTGGGGTAACAGCCGCCTGCCCCGAACGAAAATCGTCTCACCCTCGCGGATGTCGTCTCCAATACCGAGCACGTTCTCACCGGGCGCGACCGGTCGAGTGACCTCGATGGTCCCGGCGTCGAGCGCCTGGGTGTATTCCACCATCACGACAGCGTCCGCGCCTTCTGGAAGCATCCCGCCGGTCGGGACGGCAATCGCCCGCCCCGGCGGCAGTGTCGTTGTCGCCGCGTCGCCCATGAGCACCTCGCCCGCCGTATCGAGCATGGCGGGAAGGCTTTCGGACGCCCCGAAGGTGTCACGGGCGCGCACCGCGAAGCCGTCCATCGTGGCGCGGACAAAATGGGGAACCGGTTCGGGCGCTTGAATATCGGATGCCGCAACCCTCCCGCCGGCCCTTTCGAGCGGGACCGTCTCGGACGGCAGCGGCCGGATGTCCTCGAGGATGGCCAGGACCTCCCCCGCAGTTCTTACCTTGAGAAACTCGGACATGACATTTTCCTGATTTTGGGCTCGGGTCACGGCCCCAAAGCCGTTGAGTTGAGACCTTTGCACAATACTCCGAATTCGCCGTCCCAATTCAATAGCGCAGGGTCTTACCCGGGCGCGCCATAAAAAAACCCGGATGGAGGGTATCCATCCGGGCTCCGGTAAAGCTTACGCTAAACCGTTTTTGTGCTTAGAAATTCCACTGCAGCCTGGCGCCGACTTCAAACGCATCGTCAGCCAGAATCTTGGTTGCCGTGCCGGACCCGTTGGACGGCAGAGTGGTGTAACCCGTGGTCGGGATGGGCGCAAACGCGTCGTCCGCGAACAGGTACGCGCCAACCAGCGTCAGGGTCAGACCGTCAACAATCTTCTGATCCAGGTAGAAGTTAAGTTCGTGCCCGATGCTGCTGGACATCTGGAACTTTGCGTCGGAGTTCTGGGTTGCGTAAATATAGCTAACCGGAACTTCCTCGGAGGTGCCCCAATACCAGTAAGAAGCACTGACCTTGGTGGTCGGGGTAATCTGGTACGAACCGCCGGCGGTTACACTCCACACGTTCTGAGGATTGTACCAGCCTCTCCAGAATACCGTCTGTGCCGCTCCGGGGTTGCCGATCGCGCTTCCCGCCACGGTACCGGAGTAGCCGCGAACGGTGTGCAGATCTTCACCCAGGATGCCGCCGCCGATGAGTTCCGACGTAGCCTTCTGGACTCCGAGAGGATAGGTGAACCACTCGACATCCTTGCTCTCGAGGTACCTGAAGGGTTTGGCCCTGCCGTCCGCATAGTAGCCGGAGTCGAACTGGCTGGGGTTGTCGCTGATTTCAGGACCGGAGGTGTAGAAACCGCCGATATTAGCGGTCCACGGCCCGCAGAAGTACGTTACACCGGCGTCAATCATGAAGCCCGTGTAGTCGGGAGAAGCGTCTCCAACATTACCAAACGGAGTCGCCGGCAACCCGGAGTTGCTCTTCAGGTCAACGCTGCCCAAGTTCTTGGCGAAGTTCACATAGGCGAGCAACCAGTCAACCTTGTAGGTCAAGTTGAAGCCCAGGTCGAACAGGTAGTTGTCCTGATACTGCCTGTTGCCGAAAATGAAGGCGGTCGAGTTGCCGGTGAAGTTCCTGACCGGAGTGAAAAGGGTCGAGGGATCCACGCTCACGCCGCTGTCATGGCCATACTGCAGGAAGCCGATGAGAGAGGCCTTGAACGGGCCGCTGGCATAGTCCAGAGACACGAAGAAATCGTCCACGTTGAACGTGTCGTCGGTCGTCGGGAGCTTGTTGGAGTCGAACCTTCTCTCCCAACCGTTCTGGCCGCCGACATAGCCCGCGGTGATCTTGAACGGGTCGAGCTTGGTGACAAACACGGCGCCCGCAAGGTCGTCACCCACAATCCACGAATCCAGCAGAACCATCGGCTGAAGACCGACGATACCGGTGGTGGTGGTGTTGGGGATGTTGAACTGGACATAAGCGGTCTTGACTTCGATGGAAACCGAGTCGCCGCCCACGTTGGCGCCTTCGTTGTGACCAAAGTTGGCGTTGGCGCTGCTGCCGACCGGATTACCGCCCTGGCCCCAAATCGCGTCGCCCATTTCAAAACCGGTCACAACTTTGAGGTTCTTGCTGCCGATGAAGCTGAAAAACACCCTCAAACGCTGGTCGACTATGTTCCTGTTGTCATCCGAGTTGTAATTAGGCGAAAAACGGGTCTCGGTTCCGTCGAACACGTTGTCTTGTGCGAACCAACGCGCGCGGAACGACCCACCGTACTTGAATTCGACTTCCGCGAAAGCCGGCATGGCAATGGCAACCACCAGCAGCGCCGCCGCGAAAATCATCAGGTGCTTCCTCATTCTCTTTCCTCCTCAAAAGCTGACGTTATTACACACTCTTTCCGTACTTAGCCCCATCCTATCGATTCTAATGGCTAATCTCACCTCCTTCCGCATGCCTAAGGGTTAACGGTTTGCCCCTTTACCACAATTGGCAGCAATTTAATTCGAAATTCCAGCCCTTGTCAAGTAAAAATCTCCAATAAAAACTTCGGTTTGATATCAACAATTTATAAATCTTTTTTGCCGTCTGAACAAACGGGAATAAAAGACTTGCCATGGGGAATGCACCTGATTTATTGTGCGGACCGGGGGAAATCGACCTTAAACGCCTTATTCTTCGAAAACCGCCGAAATTTGTTAATTTTTGTTGCAGGAGGTCTCCGATTGCCGTCCATTCGAGGTATCGAGACTACGAACGGCAAAGAACCAGCGTAAACCCTGATACATATCGAACTGACAAGGAGATTTTACAATGTCGCTCAGGAAACCCATTTTTTTGTTTCCGCTGCTTTTGCTCATTCTCGTCGGGCTGGCGCGCCCCTGCGCCGGCGCCGCGCCAACCGGCGACGTGCCCGTAAAGATCGCTATTCTTCCATTTAGCATGCATACCCCGGCGGAGCTCAACTACCTTCAGAGCGGGGTCCGGGACATGCTGACCTCGCGGCTGGCCTGGCAGGGCAAGGTGCAGATCGTGGACAGGTCCCAGACCGAACAGGCCGCCAAGGGCTTCAAGGACATCACCATTAATGACGCCACGCGTATCGGCAACAATCTCAAAGCCGACTACGTCCTTTTCGGCAGCATCACCGGCATGGGTCAGTCCGTAAGCATTGACGCCAAGATAGTCCCGCTTTCCGGGAAGGCCGAGCCGGTCGCATTCTACGCCCAGACCAAGAGCCTCGACGATGTGATCCCGCAGGTCAACAACTTCGCGCAGCAAATCAACACGAATATTTTCGCCAAGCCGGGCGACAAGTCGCAGTCCGCCGCCTCCGAGGCGGAGATGCTCGCCACCAGGAACCCTGAATTTCTTCTTCCGGGCGCGCTCGTTTCGGGAGACAAGATTTCCTATCTCAACCCCAACTTTATCGAGGTAACCCCGGAAGGCGCGCTGAGGCAGCCGGGTATTTGGCGGAGCCAGACCTTCGAAGGCGGGATTATCGGCATGGATGTGGGGGACCTGGATGGGGACGGCAAGACCGAGATCGTCGCCATCACCTACGGCAAGCTTACAGTCTACCGTAAGGAAGCAAACGGGCTGAGAACGATCGGGACCTTCGAAGGCCGCCCCGTGGACCGCTTTGTTTGGGTCGCCGTGTCTGACATCTACAAGGACGGAAAGGCTTATATCTACCTGACAAACCTGCGGAAGAAGAACTCCTCCAGGGGGATCGGCGAAAAACAGATATTGGAGCAGTACAGCGGCGAAGATGTATCCTCCTACGTTCTGTCCGCCTCCGGGGGCAAGGTGCAGGTCGTTGCCGAAGCTATTCCCTATTTTCTGAACACCGTTCATCTCGGCCAGCGAGGGAAGGTCGTGGTGGGACAGAAGAAGGGGGAAACGACCGAAGGCGCGTTCAAGGGGGCGGTCATGGAGATGCAGCTCCGCGGCAAGTCCCTTAATCCAACCACTCCGATCACCCTGCCCGAATCGTGCAACCTCTTCAATTTCGTCAAGGCCGACATAAATAACGACAAGATGGAAGAGATCATCCTGGTTGACGGTTCCCATCGCCTGGTGGTCCTCAATCAGGCCGGCGATCAGATATGGAAGGGCAGCAACGTCTTCTCCGCCACGACCAACACCTTCGAGGCCAAGATCGAGGACCTCCGGTTCAACCGGGTCGATCTTTTCTTCATTCCCTCGCCCATTTTGGTCACGGACATGAACAAGGACGGCATACTCGAACTTGTCCTCAACCGCAATTTGTCCTCCATGGACAGGTTCCTGCCCGATTCGATGAAAGCCTACGAAAAGGGGGAGGTCATCTCGCTTTCATGGGACCAGCTCGGGATGGTCGAAAACTGGAAGACCCGCGAATTCTCCGGGATGGTCACCTCGGTCCGTATCGGCGACCTCATGGGGGATGGGAACAAGCAGCTCATCGTCAGCATGGTGCTTGCCAAGGACCTTCTGAAAGTATGGGATGCCAAGAGCACGATCATCACCTATGACCTGAACATCGGCGCGGCCCCGCCGCCAAAAGCGGCCGAGGTGACCCCGGCGAAGGGACCGGACGAGGGCTCGGGCAAGCCCGCCATTCCGGGAAGATCGACAACAAAGAAGAAATGATCCGATTTTAAGCTGATTGGCGCCGGCGCCCGGCCATCGGCGCCGGCCCGCACGATTCTCCGCATGCGGCGGGTTGTGATCGCAAAACAAAATCCCGGCAGTCCTTCAGGACTGCCGGGATTTTGTTGTTTGTGGCCGGTTGCCCGGCAGGGCGCGGCGCCCGCAACCGGGACCGTTACGGTCCGCATCAATCGGGGAACTCGAAATCCCTGTCGGCACGGTCTCTATCCGAGGTCGCAACGCTGTTATCGGCTTCATCGAGCCCGAAAAGGTTGGTTTGGCCCGGAGGAAGCGTATAGCCCTCGTCGCCCATCCCGGGGACGGCTTTGGCGACATCGAGCGCTCCGAAACCAAGCACCAGGGTGAAAACCACCGCAACTATCGACAAGCTGAGGAAAAGCTTTCCGTTCATTTTACACTCCTTGATTCGTGAAAGAGTCATGCTCGTCGGTTTTTCGTTTCTTCACGAGCATTTAATTTAGTAAAAATGTCAGCGCACGCTTGAGGCGCTGTTATCGGCTTCATCGACCCCGAAAAGGTTGGTCTGGCCCGGAGGAAGGGTATAGGCCTCATCGCTCATACCGGGGACGGCTTTGGCGACATCGAGTGCCCCGAAGCCAAGCACCAGGGTGAAAACCGCTGCGATTATCGACAAACTGATGAAAAGTTTTCCGTTCATGTTGTGCTCCTCAATATATGAAAGAATTGTTCTTTTAAGTTCTCCATTCATTCGACATCACTTAATTTTTAACATGGCCGCAATATAAATTCGCCCCACTGTGTTGTCAACCGCGAGAGGTAAATATTATCGTTTAATAATACATCTCGGGTAACTTTTTAATGTGCCGATCGGCGCTTTCAGGTGAGAGTGAATCAATAGGCGCAAATCCGGGTCCTTTTCGACGATCATAAAAAAACCCCGGCAGGTGAATTTCTGCCGGGGCTTATGCTCAACGCTGGCTGGTTGAGTGGGTCGTCTCGTTTGCCGTCATTACTGCTGGGAAGTACCCCACAGGCCATAGGAATCCGGGGCGAACTCATAGGCCCTTGCATCGGCATCCCTGTGAGACACCACGATTCTGTTGTCGGCTTCATCGAGCCCGAAAAGGTTGGTCTGGCCCGGAGGAAGGGTATAACCCTCGTCGCCCATTCCCGGCACTGCCTTTGCCGCGTTGAATGTTCCAAGGCCAAGAACCAGGGCGAAAGCCACTGCGAATATCGTCAAGGTGGAATAATATTTTTTATTCATTTTCTACTCCTCAATATACGAAAGAATTATTCTCTTAAGTTATCCACTCCATCAAGAACACTTAACTTTTTAATGGTCGGAAGATAATTTCACCCCCCCGCGTTGTCAACGGCAAAAGATAAAAATTCGCCCTTGAGAATACATCCTGAATAGACTTTTTAATGTGCTGAGAGATGTAGAAAATATTATTATCCCGTTTTAGGGCAGATTTTTATGCGCCTCTACCGAAGTATCCCTCGTTCCCATGCTCCCGCGTGGGAATGCATATGGGGAGTTCGTCATCTTCTTCAGTATGCATTCCCACGCGGGAGGGGCTGTTGCCCAAATGCAAAAGTTGCGACAGGTATGGCCAAAACAGGACAGAGGTCTCCCCTCCCTTGGCGGGAGGGGCTGGGGGAGGGGGTCGTAAGTAATTGATAATTCAACACTCGCCCCTAACCCCTCCCATCGCGGGGAGGGGGACTCACGCCCGGCTCAATAGTCGCGCAACTTGAATATTTCTTTGGGCAACAGCCCCAGGAGCATGGGAACGAGGCAACGAGAAACAAAAAGGTACAGCAGTATTTTTTGCGTCCCTGAGAAGCGCTTTCCGGTGAGAGTGAACGAAGCTGTGCAAATCCGGATTTTTTGGGGCGATCATAAAGAAAACCCCGGCGGGTCATTCCTGCCGGGGCTTATGCTCAACTCTGGCTGGTTGAGTGGGTCATCTCGTTTGCCGTCATTACTGCTGCGAAGTACCCCACAGGCCATAGGAATCCGGGGTGAACACGTAGGCCCTGACATCGGCATCTCTATGAGATACCCTGGCCGCGTTGTCGGCCGCATCGATCCCGAAGAGATTGACCTCACCCGGAATAAGATTGCTATAACCCTCATCGCCCATTCCCGGCACTGCCTTTGCCGCGTTGAATGTTCCAAGGCCAAGAACCAGGGCGAAAGCCACTGCGAATACCGTCAAGTTGGAATAAAACTTTTTGTTCATTTTCTACTCCTCGATATGCTAAAGATTCATTCTCTAAAATCGCTCAGTCCGTTAACATTACTTGTCTTTCATTCTGCCCGAAGTTAAGTCGCCCCCGTCATCTGTCAATGGTGGAGAGAAGAAAATTGTGCGCGGACGAAAATAATAACCGGATCGGACGAATTCTCCACGTCTACGAGTTGAAAGGGAAGGGACGCCCCCCAGACCCCCCTTCGCGAGAGCTTGCCGGAATATGGCCGCAGCCGCCCTATTACTACCTTTTCTACGGGACGGACGCCCTTGACGCGGTCCTTGACTGGCTGGAATCAAACCCGGAGTGGCGGCTTACCTCGCGGTATTCCCTGCCCTACGAGAGGTGGCAGGACAGTTTCGCGGAACCGTTGCGCGTGGGGCCGTTCAGCATCGAGGCGGCAACGGGAGCGGAACGGCAGGCGGGGGCAAGTTCCGGAATACCGGTCCGCATCGACCCCGGGATCGTCTTCGGCTCCGGCCTTCACCCCACCACGAAAGGGTGCCTACTCGCCATTGCGGATCTTTTTGCGTCGAGGAGGATCGCCACCGTGGTCGATTTCGGGACCGGGACGGGCATTCTTGCGATCGCGTGCGCCCTTCTCGGGGCCCGGCGCACCTGGGCCGTCGACTGTGTGCCCCTCGCCCTGGCCGTCGCCCGGCAAAACGCGCTCGATAACGCAACGGCCGGCCGGATCGGGTTCATCGCGGCGGACCGGCTCTCGGTGCTGACCACCCCGTCCGACCTGCTGGTGATGAACCTGGAATTGCCGATTCTGGAGGCGGTGCTCGGGGGCGATGACGGGAAAGGTTACGGGCATTTGGTGCTCAGCGGGTTTTTGGAGGGCGCGCTGGACCGCGTGGAAGAAATGGTCCGGCCGTGGCGCCGGAGGGTCGGCACGCGGGTGATCGAAGGATGGCCCACCCTTACCTTTGATGCGCACTGATTGGTTACCGGCCCGAAGCCGACGATCCTCCCTCCCCGGGCGCCTGGCAGGCTGGGCATGTTCAACCATCTTGTCATTGGAGGAACCCCTCCCCGGGCGCCTGGCAGGCTGGAAAGCCTGCCCCACGACCATGCCCCCCAGTTGTGGCACGGTCTCCCGACCGTGCCGAGGGGAGTTGTTGAAGAAGATCTCTGCTTCCGGCAGTCCGGGCGGGGATCAACCCCGCCCCTACGTTCAAGGGGACCAACCCCGCCCCTGCGTTCAAGGGGATCAACCCCGCCCCTGCGTTCAAGGGGATCAACCCCGCCCCTGCG
>JBAQYM010000284.1:0-6975 GCA_049300095.1 Syntrophobacteraceae bacterium
TCCCAAGGACGCCCCGGAGGCAAAAACGATTGATCCCGGAGTGCCGGACCGCGCCGCGCGGCGGCGCATGTGGTCTGGGGGCGCAGCCCTCCGGGCTGTTGCCCAAAGAAATATTTAAACTGCGCGATTATTGAGCCGGACGCAAGTCCCCCTCCCTTCGATGGGAGGGGTCTAGGGGAGGGTGTTGAGTTTTCAAGTACTTACGACCCCCTCCCCCAGCCCCTCCCGCCAAGGGAGGGGAGACCTCCGCCCTGTTTGACCACACCTGTCGCAATCTTTGCATTTGGCAACAGCCCCTCTCTATGCGCTCACCCGAACCGGGAATGGAGCTGAGTGGCCCTCGCCTGCCGTGGGAGCGGCTTGCAGCCGCGATGGACGGGGCAGATGCCGAGCAATCTCCGGTGAGCCGATAAACACCGGTGAGCAGATCAACCTCGGTGAGCAAATCAAGGACATCGCGGCTGCAAGCCGCTCCCACACTCCCTTGTCGGTGTCCTGGATGATGTCTTTCTGCTTGTTTGATCGCTCATGGGGCTTGGCCATGGCCGAACGAGCGGGATGGTAAAGCATCGCCCGGGGATTGGAGATAGGCCGATTTCGCGCGCGCTGGGAACCGTGGCCGGATATGTGTGCGATAGTGGTTGCCTAAGGAGAAATACTATCTTCTGCGATCTCTAGTCCTCCATCTTTTCCCCACTATTTGGGTTTGATACCGTAAATCGGCCCCCTGTACCATTTCCTGTCACTGAAATAGTTATTGCGTGAAATTAGGAACGGGTGTTAAATGCTTCGAATTGTTGTGGAGTGTCATGATTTGCATTGCACGTGATAATGGGAGCTTTCCTATGTTGCACAGCAGCGGGATCTTCAAGGTGAAGTGGGGGGCCGTCGCCGTGTTTTGCGCGGCTTTTTCGTTTGTGCTGATCCAGTCTCAGGCGGATTTCGGCGGAATGTGGAATGCTTTTTCGGCCGAGGGGGGCTCGGCGGGTCAATTCATCAAAGCCTCCGAGGCAAACGCGGCCGACAAGATTTTCTGGGGAGACGGCGAGCAGCACCCGGACAACTCCAAATTCTTCACCGGCAACATATACTATATCGACCCGGCGACACCTTCCGTCATCAAGACGCTCGCCACCGGGGCCGACTTCATGGGCAACGGGAAGAGGACGCGTCTCGACGAACACGCCATCTCGGTGGCAACCGTTGACAAAGCCACCGGCAATATGACAAACGTGAGGATCGGCTACCTGTTTTACCTCAAGGGCGGCAAGATCTACCGGGTGGACACCTCCGCCGCCACCCCGGTGGGAATAAAGCTTTCCAGCGAGCTCAAGGCAACCCCCGCCAATATTTGCGAGATGCGCGCCCTGACCGATTGGATGGTTCCCAAGGATACGACCATCGTTTATACCCTCAAGGGAACCGTCAGTGGGCAGTGCTGGGATGGGACGCAGACCACCAAGGCGGTGAAGCTGAATGCGTCCACCACCACCGCGCCCACCAAACTGACCAACAGGCAGCCCCAGGCGATTCTTATGGACAGCAGATACGTGGTGACCGAATATTCTACGAGCCCCACGGTCCCGTCTCAATTAAAAATCTGTACCAATAATCCGGCGGCGCCCGCCATCACGCTGAACACGGCGAGCACATGCGCCACCAGCATCGGCAGCTTCGCGAGTTGGGCATCGGTGGAGCATTTTGACGGTTCCCGGGTGATCGGGATCGCCGATGACGGGGAGGGGGGTTACAACATGGGGTCCTACAAGTATACGGCCTCGACTTCGCAGGCTTTGCTCTATACCGCGCTAGCCGGCGAAGAGGTGAGACAGGTGAAGCTCGACCCGGACGGGAACGTGTATTTTATGGTTACCAACGGGCTCACCCATTCCATCAATAAAGTGCCGGTCGGGGGCGGCGCGGTGACGACCCTTGCGACATTCACGACCGCAACGCCCGCCGAGGACTTATGGATGGATATCTCGCCCACCCATGTCGTCTTCCCCGTCCCCAACACCACCAATGACGGGGCGCTTGTACGCTCCGTGAGCAAGACGGGGGGCGCGCTCAAGACGCTGGCAACCGCCAGCGTGATGGGTGGCGTGGTGGGCTCCTACTACTACTATGAAGACAAAGACGGCCAGGTGAACAGGATCGGCGTCAACAACACCGGCAGGATCACATGGAAGGACGCCCTGTTGCTGGGCGCATCGTACGGGGGCAAGGCCAACTGGTATTTTGGGTTCGACACGTCGACCTTCCGAGGGATCATCGAATTCGGGGGCGAGTTGAGGTCCATCCAATACAGCGACAACACCTTTGTGGGGGACCCCGGCCTGGTGCTGGGAAAAATGCCCGTCAATCTCAGCAACCCTATGCCTGATCTGGGAAACGATAACATGATCGGCGTCGCCCACAGGCGAGGGGTCGACTTCTCTTATGGGACGGACATTGTCTTTTTTAATGCGGCCACCGCCGGTTCGCTTGTCAGGGTGACCAACAAGAACAGCAACACAGCCAAGCTGGTGGGTAGATTGCTTAAGAATTAGTGTAAATCGGAAATCAGTAGGAAGTCAGTAGGAAGTCAGTAGGAAGTCAGTTTGAAATCAGTAGGAAGTCAGTTGGAAGTCAGTAGGAAGTCAGGTAGTCATGCGGGGTGGGCGCAGTCTTGTGCCCACCCCTCGTTCTTTTTGGGCGAATCAAAGATGGCGGGCCGAAATCGGCCTGTTGCCCAAACCGCGGGCCCTCCCCGGCGCGGATGCAATGCGGAGACGTTCGAGACGGTCAGCCCCCGCCATTCCGGCAGTCCGGGCGGGGATCAACCCCGCCCCCACGGACCCACGGCGGGTCTGATGCCGCCCCTACGGATCTACGGCGGGTCTGATGCCGTCCTCCGGGCGTAGGGGCGGGGTTGACGGGCTGTTGCCCAAATGCAAGAGTTACGACAGGTATGGCCAAAACAGGGCGGAGGTCTCCCCTCCCTTGGCGGGAGGGGCTGGGGGAGGGGGTCGTAAGTACTTTAAAATTCAACACCCTCCCCTAACCCCTCCCGTCGAAGGGAGGGGGACTCACGTCCGGCTCGATAGTCTCTCAACTTGAATATTTCTTTGGGCAACAGCCCCTTGATCTCCGCCCGGACCGCCGGGAGAGGCCGGATCATGCCAAACCCCGCCCCGGCGTGAATTGACGCCCCCGCCCCCGGCCTGAACTGACCTGTCCGCCCCCGGCCTGAACTGACCTGTCCGCCCCCGACCTGAACTGACCTGTCCGCGAAAACCTTATTCAACTCCGCGCTAAGCGTGAAAAGACGCTTCCCCGGTCGTGGGCAACGAGACGGTAAAGATCACGTGCTGGTCTTTTTCTTCGCAGGCGAGAAGGCAGCCCATGTTCTTCAAGAGCTGGTAGCACAGGGGAAGACCGATGCTCTCGCCGCCCTGGTCGAAGGGCAGGAAGAGCAGGTCGGGCTTTTTAAGGTCTTTGCGGCCGCCCTTGTTTTTGATCTCGATGTGAAGGTTCTGCTCGGTTTCAAAGGTCCTGATGAGCGCGTCCCCACCCGGAGCGGTGGCTGCCAGGGCGTTTCGGACCAGGTTTATAATGACCTCGGCCAGGATGTCATGGTCGGTATGGACGCAGGATACGTCCTCGTCCAGGTCGAGGCGGAAATCCACGCCTTTTCCCCGTATCTCGGGGGAGAGCAACTCGACGCACTCGGCAATGATCGCATTTACCGAGCACTCTCGCGGGCGAACCTCGACGGGCCGGATGTAGTCCCGAATCCTTCCGAGAATTTTTTCCAGCCGTTCGCACTGGCGCAGGATGATCCCGGTTTCCTGCGAATCCGGGAGCCGTTTTTGAAGGCGCCTGGCGAACCCCCCTATGCACACCAGGGGGTTTCGGATCTCATGGGCCACTTCGGCCGCGATGGCGCCCAGGGTATTGAGTTTTTCCCTCTGCACCAGTGTTTTTTCCAGCACGACCCGGTTGGTGATGTCCACGATGATGCCTTCGAGGCATTCGGGCCCCTGGGCCGCCTCGCGGCCGGGCTGCGCGATGCACCTGACGAGGGCGTGGATGATATGGTCCTCTTTGTGAGCGAGGCGGCATTCGGTGGAAAACGACGCGCGGCCCGATTCGAACACGGATTTCACGAGGCCCAGGACGCGCTCGCGGTCCTCGGGGCAGATCCGTTCGATCAACCAGCCGGGGCTCTGCATCGCCTCCGACGGGGAGTAGCCGAGCATGGCGATGCAGGTGTCGTTGATGAATTCAAGGCGCAAGTCCCTGTGAAGCATAAAGATGAGCGTCGGGATATTGTGCACGAGGCGGTGATAGCGCTCCTCGGCCTGCCGGACCTGTTCACGCAGGGCCTTGCGTTCGGCGAACCTCCTCAGGCAAAAACCGATCTCTCCCGTGCTGAAGGGCTTTCTCAAGTAGTCGGTCGCCCCGATCTTGATGGCCTGTACCGCGTTCTCGATCGTGGCATAACCGGTCATCAACACGATTTCACACTGCGGGCGTTTTTCCTTCACCCGCGCGGCCAGCTCGATGCCGTCCATCTCGGGCATGTTGATATCGATGAAGGCCAGTGGAAAACTGGTCCGTTCAAGGGCGCTCAGCGCCAGCCCCGGGTGGGTGCAGACTATCGGTTCGTAAGCCTCGGACAACAGCACCTGGCTCACGATTTCGCAAATCCACGCCTCGTCGTCGACTACCAGGACGTTTTCCCTCGCCGGTTTGATGTCCGCCATCTCAGTTGACCCCCGAACTCTTATTGTGATCGAGCACCCGCCGCACGGTTAGGGCCATGTGGCGCATGACGAAGGGTTTCACGACAAATTCCCGGATGCCGGTGGTTTCGAATTTTTCCATTGCGGCGATTTCGCTGAAGCCGGTGCAGAGGATGAGCGGCGTATCGGGCCTGGCGCGGAGAATGTCGGCCGCCAGTTCGAGCCCGGTTTTGCGGGGCATCGTCTGATCGGTGATGACGAGGTCGAAGGCTTCGGGCCGATCGAGGAAGGCATCCAGGGCCTCGGCGGCGCTCGTTTTTCCAACGACCGTGTAGCCCAGACGTTCGAGTATCTGCGTCCCGGCATCCACAAGGCGCTCTTCGTCATCCACCAGGAGGATGGTCTCGTTTCCGGTCGGGAGGGACCCGGCCGGCTCGGGCTCGGATATCACCTCGCCCCCGTATTTGGGCAGGAAGATTTCAAACGATGTCTGCTCCCCGGGCTCGCTGCAAACGGTCACCGCGCCCCCGTGGCGCCGCACTATCCCATGGACCACCCCGAGCCCGAGCCCCGTTCCCTCGCCGTGCCCCTTCGTCGTAAAGTACGGGTCGAAAATATTGTCGATAATGGACGAGTCAATGCCGTGGCCCGTGTCGCTCACGCACAGCTTGATGTAGTTGCCGGGGCCGGTATCCGGGGGCAGACCGAGGTCATCGGGTTCGAAACGGACCGTGGAAAGCTTCACTTCGAGCACCCCTCCCCTTTCGGTCATGGCGTGCGCGGAGTTCGAGCAAAGATTGAGAAGGACCTGGTGGATCTGCGTCGGGTCGCTCAGGACCACGTCGTCTTCGGGAGGCAGATCGAGCCTGTGGCGGATCTCGATCGTGGCGGGCAGAGAAGCCCGGACCAGCTTGAGGGCCTCCTTGACGAGGGGGGCGAGATGCAGGGGCCCGCGGGCCTGTTCGCTCCCGCGGCTGAAGGTGAGTATCTGGTTTACCAGGTCGATGCCGCGATGGATTGCCTGAATGGAATTTTCGAGGTTGCCGTAAAGCCGGGTGCCTCGCGGCAGCTCACCGAGGGCGAGTTCCGTGAAGCCCAGGACGATGCCGAGGATATTGTTGAAGTCGTGGGCGATCCCTCCGGCGAGCGTTCCTATCGAGTGCATCTTCTGGGCCTGGAGGAGCTTGGCCTGGAGGATTTTTTCCGCGCTCACGTCGATCAGGAAATCCAGGGTCGCCGAGCTTCCCTGGTAGTCGATCCTGGTCGACCGGACGGATATGTCGAACTGCTCGCCGGTCCTCTTGATCCCTTTTGCCCAGTAGGACAGCGGCGGGGGCCCGTCTTCGGTCCGGTCGACTTCCCTTCGCCGCGCGATCCCCCCGGCCTCGGGGGCGAAAAGGATTTCCTCGGGCAGTCCGGTGATTTCAGCGGGGTCGTCGTAGCCGAACATTCGCAGGAACGCCGGGTTGACATAGACGTACCTGCTTTGACGACATATCCTGATCCCGATCGGAGACGATTCGATGATGAGCCGCATCATCTCCTCGCTCTTGTGCAGCCTTTCCTCGGATTGGGCGCGGCCGACCGCGTAGCGTATCGAGCGTTCCAGGAGGGACGGGTTTATCTGGTTTTTTACGAGATAATCCGCCGCCCCGCTCTTCATGGCCTCCATGTCCACTTCGTAGCTTCCCTGCCCGGTGAGCACGATGGCGGGGACCTTGCACCCCCCGCGGTTCATCTCGTGCAGGAATTTGAGCCCGTCGTGCGCGCCGAGCCTGTAATCCACGAGATAGACATCGTGGGGGCCGCCCTCGGCGGCTTTCAGCGCCTCCTCGTAGGTCCTCGCCCACGTCAGGTCGTATCGGGTGGAAGGGACCTCGCGCAGAAGCCCTCGCACTATCATGTAATCCTCCTCGTCATCTTCGACGAGAAGAACTCTCAAACGAAGCTCGTCCATCTCCCGCTCCCCTGGCATGACATGCCGGTGGCCGGATTTGCTCCCGAAGGGTCAGAACCTCATCAAACCATGGTCTTCAAACCCATCAAAGATCGCGCCGCGGCTTCCACGCGGCGCGGGCCGGATCGGTCGGGGCTGATCGCAATGCTGTTGCCTTAACGAATCGCTTGAGCATATTGTCATTTCGACCGGAGGGAGAAATCTTTCCGTGGTGCGGAACAAACAAGATTTCTCCCTCCGGCCGAAATGACAAAACAGGGTATGTTAACGCTTAAAGCAACAGCATTGAGG
>JBAQYM010000285.1:0-17779 GCA_049300095.1 Syntrophobacteraceae bacterium
TACGGGGCCAGGCCGAGCGGCGGCTACGGGGCCAAACCGAGCGGCGGCTACGGGGCCAAACCGAGCGGCGGCGCAAACGACGCCAGCATCTACGACACCAAGGACAGCAGGGGCGGCGGTTACGGCAAAAAAGGCCGGGGCGGTGGCGGCCACGGCTCGGGTGGCGGACGCTCAGGCGGGGGCAGGCGCTCCTACTAAATAGCTTACGAATCGGCATTCCCACGTTGTTAGGATATGAACCAAGCCCGGCAGGGGTGATAAACTCCTTCCGGGCCTTTGTTTTAATGGCCCCCCCACTCGAAACGCATTCACCGCGGAGACGCGGAGCACGCAGAGGTGAACACCTAATTTGAGCGATTCACTCCATGGAGCGGCGTCATACCGGCGAAAGCGGGTATCCAGCGGGCGCCCGGCGTGGACTGAATTCCGGCTTTCGCCGGAATGACGATCCGACTTGATCGGCAAAATAATCGCTCAATTCAGGGAACAGTCAGCGGTAAGTAGTGAGCAGAAAATGCCGATGCGTCTGCCCGCATACATGTTTTTTCCTGCTCACTGCTCGTTGCTCACCGCGCACCTTTCACTCTCTGCGCACTCCGCGTCTCCGCGGTGGAAACTCAACCTACAGAACAGCCAAGAGGTTACCAATGCAAATAAGACACAACCTGCGCAACCTGGCCATCATCGCCCACGTCGATCATGGAAAGACGACCCTTGTGGACGCGATGCTGTGGCAGAGCGGGGTGTTTCGGGATAACGAGCAAGTCGAGGAGCGCGTCATGGACAGCCTCGACCTCGAGCGTGAAAAGGGCATCACCATCATGGCCAAGAACACGGCGGTGGTCTACAAGGGCGTGAAAATGAACATCGTGGACACACCCGGCCACGCCGATTTCGGCGGTGAAGTCGAGCGCACCCTCAACATGGTGGACGGGGTCCTGCTCCTGGTGGACGCGACGGAAGGCCCGCTGCCCCAGACCCGGTTCGTCCTCGGGAAGGCCCTGGCGCAGGGATTGCCTCCGATCCTGGTCATCAATAAAATCGACCGGCCGGACAGGCGCATAAGCGAGGTCTTAAACGAAGTCTACGATCTTTTCATCGACCTGGACGCAACCGAGGAGCAACTCGACTTTCCCGTGATCTACACCAACGCCAAGGCCGGGATCGCCCTCACGGACCCGGACGGGGAGGGGCGCGACCTGGGCCCGCTCTTCGAGGCCATCCTCGCCTCCATTCCCGCCCCGGCATACGATCCCGAGGCGCCGCTCCAGTTCCTGGTCACCAATCTCAACCACAGCGACTACGTGGGAAGGATCGCCGTCGGCAAAGTCGTAAACGGCACGTTGCGCCACGGCCGGGAAGTGATGCTCCTCAAGCCCGACGGAACGTCCCGGAAGTCTTCCCTGACCTGCGTCTACACCTACGATGGGCTCAACCGGGTGGAGCAAGACGCGGCCGAAGCCGGGGACATCGCCTCCGTTGCCGGGGTGGACGACATCTTCATAGGAGACACCCTGGGGGACCCCGCCGACCCGAGGCCCCTTCCCGCCATAACGGTCGAAGAGCCGACGATATCCATGGTCTTTACCGTCAACACCTCCCCCTTGGCGGGAAAGGACGGCAAGTACCTGACCTCGCGGCACATAAAGGAGCGCCTCGACAAGGAACTCCTCTACAACGTGAGCATCCGGGTCGAGCAGGCGGAAAACCGCGACTCCTACCAGGTGAGCGCCCGTGGAGAACTGCAGTTGGCCGTGCTCGTCGAGACGATGCGAAGGGAGGGTTTCGAGCTTTCCGTCTCGCGCCCGAAGGTCATCACCAAGCAAATCGAGGGCGAGCTTTGCGAACCGATGGAACTTGCCGTCGTGGATATTCCGGAAAAGTTTATCGGGATCGTAACCGAGATGCTGAGCGGCCGGCGCGGCAAGATGACCAAGATGGTCAATAACGGCTTCGGGCGCGTGCGCCTGGAATTTGAAATCTCCTCGCGCGGCCTGATCGGATTTCGCAGCCAGTTCCTGACCGATACCCGGGGCACCGGGATACTCAACACGCAGCTTCTGGGCTACCGGCCCTTCGCGGGCGAGATCACCGGCCGTCCCAACGGCGTCCTCGTCTCCGACCGCGCCGGAAATGCCGTCACCTTCGCCATCTACCACCTCCAGCCTCGCGGCACCATTTTCGTAAACCCCGGAGACCCCGTCTACACGGGCATGATCGTCGGGGAAAATTCGCGCTCCGAGGACCTCCACGTCAATATCACCAAGGAAAAAAAGCTCACCAACATCCGCGCCTCCGGCACCGACGAAGCCCTGCGCATCATCCCCCCGCGCCAGTTCAGCCTCGAACAGGCCATGGAATACATCACCGAAGACGAACTGGTGGAAGTAACCCCCCACTCGTTGCGCCTGCGCAAGGCCGGGGGCAGGTAAGAGGCGCTCAAAAACCTTATGGGGAAAGTTTGGGGAAGGTGGCCGGGTGGCTGATCGCATAATGAAAATGATGCACGGCGGAATCCACCTTGACCGCTAATCCCTCAAGGGACTATCATTTCAGTTGTAGACTTAGTGCACAGTTACATAATTACATTGACGTATCGAATGCATGGGCCTGACGCAAAGGAGCGGGCTATACTATCGTCATTCCCGTAGCGTCTCTGGGCGGGAATCCAGCGATTTTGGGATAACTCGTTTTGCTCCAACGCATTGCGAAGACGCTGGATTCCCGCCCAGAGACGCCGCGGGAATGACGATGTGGTGGTCCATACCAGAAGGCGAACAGAACATAACGCTCACAATAATACGTCACCGCATTTATGAAATAGACTACTTAGGTTCTTCCGCTTGTAATGCTGGAAGCCCGTTGTTCCGTCACTCAATCGACCGTGGGGCAATGAAATGGGACAGACAATAGCACGGGATGATCTCAAGAAATTGATCAAAGAAAGCGTCCGCGAAGTGCTTCGGGAGGAACGGTTAGGCTTGTGTGAAATCATGATCCCCCATGTCTCGAAGAAGGAACTGAATGAAATCCACGCCAAATTCGGTTCCCCGGCCGACTCCGGAGAGGACGACTTCACCGATATGACCGATTGGGTTAAGGGATGAGGGTCAGACTCCATAGCCGGGCGGTCAAGTTTCTCGAAAAGCTCGATGAAAAAGACAAGGAGCGGATACGGCTCAAGCTCAAGTCCCTTGTCAGCGCCATCGATGATGCCCCTCTGGGTTATTTGAGTAACAAAATGTTACATTCCTATTGACCGGTACCCCTCACAGGAATTATACTTTTGACGGAACAACTTGCTCCCCCGGAAGCGACCAACCGCATTCGGGAAATTGTGCGATTCGGTGATGTTCGGACGACTCAACACTGCCGAATCAGAATGGTCGAGAGGCGGTTCAGCTTTCAGGACCTCGTTTCGGTGCTGCTGAACGGAGATGTGAAGGGGCAGCCCGAATACGATGAAAAACATAGGCAATATAAGTATCGAGTGGAGGGGATCACAATTGATGGTGATGCAGCCGCGGCGATAACTGTCATCGTGAGCACGCGTTCGCTTTTGGTTGTGACCATCTTTGAAGGAGCCGGTCTTGAACCATCTTGAGAAATGCCCGACATGCGGAAGCGATCGCTTTGCTTTCACGAAAGCTCATCACCACTTTCTTGAGAGTGGATTGGATAACGTTCACCTGACCAATGTGGAAATCGGAGTGTGTGCCGATTGCGGCGAGAAGATCGTTTCGATTCCTCATTCAACAGAACTGATGCGATCAATCGGAGAGAGCATCCTGTTGAAACCAACTAATCTGAATGGGGCTGAGATCAGATTTCTTCGAAGAAACCTCCATTTAAAGATAAATGAGTTTTCTCAGTTACTTGGCGTGGATCGCGTGACGGTATCTCGATGGGAAAATGGACACGAGAAGCTATCGAGATCCACTGACCGGCACATACGACTAACCTATGCAGTCGAGGCAAGGCTGAACGATATCATGATGGAAGCGATTCGAAGAAATCTAAGGACGGAAGAAACCGATTCCAACGTGGATTATTTTGTGTCTCTTCCGCTTGCATCTTGAATTTGGCGGAATTTTTTTCATCCCCCCCCCCATGCATCTTGCCGGGCACGATACCGTACCCTCAATGTCTCCGCCTATTTCCAACAGCCCTGCCGACCTGCCTCTTGTGCTTCGCGCCCGGATAAACAAGTTGTCCGGGCCACCCGCCGAATAAAGTTTCTTGTGGCCGCGTTCTTCTCACAAACTTCCACATACATTCGTGTTGCTCTATCGCGCATTTCCTGTTAGGTTCGGTGCAAACCTCAAGGGTGGCGGTCTGAATAATGTTTGATTCACCACATACTACCCCAACCGAACGTTTCACTTCAGTACGCTTCCGCCGCTTTAAAGGTTTCAGGGATTACTCCATTTCTCTCAGGCACTTCAATATCATGGTAGGCCCGAACAATTGCGGCAAATCGACAATTATTGGAGCTTTTCGCATTCTCGCTGAAGCCATTCGCAAGGCTCGGCATCGCAACCCAGAATTCATTAAATTGCCAGACGGACAGCAGTTAGGATACGCGGTTGACCTGTCCAATATTCCTGTCGCAACAGAGAATGTTTTTTATGATTATGATGAATCCGACCCGGCAACAGTAATCTTCCGCATCAGCAATGGTAATGAATTGGAAATCATATTTACTGAAGTCGGAGCGTGTTACTTGATCTGCCGTACGGCTAGGAACCCTGTTCGCACTACAAGCCAGTTTCGGAAAGAGTTCAATATAACAATAGGGTTCGTGCCAATCCTAGGGCCTGTGGAGCACAATGAACAGCTCTTCCAACTCGATGCTGCTAGACTTGCTCTTTTGACCCATCGAGCTGCCCGAAATTTCCGAAACATTTGGTATCACTATCCGAAAGACTTCGAAGGGTTCCGCTCTCTCATACAAAGTACATGGCCAGGAATGGACATAGAGAGCCCAACCATAGACGCTTCGCACACACCGCCTCGTCTGCACATGTTCTGTCCCGAGGAAAGAATACCGCGCGAAATATTTTGGGCTGGGTTTGGCTTTCAAGTATGGTGTCAGATGCTCACTTACATCATTCGTAGAGGTTCATCTTCCATATTCCTAATAGACGAGCCCGATATCTACTTGCACTCCGACCTTCAGCGCCAGCTATTGGGAATATTGCGCTCACTCGGCCCAGACATTGTGATAGCAACTCATTCAACGGAAATTATATCTGAAGCTGAACCTGATGATCTGCTCGTAATTGACAAGCGTTCCAGATCAGCTAAGAGAATACGACAACCTGGAGAACTCCAGCAGGTTTTTCAGACCCTCGGCTCGAATTTGAATCCTGTACTTACCCAGCTTGCCAAAACCAGACGAGTACTTTTCGTCGAAGGCAAAGATTTCCAAGTTTTGTCAGCCTTCGCACGAAAGGTCGGTAACAACCGCATTTCTAATCGGAGCAATTTCGCCGTTGTCCCTGCCGAAGGTTTCAATCCTAATAAAGTTAGGGATTTCATCGAAGGCATTCGTATGACTCTCGGTGGGCAACTCCTTGCAGCGGTTATTTTCGATAGGGATTATCGTTCACAGACGGAAGCCACCCATCTGGAAGAGGAATTCGAGCGTTTCTGCGCTGTGGCCCGCATTCATAAGCGCAAAGAAATAGAAAACTTTTTACTCCATCCTGGTGCAATCGAACGTGCTATTCGAACACGCCTAGCGGAACGAGCCAAGCGGGGAGGTACGACTATCGAATTCTCCGAGCAGGTTCAGGAGGTTCTTGAAAGAATTACCAATCCACTGCGACATAGGGTTCAAGCCAGGTACTTGGAGGCGCGTAAACGTTATGAAAAAAAGATCAGACCGGAGTTGGCCGATGAAACAATAACAGAGCGACTTATGGCGGAGTATGACCAAACATGGGAGGACATAGACCAGCGACTGACGATGGTCCCTGGCAAGGAGGTGTTGGGCATGCTTAACACCTATCTTCAGGATGGCTACGGGATTACGATCACCACTACGCTGGTCGTGAGTTCTTTTAGGATCAGTGAATTGCCAGAAGAATTGACCAACTTGTTGTCAGATATCGATGAATTCGCTATCCAGCGGGTCGAGTAAAGAGAGCCATGCAGGGTGGGCACAGTTTCATCGTGCCCACCCTGCATGCCTCATCAAGAAGCTCGATCCTCATTCGACGGATTTCCTGATCCTGTCCTTGGCGACAGCAGAATCGGAAAAATTCGTATTGCCTTCCCGGATACGTTTCTCTCTGGAGGGTGGCTCAGGCAAGAGTTTTTTTGCCTGGGTCCGGAGGACAAGAGGGAAGGAGACTGATTGATTGAAAGTCCCTCTTGCCGCCGGTACGGGCAATCTTGCCCGTGTCACCCGTGGAATACGAGTATTTCTCTTGCGCTATTTGTTAGAATGGCTGATGATTCGGCGGGTCTTGCAGTTTGAGGCATTGCCGAATTCAATGAGATAAGCACATGCAACCTGGAGGAATGACGTGAAAAAGGCGTTTTTGAGCCTGGTGCTGCTTCTCCTGTGTTCGATCATGGCTTCCCCAAGCCGGGTCGATGCTAAACTGATCATGGTCACTCTCGAGGTCTACACCACCGCATTCACCGACCCCGCGAAATCCGGCGTCGATCTTGTTGTCAAAGTCACCGACGATGGTGATCTGCGCGGGCCCAATACGGTTGCTTCAGTCAAGGTCGCCGCGCCCGCATCCGCCGGCGATGTATTTGACCTCACGCACGGCGCCTGGGATGAGTTCAACGGGGTTTACCACGCCCGCTTCACCGCCTCCCAGTTCGACGGCGGGGTGGTTCCCACGGGCACATACACGGCGACGGTAAAGGATAAAACGACTCCGACGCCGGTCACCCTCACCGGCGCCGACTCCTTGGCATCGGCCACATTCCTGAAGGTCCCGGTCGTGATGACCACCATCCCCGCGAGCCTCACTCCCACCATCACCTGGAGTGCGGTGGCCGGGGCCAAATGCTACCAGTTTCAATTGATGAATGTCTCCAAGACCCCGTCGGAACCGATTTTTCGTAAGTACGAGCGGAGCGAGTATATGACGAAAAACTCCTTTACCATGCCGGCGGAGGTGCTGCTCCCGAACACCAATTATATGCTGCGCGTGACGGCTGTGGATAACGACAAGAACCCGAGTCGCACTTCCCGGTCCACCTGGAAGTCGTTTACGACTCCCGCCGCGCAGTAATTCCGGAAAGGGCCGGCCTCTCGGACGAAGCTGCAACGGGGTCCTGAAGTTTAAAGGTTTAGTGATGCGGGGTGGGCACGGTTGATCGTGCCCACTTTTTTTTGCGTCTGTCCAATGAATGTTGGCGGACACGATAAAGTTGCGCCCACTCATGGCCGCGTCGCCACATGGCCGCGCCCCCGTATCCGTGGGCGCCGGTGGAGCGAAGCGAGAAAATCTTTATCTCGTCATTTTCCGCCCGGAGTTCCAGCCAGGGGGGAAAGGGCCCGGACCTCAGACCCGAGAGGAAAGCCGAGTTCGCCACGGCCGGGTCCGGCCATACCGTGCGGAAGGAGAGGATCAGGAACGCGGCGCTGAATCGCTCCATCGTTTCCCTGACCTCAGTTTCGGTCCACTGCGCTTCGCTGTACCACGGCCAGGCCAGCGAGACCGTCGGGCGTTGGAGAAGGTAGCCGGTCGCCATGCCGTCGGTCGTAAGGATTGTCGCATCTCGCGGAATGTTTCGATCTATCCAGCTCATCGCGCTCTGCCCGTCGCTCAAGGGGCGACCGAGACGACCCGCCATAAATAAATGGGGACTCTGGGGAGACGGGGTCAGGGCTGGTTGCAGGTTCGCGCCGGCGTATACGATGCAGATCACCACGAATGCGGCTCGCGTAAGAGCACTCGTCCTCGGCGGATTTCCCGCGCCGCCGCCGATGTGAAGCCATCCGGACAGGCAGAGCAGGAGAATGACGGGCAGAAGGGGGTGGAGCATGCGGGAATCGATGGAGATCGGCGAGGTAAGTCCAAGATAGATCAGGGCGCAGCAACTGATAACCACATAGAGGGCGAGATAGCGAAAGATTGAATCACGATAGAGGGCATTTGCAGTCCTGCGCGCCGAGCCGCCCCGCAACAGTTCGCGCGCGGCGGCCAGGAGCAGGAGCACGATCACGACGCCGGCAAGCGTTGCGAGCGTCCCCTTGCCGACCAGCAATTCATGGATAGAGACCGCGAGCCCCTTGAGAAGGGCGACAACGGAGGTGTCGGGATGTTTGCTGTTGCCGCCCATCCAGGCGCCGGCGACAAGCTGATTGCGCAGCAGCCCCATGCCGATAATCAGGGCTGCGACCGACAAACACGGAAGCGGTGCGAATGACCCGGAAGTTCGACGCCTCAACCACTCCCAGCCGAAGAAAAGGGCGGTGCCGACAAACAGGAAGAGGCCGGCATAGCGAACCCAGAAGGCAAGCCCCAAAAACAGGCTTCCCAAAAGGAGAAGTAAAATCCGCGCCTTGCCCGGGCGATCGTAGCGGATTGCCCCTGCAAAGGCCGTGACCGCCGCCATCGTGACGGCCGTGAACAGCGGCTCGGTCATGACGAAGCTCGCGCGGATGATATAAGACGAGTTGACGACCAACAGCAGAAGGGCCACCCGGACGAACCACCCAGGCGCCTCCATGAACGTCGCGGCGGCTACGAACAGCGGTATCAGCGCAAGGCTGGAAAGAACGCCGACCGCGAGCGCGGCATATTCCCGCTCGATCCCCGTCGCCGCAATCGCCGCGATGGCCGCGGGATATCCGATCGGGAAGGTCGTGACCGGGGCGGGAATTACGCCGTGCGAGCGCTCCTCATCGTAATAGACAATCGATGTGTACCCCGCATGGCCGGCGGCGAAATTCGCGGCGACGCTCAGATACTCATAGCTGTCGTTTCCCAGGCGGGGCCCCTGTTCCATGTGCACCCGCACCGCAAACAGCAGCAGCGCGGCAAAGCACCATACCGCGATCTCCCGGCGAGGGAGCGAAGGTTTGAAGCTTGAGCCGGTCGACATTTTCCCGCGCCCCGTGGGCCTCCCAGTGAACCCGAGCCCCATGAATCTTGTGGGCACAGCCCTGTTGGGCCTGCCGCTTTTCATCCATCCGATGCGGGTCGGCGGGCCCGATGGGACTGTGGCCGCCGCATGTCCGCATAAACGCCGCCCGCCTATTTCACAAACGAACAGCAGTAATCCGTGAGTTTTTTGATCCGGAGTTTGAACTTGGACTGGGCGGGCACCTCGAAGGATTCTCCCCCCTTTACCGCTATCCACTCGCCCGATCCGGGCAGGAGCACTTCGAGATTGCCCGCGAGGATTTCCATGATCTCCTTGTCCGCGGTATTGAACTCATAGTCTCCGGGGAGCATGATGCCGAGCGTTTTCGTGGAACCATCCGAAAAAACGATGGTGCGGCTGGTGACATTTCCATCGAAATAAACGTTGGCCTTCTGGATTACCGTCACATTATAGAATTCCGCCATGGTAGTTCCTTTCAGTCGGCAAAGATTTTGTAACCGTTCACCGCGGAGACGCAGAGGACGCGGAGAATACCGGGGCTTACATAAAACTCTCGGTAGAATTTCAAGAAACCGCTCCGTCAAGGAAGCTGAAGGCTATCCTGGACCTGACAAATTCAAAATCTATTTTTCTCCGCGCCCTCTGCGTCTCCGCAGTGAACGGTCACAAGATTTTCGATCACATTATACATAATAGACCGGAATTCGAGCGGCCCGCAACCCCCCTTTGCAATTCGGTCGGACCACGGCCACGCATGCCGCCTGGAGCGGGAAGGGGCCCGGCAATTCGCGCTGGATGCCCGGGCAGGGGGGCATGCAAGGATTTCCCGGAAGAGGCCGCGGCGAACTTGAGCACTTCGGCGATGTGGGATGCGGTTCCTTATGGAGAACCATTCGCGCGGACAACGCCGGCCGGGTCCGGGGCGCGGGTAAAATGTGATCTGAAGCTTAATATAGTGATGTTACGTATAAATATCATGATGCTGGGTACCGGATATCCCCTTAACCTCCCCCGTGAAATCCCCCCTTGGCGATTTCAAGAATGCAGCGGCCGGACAAGTATATGATATAACAAAGTATATATTATGTATTCGGTAAGATATATACCCCTAACCTACCCATTGAAACCCCCCTTGTTCTTTCCTCCCAGTCATATGAAATTGCCTTCACAAACAGACGAGATCAAATGGTTCATTAAGAGTTGCCGCTTGCCATGCTAATCTAACTGGGAGGTTTCAATGAAAAAGTGTCTGTGTGTCGTTTTTGCCGTCTTTTTGGTCCTGATTTTGTCAAGGGTGTCCTCAGCGTCGTCAATGAGCTATGCGGACTCGTTCGTGCAGAGCGTATCGGTTGCAAGTGACTCCGGTACTCCAAGCTACTGGGTCCAGCTTGATTTCCCCGATTCCACCAGCGGGACGTATACGGGAGGATTATTCGAATACGATAACTATGTCAACAACGTCGAATTACTCACCGTCACCCTGAAGGGGACGAATGACAACAGCAGCAGCCCGATCGATATATACCTCGACTTCAATTCGAATCACAGTTCCTATACGAAAATCGGATCGTATAATGTCCCCGACAACATGGAGTTTACCCTTTCCGCCGATATCAAAAACGGCAAGCTCTTTCTGAATGGGGTCGATACCCATGTGTCGTTATCGAACGTCAATCTCAACAGTTTTCTCAATGTCGATGCCTTCTGGGTGGGGTACGGATGTCATTTCACCCACCTGGAAAGCGATGTGAATTTGAGTGTGGGCTCGACTTCGACCCCGGTTCCCGAACCATCCACCCTGATGCTGAGCGCATTCGGCCTGATCGCCGTGTTCGGGATAAAGGCCCGCGGAGGGAACGGCCCGAAGGTTCGATCCGATCTCCGGGCGATGCGGGAGGTCGCTTTTTGGGGGCCTTCCGGACACGGGCGAGAGGGGTTTAACATGCAATGCTGTCGCTTTAAGCGTTAACGTACCCTGTTTTGTCATTTCGACCGGAGGGAGAAATCTTGTTTGTTCCGCACCTCGGAAAGACTTCTCCCTCCGGTCGAAATGACAATATGCTCAAGCGATTCGTTAAGGCAACAGCATTGAATTTAACATGGGGCGGGACCACGATGGTTCCGCCCTCTTGGTTGCACGCATTGCACGGCGGCAAAAGAGCCAAAGCTCGATTATACGTAGCCGTTCACCGCAGAGACGCCGAGACGCCGAGGGCGCCGAGAAAATCGGGACTTACAAAAAACACTTACCTAATTTGAGCGATTCACTCCATGGAGCGGCGTCATACCGGCGAAAGCCGGTATCCAGCGGGTGCTCGGCGTGGACTCTTATGAAACTTCATGGGGCCAATGAAGTTTCATCCTCGTTCAAACCCCGTCCGAGGACTGGGCGGTGGCGCTGGATTCCGGCTTTCGCCGGAATGACGATCCGACTTAATCGGCAAAAGAATCGCTCGATTCAGGTAGAAATCAAGAATCATCTTTATAGAGAAACGACCTGCCGGCACAGATGGTTCGCACCTCGAAAGAAGCAGGCGGGCGCCAGCGACTCAAAATATGGAAGACTCACCCTACATTCCGATCGGCAGCAAAATAATCCACCTTTTTTGACCGCATCAGAACCGATCCGCGGAATGCCGCCGAGGGTCGGCAAGCACGAACCCGTGACAGGCAACGCGGACAGGGAGGCGCTTATCCGGACCGAAACCTCCATGCTCTGCCGCGAAGCCTTCGCATGATAAGGCAGACCTGTGGGCGTGGGCTACTTCAGTCGGCTCACATGTCTGTGAGGGGGCTCTCCAAACAGCCGCTTATACTCCCTGTTGAACTGTGTCGGGCTTTCATACCCCACCGCCAGCGCCGCAATGGAAGCATCTTCATTTTCCGCCAGCATCAAGCGCTGGGCCTCATACAGGCGCAACCGCTTCTGAAACTGCAACGGGCTGAGGGTCGTTACCTCCCTGAAGTGCCGGTGGAAGGTGGAAGTCGCCATATTCACCTTCCTGGCTAATTCATCAACCTGCAGAGGCTCTTTGTAATTACCCCTCAACCATGTGATGGTCCTGGCGATCTGGTTGCTTTGAGTGCCGAGCGTGTTGACCATTCGCAAGTGTTCGCCCTGAGGTCCGATGAGCAGACGGAAATGAATCTCGCGGATGATCATCGGCGCGAGGACCGGTATCTGTTCCGGCTTTTCGAGCAGCTCAGCCAGGCGCAGGAATGCATCCAGCACGTCAGGATCAACATCCGCGACGGCCATCCCCTTGCAGGGACCATTTCCAGATCTGGAGGAAGGCGGAATTTCCGCCGCCAATTGGGTGGTCAGGTATTTATCCAGATTGAGCGAGATCCCCAGGAACGGTTTCTCCGGGGATGCGACAGTGATGTAGTTTACGCTCGGCATGTCCACCCCGGCCACCAGGCAGTGATTCTCCCCGTAGCGGTACTCCTCGGAGCCAATTATGGAGCGTTTGAATCCCTGGATAATCACGGCGACAAGCGGATTGTAAAAGCAATTTTCGGGCTGATTCGGCTCATCTCGCCGGAAGAGCGTCAAACTTTCAATAGCGGTCGGATACCTTCCGCTTCCAGGCATCCATCGCAGCAATTTCTCTTTCAGCAGATTTTTTGTTCTCTCCAGGCCTGCACGGTCGCTTTCCGCCATGTTGGATTAACCTTTTGTTTTTATTCACTTCCAAGCGGCACATGATCCTCCGCGCCAGCCCTTTATTATCACAATTCATTCTACCTGGATAGCCCGATGATAGAATCAGGCAAGAATTGGGTAGAATCGTATCTACTGTTCGGAGTCGGGCAGCGCTATCTTACGGCTCAGCAAATTGCGAGGCGGGAAAAATAGTGTTTTACGCCTTTGAAATGGCCTCTTATCGAAAGGAGAAAAACCATGGAAAGGCCGATTTCGCGCCGCAGTTTTCTGAAGAATGGCGCCATCGCGCTGGGTACTGTCGCCGTGTGCGATTTTACGGTCATAGGAAGTGCTATTGCCGCGCAACAGAACAAATCCCGGGTATTTTTCACGAAGGATATCAGTGTCAACGGATTGCTGGAAATCTATTCCAAAATCAACCAAGGTATGACAGGCAAGATAGGCATCAAGTTGCACAGCGGCGAGCCGCATGGGCCGAACCTGTTGCCTGTTGAGCTTATCAGGGGCTTGCAGCCGCATATTCCGAACAGCGCCATCGTGGAATGCAACGTTCTCTATCCAAGCCCGAGGCAAACCACAAAAGGGCATCTGGAAACTCTGAAAATTAACGGATTCGATTTTTGTCCGGTCGATATCATGGATGTGGACGGCGATGCCATGCTGCCCATACCGGGTATGCGCGAGTTTCTGGATGCGTATTTGTCGCCCACTTTAACGGAGCGCCCCTTTACTCCGGGGGTGCATCTAACAGAAATCGCCGTGGGCAAAAAGCTTTTGAACTACGATTCGCTCCTGGTCTACACGCACTTCAAAGGCCATACGAGCGGCGGTTTTGGCGGGTCGCTCAAAAACATCGCCATCGGCTGCGCGTCGGGACAGGTGGGCAAGCGGCAGATCCACGGCGAGGGTTGGCCGAAGGGGCCGCTCTTCCTGGAGCGCATGGTCGAGGCGGGCAAGGGGATCACCGCGCATTTCGGCCCGCGTATCACTTATATTAATGTCCTGAAGAACATCTCCGTGGACTGCGACTGCAATGCGCATGGAGCAAAGCCGACGTGCGACGATATCGGCATACTCGGTTCAACGGATATTTTGGCCATAGACAAGGCTTCGGTCGATTTGGTGTATGCGCTGCCTGAAGGGCAACGACGCGATATTGTGGAACGTATCGAGTCCCGAAGCGGGCCGCGCCAGCTTGAATACATGAAGACCCTGCATATGGGCGATGATCGGTATGAGTTGATAACAGTCTGACGGAAATCAACGCAAACGCGGAGCAAGATAGTTCCTATTCTTTAACTCAAAAGCGGGAGTTCAATAAATGCGGAAGCGCAAACTTGGAAACAGCAACCTGGAAGTCTCGGCCCTCGGGCTCGGCTGCATGGGAATGAGCTTCGGTTACGGTCCGGCCGCGGACAAGCGGGAGATGATCTCGCTGCTTCGGTCGGCCGTCGAACGCGGCATAACATTTTTCGACACCGCCGAAGTCTACGGTCCGTTCACGAACGAAGAACTCGTGGGCGAAGCCCTCTCTCCCTTCCGTGGGCAAGTGGTAATAGCCACCAAGTTCGGGTTCGATACCAAGGTCGATCCCAGGGGGACGCAGGGTGCGCCGGCCCTTAATAGTCGTCCGGAGCACATCAAGCAGGTCGCCGAGGGCTCGCTCAAGCGACTCAAGGTCGATGCCGTCGACCTGTTCTATCAGCACCGTGTCGACCCGGACGTGCCGATCGAAGACATGGCGGGGGCGGTGAAGGACCTGATTCGGGAAGGCAAGGTCAAGCACTTCGGCCTTTCCGAACCGGGAGTGCAAACGATCCGTCGCGCTCACGCCGTCCAGCCGGTCACCGCGGTCCAGAGCGAATACTCGCTGTGGTGGAGACGCCCTGAAGCGGAAGTGCTGCCCACCCTGGAGGAACTCGGGATAGGTTTTGTTCCCTACAGCCCTCTGGGCAAGGGGTTCCTGACGGGAAAAATCAACGAAAACACTACGTTCGACAGTTCCGACTTCCGCAACATCGTCCCTCGCTTCACGCCGGAGGCTCGGAAGGCGAATCTGGCCTTCATTGATCTGCTTGGCAACATCGCAAAACGGAAGAAGGCGACACCCGCTCAGATAGCGCTTGCCTGGCTGCTTGCCCGGAAGCCGTGGATTGTTCCAATCCCGGGCACCACGAAGCTGGAGCGCCTGGACGAGAACATCGGGGCGGTTGCTGTCGAGCTTACGTCCGACGATCTCGGTGAGATCGACGGCGCATCCTCGAAGATTACGGTGCAAGGGGCCCGTTACCCCGAAAACCTGGAGCAAATGACCGGTCGCTAAGCGGCCGTTATGGACCCAACGGAGGATAAATCCATGTACAACGCAAAAGCTTACTCCGCCGCGAGTGCGACATCGCCGCTTGCCCCCGCCACGATCTCGCGGCGCGATTCAACCGAACACGACGTTCAGATCGAGATCCTGTTCTGTGGTATCTGCCACTCCGATCTCCATCAAGTTCGTGACGAGTTTCGCAGCGTCATGCCGACCGTCTACCCCGTCGTCCCCGGCCATGAGATCGTCGGCCGTGTCAGCAAGGTCGGCCCCGCGGTCACCAAGTTCCAATCCGGCGACCTCGCCGCGGTGGGCTGCCTGGTTGACTCAGACCACACCTGCCCCGAGTGCCGGGCCGGTCTCGAGCAGTTCTGTCCGAACATGACCCTCACCTTCAACTCACCGGACAAGCACCTCGGAGGCGTCACCTATGGTGGCTACTCCGACAGCATTGTCGTGGACGAACGCTTCGTTCTGCGCGTCCCCTCCAACCTCGATCTCGCCGGAGTCGCGCCTCTTCTCTGCGCCGGGATCACAACCTACTCGCCCATGCGCCGCTGGGGCGACATCAAGGGCAAAAAAGTCGGCGTTGTCGGTCTCGGCGGACTGGGCCACATGGGCGTGAAGTTCGCTCATGCGCTCGGGGCCCACGTCGTTGTCTTCACCACTTCACTCAACAAGAAGGATGACGCGCTCCGCCTCGGCGCCGACGAAGTCGTCGTCTCCCGCAATGCCGACGAGATGCGGGAGCGCGCCGGCAGCTTCGACTTCATCCTCGACACCGTCTCCGCCTATCACGACATCAACGCCTATATCAACCTGCTCCGCCGCGACGGCAATATCACCCTCGTCGGCGCGCCGGAGAAGCCGCTCCCCGTCGCCGCCTTCGGACTTCTGTTCGGACGCCGCAGCCTCTCCGGCTCGCTCATTGGCGGTATCCCCGAGACACAGGAGATGCTAGATTTTTGCGGCGCGCACAACATCACCGCCGATGTCGAAGTCATCCCCATCCAGAAAGTCAACGAAGCCTACGAGAGACTGCTCAAGTCCGATGTGAAGTACCGCTTCTCCATCGATATGGCTTCTCTCAAATCCGAGTAACCTGACACATTGAGGAGAAGCCCGGCGAGCTTCTCCTCAGCTTTTGTAAACCGTCATGGCAAATAAAGGTGCGGGCCGTGGGGCGCCGGGCAAGGGGGAGCCGGGGCAAGGCAATCATTTCTTATTGTCGCAATATCCCAGTTCCTGATAAGTCTGGTCACTGCGCGGTGGTTTCTTGGAACACAACGCATCAAGCAAAGCCGCAATATTTCCGGCCCCGAAAGTACCGTAACTGTTGTCCGGATACTCTTCGTTTTTCCCGAAGCGAGAGGAATAGTTATCGTATTGAGGGCCGGGTTCCCCATCACCCCAGGAAGTCACGCCAACGACCACATTGCTGAGTGATTTTTGGCCCGGGCCCGCTCCTTCACTAAATACGGGCTCCTGGTATCCAAAATTGGCAATCCAGGGTCCTCCGCTTGAACCACCCGTAAAATCGCTACCCTGATAAATTTGCAGAACGCTATCGATACTTGTTTTATAGCTCGGGCCGTCACATCGTTGCTGGATCGCACCATTATCCGATTTGCCCGGATATCCGAGGGTGGTAAGCGCCGCAGTCCATAGATTGCCGGTGCGCTTGGACTTGACGAAATAACCATCCGTTTGGCCATACCGTAGCCATCCGGTTTTGTCCCCGATGAACTGGCCGTCCGTATCTTTCCCAAGAAGAATAACCGCCAGGTCATTATTGTAGGCGCTGCCGACTGAAGTATCGGTTCCGTCCGCCCATGAAGTCGGTCTTACGTACGCCTTCCAAACCCAGCTTCCATAAGGAGCGACAACCTTTGAGTCGGGGGTGTTTCGTTGGAAATAGGCCGGCACGAATGTCCAGTTGCTGTAAGTGCTCGATCCTTTGCCATTCACCTGGATACAATGGGCGGCAGTGACGATCACGCTCCTCAGAATTAAACTGGCGGAACAATGGGTCCAGTCGCCGTCATCATCCTTGAAGTTCAGTCTACCGATGGTTCTGTAGGGGAAAGTGGCGCTGAGATAAGCGAGCGAGTTCTCGCTTACCTTGACGTCCGCCGGGAGAGAATCATGAGTCACTCTCTTGGAGGTGTACGGCACTCCAAACTCGCCATATGCCTGGACATTCGCGGACCCCTGAAGTTCCATGGCCTCCGGCGCCGCTTCGGGTAACTCCACCGGAAAATCTCCCCCGAGTGGCTGGACCGCACTGGTGTCCGGCGCGGGTGCGGGATTCACAAATGGTTTGGAATTCTTCATTTCCTCTTTTGTCGGGCCCCGCTGCGATGAATCGTTGGTAACCACTGCGTCAACGCTCGGCTTGGCGGAAACACACGGGGGGAGCAGGAGCAAAAAAGACAATAATCCAAATCCGGCAACCGCTACATTCAGGGGGAAAAACACTTTTAAGTTCTTCATGGTTGGACTCCTCATTAGTGTGTATTTGGCAGACTACCCAATCCCGCTCGCAAAAGGGGCCCAGGCAACGGGCGCGGCGACAGGTCGGCTGTGGCGGGTGACGCCCAATGCTGTTGCCTTAACGAATCGCTTGAGCATATCGTCATTTCGACCGGAGGGAGAAATCTTTTCGTGGTGCTGAACAAACAAGATTTCTCCCTCCGGTCGAAATGACAAAACAGGGT
>JBAQYM010000286.1:0-13776 GCA_049300095.1 Syntrophobacteraceae bacterium
GCGGCGGACCCGATCCCGTACTCGGGACGTAGGGGCGGGGTTGATCCCCGCCCGGACCGCCGGAAGTCGAGATCTTCTGCAATAACCCTCAGTTCCTGCAATAACCCTCAGTCCCTGCAATAACCCCTCAGTTCCGGCATCAGCCCCGGCAGCGTCGGAACGAGGGAAAAGCCTTTTCTATGTCTTCTCCGTGACCTCTGCGTCTCTGCGGTAAAGGCCTCTTCGCAACCCGCTTTCCAAACAATTTTCCCGGATCGATCCTCTGTCCGATCCGGGAAAAATATCTCAGGGGGTTGCGCCGTCGCATGTGCCGGGTCGGTCGGCATCAGGTGTAATAGCAGCAGTACACGCTTCCCTGGCATTCATACTGCGCGGCGATCTCGGACAGAAGCCGTTCCACGTCCCGCTCGATGTTCGTGAACTTTACCCCCATCCCCTTGGGCGAAAGCGAGTCCCCGGCCCCGTAGATATTGGTCCACACCACCTCACCGTTAAGTTCGATGAGGTTCCTGAAACCGGGAAACTGGAGCTTCACCTGCAACTTGGTATTAAGCGGGGCGGGGTTCTTGCACAGAATAAGGATGCCGCGCTCGCTGAACTGCGTGGAAATCCCCTTAAACGATTGCTCCCCCACAAGATAGATAACCTCGCACGGCGACTTCCTGTCGGGGGCGGCGGCGGTCTCTTTTGTCGGCTGGGATTCCTGCTCTTTCATGGCGTTCTCGCTATCTCAGGGAGACCCCGAATTTTTCGAGCACCTTTTCAACCAGTTTTCCATGGATGGCGTTTACTTCTTCATCGGTGAGGCTGCGGTCGCCGGCGCGGTACGTCAGCCTGTAGCCAACGCTCTTCTTGTCCGCGCCAAGCTGCTTGCTGCGGAATATATCAAAAATCTCGACCCGTTCCAGCAGAGGTTCGTTAAGGGACGAAATAAAATCGAGCGGTGCTTCCACCGGGAGGCCTTCCCCGGCGACCAGGGCCATATCGCGGGCAACCGCCGGGAACTTGGGAAGACTCGTGAAAAACGGGCTCGGGCCGCTCAGGGCAAACAGCCGGTCGAAATCGAGCCTGAAAAGGAAGACGGGCCGCTTGAGATCGAACCCTTCCCCGACCTCGGGATGCGCCCTGCCGAGTTCTCCGACCCGCTCCCCGCCGGCGTAAACGGACGCCGAAGCACAGGGGTCGAGCCACGGGGGAAGCTCTTCGGCGCGGAACCGCGCGCCCTCGATCCTGAAAAAGCCCAGGATGCTTTCCACCACTCCCTTTATATCAGTATAGTCAATATCCTGGTCGGCCCCGTAAAGGAGCTGTCCCACCCTGGCGCCGGCCATCGCGCCCGCGATATGGTGAGGCTCCCCGGCAAGGAGTTCGCCTTTTTGGGGCAGAAAAATCTTGCTAAGCTCGAAAATCCTGAGATTCTCGCTCCGGCGGTCGAAATTATATCGGACATTCTGAAGAATCCCCGGCAGAAGGCTCGTTCGCATGACCGCCTGCTCGTCGCTGAGCGGGTTTTTAAGCGGGATGGGGTCGAGCCGGGGGTCGCCCTCGGGGAGGCGCAGCTTCTTGATCGCCTCGGAGGAGATAAAGGAATAATTGATGACCTCGAAAAATCCGGCCCCTTCCATCATGCGCTTGAGATCGGCGCGCGCCCTCTGGTGGGGGTCGAGGGACGCCGCTTCGACGGCCGCCGTCGGGCTCGTTACCGGAATTGCGTCGTATCCGGCAAGGCGCGCGACCTCCTCGGCCAGGTCGACCTCCCTTGTAATGTCCGGGCGAAACGTGGGCGGGACCACCTCGAGCCTGTCTTGATCGACCTGCTCGACGCGCATCTCGATGCGTTCCAGGACTTCCTTCATTTCCCGGGCCGAATGGACCGTCCCGAGGAAGCGGTTTACTCCGTCGACCCGCAAGGTGATCGCGGGAGCTGTGATCGGCCGCGGATAGACATCAATTCTGCCCTTGGCAATCATCCCGCCGCCGACTTCGCGCATGAGCCGGGCGGCGCGGTCGACCGCGCGGAGCACGCCTTCCGGGTCTGTCCCCCGCTCGAAGCGGTAGCTCGACTCGGTCTTGAGGCCCAGTTTCTTGCTGCTCTTGCGGATCGAGGTCGGCTGGAAGTAGGCGCTTTCAATGAGAACGTCCACCGTCTCCGGCGAGATCTCGGAATTGAGGCCGCCCATGATGCCGCCGATCGCCACGGGGCCCACGCCGTCGCAGATGAGCACCGTGTCCTCGGGCAACTCGCGCTCGATACCGTCGAGCGTGGTGAACTTCTCGCCGCTTGCCGCCTTGCGGACCACGATGCGGCGCTCGCGCAGCCGGTCGAAGTCAAAGGCGTGGAGCGGCTGGCCGAGCTCGATCATGATGAAGTTGGTAACGTCGACGATGTTGTTGATCGACCGCAGTCCCACCGCCTCGACGCGGCCCTTGAGCCATTCGGGGGAGGGACCGATTTTGACTCCCCGGATCAGGCGGGCCGAGTAGCGCGGGCACCCCACCGGGTCGTCTATGGTGATCGAGCTAAAATTCTCGATGGGAGGTCCGCTCTCTTCGAGCGAAACCGGGGGATATTTGACCGAGGTCGAGCACAGGGCGGCAACCTCTCGGGCGATACCGATCATCGACAGGCAGTCGCCGCGGTTGGGAGTGATCCCGACTTCCATCAGCATGTCGTTTATGCCGAGCGCCGTATCGAGGGGCTTGCCAAGGGGCGTGTCCTCGGGCAGGAGCCAGATTCCGCTCTGGTCCTCGCCGAGGCCGAGTTCTTTTTCCGAGCAAAGCATTCCCTGCGAAGCCTGGCCGCGCACGACCGCCTCGCGGACGGTCCCGCCCGGCAGTTCCGCGCCCGCTGTGGCCAGGGGGGCAATCTCGCCGTTTCGCACGTTCGGGGCGCCGCAAACCACCCTGTAGGAGTCCCCGCCGTTCGAGACCGAGCATACGCTGAGATGGTCCGAATCCGGATGCGGCTCGACCGAATCGATCCGGACGGCGATGACATCCTTGAGATAAGGGTAGCGGTGCCACAGGCCCTCGACTTCGAGGCCCGCCATGGTAAGCCCGTCCGCGAGCCGCTCGGGCGTCAGGGGACAGTCCACATAATCGAAAAGCCAGTTGAGACTAATGAGCATCGGTCATCTCGCAAATCGGAAGACAGAAGACAGAAGACAGAAGACAGAGGACAGAGGACAGAGGACAGAGGACGGAGGACGGAAATCGGAAGAAGGAAGACGGCATTCTATCCACAGCTTCTGTCCTCTGTCCTCCGTCCTCTGTCTTCCGTCCTCTGTCCTCCGTCTTAAAACTGGTTCAGGAAACGGAGGTCGTTCTCGAAGAAAAGGCGAAGGTCGTCTATGCCGAATTTCAGCATGGCAATCCGCTCGATCCCCATTCCGAAGGCGAACCCCGTTACCTCTTCCGGGTCATAGCCGACGTATTTGAAGACCTCGGGGTCAACCATTCCGGACCCGAGTATTTCGAGCCACCCCGTCTGCGAGCACACGCGGCAGCCCTGCCCGCGGCACATGACGCACTGGATGTCCACCTCGGCGCTCGGTTCGGTGAAAGGGAAAAAACTCGGCCGAAACCGCAGTCCGACCTCGGGACCGAACATCTGGTGGACGAAGGTGGTAAGAATGCCTTTCAAATCGCCAAACGAAACACCCTTGTCCACCATCAGGCCTTCGACCTGGTGGAACATAGGGGTGTGGGTCACGTCGGAATCGCAGCGGTAGGTCCTGCCGGGGGCGATGACGCGGATGGGCGGGCGCCGCTTCTCCATTGTCCGGACCTGGATGGGGGAGGTGTGCGTGCGCAGCACGACATCTTCGGAGATGTAGAAGGTATCCTGCATGTCGCGGGCGGGATGGTCCTTCGGGATGTTGAGGGCTTCGAAGTTGTAGTAGTCCAGCTCGATTTCGGGGCCCTCGACCGTTTCAAACCCCAGCCAGTTGAAGATGCGGGTGATCTCGACCGCGATCTGGGTGATCGGGTGCAGCCGCCCGCGCGGGGGCAATCTTCCCGGAACGGTTACATCGATTGCTTCGCGTTTTCCGGCGGCCAGTTCGCGGCTTTTATCCAGGGCTTCGGAAAGGATCGTCTCGAGCCGGGATTTGGCTTCGTTTAGCAGCCTTCCGGCTTCCCGACGCTCCTGTTCGGGCACCTTCCCCAGTTCCTTGAAAAGCCGCGCCAGCTCTCCCTTTCTTCCCAAAAACCGAACCCGGGCCGCTTCGAGGGCCTTCGGGTCCTCTCCCAGACCGGACACCTCGCGGGAAGCCGTCTCGATGAGGTTTTGAACTGCCTCTTTCATGTCCTACGCGGCTTCTTTCGCGATTTTCGCCAGTTCGGCAAAGGCTTCCGGGTTGGTTGCGGCGAGGTTGGCCAGGGCTTTGCGGTCAAGCGTGATGTTGGCCTTCTGCAGGCCGTTCATGAACCTGGAATAGCTCAGGTCGTGCTCGCGCGCCGCGGCGTTTATCCGCATGATCCAGAGGCTTCTGAATTCGCGTTTTTTAACTTTGCGGTCGCGGTAGGCAAACTTTAACGCGCGGTCGACCGTCTCCATGGCGGAGCGGATCAGCGTGCCGCGCCCTCCGCGGTACCCTTTCGCGGCGGAAAGGACCTTTTTGCGTCTCGCGCGCGACTTTACCGCCTTTTTTACTCTGGGCATTGGAATCTCCTTTATTAAACTTCCAGCCGCCCGCGATCGACCGCGAACTGCCGGACCATGGGCTTCGATCCAAGTCGGTAGGTTGGGTTAAGCGATAGCGAAACCCAACATTTATTCGGAGCAGAAACAGCACTTGTTGGGTTTCGCTATCGCTTAACCCAACCTACAACTACTGGGGCCGGCCCCACCAGCCGGGAGCCAACGGCTAGAGATACGGCATCATCCGCGCCAGGGATTTCTGGCTTATAGCATTGACAACGGTGCTCCTGCGCAGCGCGCGTTTTCTTTTCGGGGACTTTTTCGTCAGGATGTGGCTCTTGAACGCCTTTGCGCGAACGATCCTGCCGGTCCCCGTTTTTTTGAACCGTTTGGCGGCGGCGCGGTTGGTCTTGATCTTGGGCATTACGAACATCCTCCATGGACTCGGATTTTGGCGGATTCGGAAAAACCGGGTTTCGTTGCGACTCCCCCCGGAAAAAGGCGAAAACACCGCAAACCGTACCTTTGGAAAAGGTCATTTTCCGAAGGAAACGAGGTAGGTCAAGGGTTTGTCGGGTTAACGCCTAAGCCGGGCTTTCGCCCGAACCTCCACAACACAAAAAATATAGTTTATTTGGGACTTGGGGAAGAGTCAACAAATTTAGGAAGACTTCGCGAAAATTTCAGGATTTCGGGGCCAAAATCATTATCATGTTGCGGCCTTCCATCTTCGGCTGCTGCTCGATTACGATTTCGTCCTTGAGTTCCTCCCTGATGCGCTCCAGAACCTTCATCCCCTGGTCGGAGTACGCGATCTCCCGCCCGCGAAACAGTATCGTCACCTTCGCCTTGTCTTTCTGGGCGAGAAAACGCTTGATGTGCTTAATTTTGGTCTGCAGGTCGTGCTCGTCCGTCTTCGGGCGAATCTTGACCTCTTTTACCTGGATTACGGTCTGCTTCTTCTTGGCTTCCTGGGACCGTTTGTTTTGCTGGTATTTGAACTTCCCGTAATCCATTATCTTGCACACAGGCGGATCGGCGTTGGGAGCCACTTCCACCAGGTCCAGATGTTCCAGGGCGGCATGCTCCAGCGCCTTCCTGATGGGCAGAATCCCCAACTGCGTTCCATCGTGCCCGATCACCCGCACTTCGGGGGCTCGGATTTTTTCATTCACATTTGCTTGTTTCTCCAGGGCGGTTCCTCCTCGTTTAAGTTTATATTGTACGTCAACCCGGCAGGGAGACCCACTCCCTCGACACCCCGCCCGCCGGGGCGGGGGATATCCGGCGATCAGGAAGCGTGCTAAATACCCAGCCCGACCCGGCCCTTGCTCGTGTCGAGACATTCCTTTTCGATCAAATCGGCAAATTCCAGCGGGCTCATGAGGCTAAGTTGCGTCCCGTCGCGCATTCTCGGGGCGATGGCGCCCGCGGCGACCTCTTTGTCCCCGATAACCAGCATGTAGGGGACCTTCTGCATCTGAGCGTCCCGGATCTTGTAGCCGAGTTTTTCGCTGCGCATATCCACCTCGGCGCGCACTCCCCTCTCGCGAAGCTCGCGACAGACCCCCGAGGCGAATTCAAGCTGCGCATCGGTCACCGTCACGATCATCGCCTGGACCGGGGCGAGCCAGACCGGGAAAGCCCCGGCGAAGTGCTCGATGAGAACGCCCATAAAGCGCTCGATCGCGCCCAGAACGACGCGGTGGAGCATGACCGGCCGGTGCTTGCCGCCGTCCGCCCCGATGTACGTGAGGTCGAACCTCTCGGGAAGGGTGAAATCGCACTGGATGGTCGCGCACTGCCAGCGCCGGTCCAGGGCGTCTTTTAGTTTAACATCTATCTTGGGCCCATAGAAAGCGCCGTCACCTTCGTTTATCTGAAAGGGAAGGCCTTTTTCTTCGAGCGCCTTCATGAGGGCCTTCGTCGCGCGGTCCCAGTCCTCGTCGCTCCCGATCGATTTTTCGGGCCGGGTGCTTATCTCCATTTCGTAATTAAAGCCGAAAATCCCCATGACTTCGATGACGAAGTCGATGATGTCCTTGATCTCCCCGTTCAACTGCTCGGGCGTGCACAGGATGTGGGCATCATCCTGGGTAAACTGCCGCACCCGGAGCAGCCCGTGCAGCACGCCCGATTTTTCGTGCCTGTGGACGGTCCCGAGCTCGAAGTAGCGGATGGGCAGGTCGCGATAGCTCCGAATCTTCGACTTGTAGATCATCATGTGCGACAGGCAGTTCATCGGCTTTATGCCGTAGGACTGCTCGTCGATTTCAGTAAAGTACATATTCTCGCGGTAGTTGTCGAAGTGGCCGGACCGCTTCCACAACTCGGTCTTGAGCAGGGTGGGGCCGATGACGATCTGGTAGCCGCGGCGAAGGTGCTCGCGCTTCTCGAAATTTTCGAGGATGTGTCGGATGAGCGCCCCCTTGGGGTGGTAGATCACCATGCCGGCCCCGATCTCATCGGAGAAGGAAAACAGGTCGAGGTCCTTGCCCAGCCGCCGATGGTCCCGCTTCTGGGCCTCTTCGAGGAAGTGCAGATATTTCTTGAGCGAGTCGGCGTCAAAGAAGGCGGTCCCGTAGATGCGCTGCAGGACGGGATTATGCTCGTTCCCCCGCCAGTACGCGCCGGCAACGCTCAAGAGCTTGAAAGCCCTGAGATAGCCGGTGTGCGGAATATGCGGACCGCGGCAAAGGTCGATGAAATTTCCCTGCTCGTAGTAGGAAACGAACGGGTCGGTGAATTGTTCGAGCAGTTCGACCTTGTACTTTTCGCCCAAATCCGAAAAAAAACGGATCGCCTCTTCCCGCGATACTTCCGTGCGCTTGAACGGGAGTTTTTTCGAGGCGATCTCCCGCATCCTTGCCTGGATCTTTTCCAGGTCCTCGTCGGTAAACGGCCTGTCCACGTCGAAATCGTAGTAGAAGCCGTTTTCAATCGACGGGCCTATGCCGAAGCGCGCTTCGGGGAACAGGGACTTGACGGCCTCGGCCATTACGTGCGCCGCGCTGTGGCGAAGGATTTCAAGCCCCGCCTCGGTGCGGGCTTCGATCCCCTCGATGACGGCGTCTTCCTCGATCTTCCCGGCAAGGTCCACCATCCGGCCGTTGAGCTTTGCGGCAACCCATCCATCGGGGGAAACCTTCACCCTTCCGAGCGCGTCCTGAACACTGGTCCCTTTTGGTACGGTCTCGCCGCGGCCGTCCGGGAGAGTTATCCGGATTTCTTCTGAGTGCATGTCTTGGGGTCCTGTATCTGCTTGCGTCAGTCTCGTAAAGGCGTTACGGCCGCTGGGGAATAAACAAAAAAAGGCACCCCCACCATTTGGAAAGATGCCTGGACGGAAATAATATTTCCCTCAGTGCCGAAATGTTCTCTTCCTGCTGTGATCCGGGTCCAAGTGCTCAGTGATAGTGTAGGTTTGGTTAAGCGACAGCGAAACCCAAAATTTTATCCAAACAAGATCGGAACTCGTCGGGTTTCGCTGTCGCTTAACCCGACCTACGGCCCTCGTTGGGTTTCGCTGTCGCTTAACCCAACCTACGGCCTTTAGCCGAACGCCAGTCGCTCCTGGTAGGCACGGGCGGTTTCGAACCGCCGGCTTCTACCGCGTCAAGGTAGCGCTCTCCCACTGAGCTACGTGCCTACATGAAACTCTTGAATCTATAACGATGCGGCATAACTATGTCAAGAAAAACCTTGAAACGGATGACAGATGACGGAGGACGGAGGACGGAGGACGGAGGACAGAGGACAGAGGACAGAGGTTCGAACAGTCTGTTGTGGGAGCGGCTTGCAGCCGCGATGTCTAAGTGCCGGGCCGGCTCTATCGCGGCTACAAGCCGCTCCCACAGGCAGGCGTGTGGTCTGCCGTGCTGTCCTCCGTCATCTGTCATCCGTCATCCGCCCTCGGTGTTGCGCGACGAGGGACATTCCCGTCTGGACGTAGCGCCCACCGCTGTAGACGGAAAAAGCGGCGGTGACCAGAAAAAGCGCCGTATAAGCCGGTCCGGGCAGTTCGATGAGCGAGGAGCCGAGCATCGTGAAAACGGTCAACAGTTGAAAAAACGTGGTGGCCTTGCTCACGGCCAGCGGCCGCATCTCCACCTTCACGCCGGAAAGGTACAGGGCGAAAAATCCGGAAAGGATCATGAGGTCCCTGGCGACCGTTATCACCGTCAGCCACGTCGGGATCAACCCGATGTAGCACAGGACGACAAAGGAGGTCACAAGGAGGGCCTTGTCCGCGAGCGGGTCCATGTAGGCCCCGAATTTGCTTTTCTGGTTGAAATGCCTGGCGAGGAAGCCGTCCACCGCGTCGCTCATGCCCGCGATGAAAAAGAGGACCAGGGCCGATGTGAGCCTGCCTTGCAAAATGAGCCAGGCCAGCACGGGCGTGAGGAGGATGCGCCCGATCGTGAGCAGATTCGGGATCGTCATCATTTCTTCGGCTCAGCCTGAACGGTCCCGGGTGGCGTAAAAGACAGCTTTATCGTCCGCGCCTCGGCCGAAAAGGAGTCCACGCGCACAGTCGCACCGCTCGGAAGCGACGTGCCGTTGAGCCCCGAGACAAAGTTCCCGTCCACCCCGTCCAGCTTGATGTTACCTTCGGTCAAACCCATCTCGAGGCTGACTATGTGCATGGACTTGAACTGCTCGCGCAGCACCCTCTCGATTTCCTTCCAGTGAGCGTACTGTGAGGATGGAAGGGTCAGGGTCCAGCGACCCGCGGCTTCGGAGGGCTGCCCGGAGGTCTCGCCGCCCGCCTGCTTTTCCGGCTCGGGGGCGGGCGTGGTGGCGACTTTGCGCTCCGCCTCGCCCGCGCCGCCGAGAAGACTGTACAACTGGGGGGTGATCCGGGAGGCCAGATCGAGCGCCCCCTCCTGGTTCGAAACATCTTCCAGGCTCACTTCCCTCGTGATTTCGCCACCGATCTTGCCGGCGGCAACCTTGATCACGCGAAGGTTCGCTTCGAGCCGCGCGGGCTTGTTCCGCTCCTGCTTGAGGGTCAGGGTCCCCACGACCGCATCCTGGATACCAAGCCCCTGCGCGAGCGTAGTTACCTGTGTCTGCGTGATGTTGCCGGTGTAGTCCATTTTCACCGAACCCCGCTCGGGGAAGTGCAAAGTGTAGTCGTAATCGTCAAGCTCACGGATGATCGCCTGGGCAAAAAGCGAAGAGGCGTCGCGCTTGCCGCCGGGGATGATCCATTCCTGCTCCCATTTTTCGGGAACGGCCCAGAGGATTTCCTTCTTCGTCACCGCAAGCCCCCTCGATGCGCCCGGCTTGGGCTTGTCGCCCGTTGCCGCGACAGTGGCGGCGGGGCTCGCCTGCGCGGCCTCGGCTACCGGGAAGCCCGCTTCTTCGAGGTCTTTTCGCAGCACGTCCATTGCCACCGTGACCTGGCCGATCACCCTGAAAAGGCCGCCCACCTGGGTTTCGGAAAAAACCTGGTACGAGTCCACGTATTTTGGGACCTGCGGGAAAATCTTTTTCTGGAGATCGGCAAACTGGCTACCCATCTGGGATGGGCTCATAAATCTTCCGGCGGCCTGCGTGATCGCCTGTCCCAGGAAGTCCTGGATCGCCTGCTGCTGGCTCTTCGCCTGGTCCTGAGGATTATAGATCGACTGACCCTGGCAGAAGAAGGCGACGGAGCGCCCCGGCGCCTGCCCCTCGGCCGCGCGGGCCAAATCATGACCGCACGCAAAAATCGCCAGGGCGATCAGATACGGTATAGCTCGAAAGTGCGCCGAACGTAGTCGCATTATGCGAAATCTCCCGACATTGAGAATTTTGAATGGTTTCCGGCGAAGTTTTTCATTTTAATGGATTATTTGCTATCATAGCAACGGACGAAACGGAAGGAGAAAAATATTGTCCCAGCCCCCGAAACGGTGCCTCGTGCGCCATTACCTGATCGATCCCTATGAAATCCATTACCTGAGATTCATCGTCGAGGCGTATCCCGGCATAGGGGTGGTGTCCACCACGGACCCCGCGCTCGGGCTCGTAAGCATCGCCATTGCGCCGGGATGCGAGTCCGTGGTTTCCGAGATCCTGGATGCGGAGCGGGAACACCTCAAACTCAGGGAAGTCGACCCGGATTCGGACCTTTTGCGAAACCTCGCCAATAAAATCTGACGCCGCCTCTATTTTTTCCGGGCAATCCGGCAAAAAGCATCGAGCAAATCGAGCACCTTCCCGGCGGCGCTTTCCGGGAGGGTGGCGCAGCCGCAGCTCGGAGTGAAGATCGACTGGGCGAGGATTTTTTCCGCCGGCATCTCCTCCGAGGCAAGCTCCCGCAGGTGCGCGGTCCACCTTTCTATGAGGCTTTCGGGCGTTTCCGCCTTGACGGCGTCCAGATCCAGGGTCGGGACCACCCCCCATGCCAGGTTTCCGCCCCGCGCCAGAAATTCGAGGCATTCTTTTCGGTAGATGACGAACCTGTCAAAATAGGTATAAGCGTCGAAGTTGATGATGTCGAAATCGGACTGGAAGGCCAGCAGCCAGTCGGTGTTCGCGCACACGTGGATTCCGGCGAGCGCCCCGGCGGCGTGGATGGCGGCGACCACTTCCGTTAAAAGCGCCCGGACCTGCTCGGATGTGACCGTAATGAAGGCCGAGGACCCGAAGCCCGCGAGGGCCGGTTCATCCAGGAAAACGATCACCGGGACGCCGAAGGCTTTGAGCCGCTCGATCTGCCACCTGGCTTTCCAGGCGAGGAGCTTCGGCACGATATCCACGAACCGGTCGTCGAATAGAAGAGCGCGGCCGTCCTGGTCCTTGAGGCCCGAGAGCAGGGTAAACGGGCCTACCACCTGGCCTTTCACGGCCCGATAGCCCTTGCCCGCGCCCGCCAGGATTTCGAGAAACCTGCGAAAAGTCGCCCCGGTCTCCTCCCCCAGCCTGAAGCGGGAGGTTTCCAAAGCCGCCGCGCCCTCCTCCAGGGCAAGGTATTCCTCGTAGAATGAATAGGTTTCCTCGTCGAACCGGGCGTTGTCCGTTCGCGCGAACATCCGGTCCCCCTCGAATACCAGGCCGGGCAGGCCTTCGATATACTGGACCATCATCTGCTCGCCCGGATAGGCGGGCAACTGGGGCCAGACCGGGATGTCGGGCGCCGCGCGCATGACGAGGTCGATCACCCTGTCCCTGTCCCTGTGCGGCATGCTGCCGATCAGGGTCGCGGACCCAAGTCCCTGGAAGTTTGTCATCGCGCGCTCCTTCGATTCGTGGGAATCACGGGCGATTTTGCCGCCCGGCAGTGATTAAATTAGAAATTATTTACCCGATTGCCGGCGCGCGCAAGTTTTATTTGATTTCCGGGCTCTCGCTGTTCTACAAATGCTTCCATCTTAAACCAAAGCAGGGAGAAAATATGGCCGAAGACCTCAAGAAGATGTACCGCACCGTAATGGAAGATCACTTTCCGGATTCGCTCCGGATCGGTTTCGGGGACCAGGAACTGTTGTACCGTAAGAGATCGTGGAAATTCCCGGACGAAAAGTCCGGCGAGCTGATCGAAAAAGGACTGCGCTACGGGGAAAACCCCGGCCAGGAAGCCGCGCTCTACGAACTGGTGGGGGGAAATCTCACGCTTGGCGGCTGCCGTTTTATCGACCCCGGAAACGGGCTGGTAAGCGCCGTCACCGAAGCCGACATGCTCCAGGAGGGAAAACACCCGGGGAAGACCAACCTCACGGACCTCGATAACGGCTTAAATATCGTAAAATTCCTGATGGATAAGCCGGCGGCGGTCATTCTCAAGCACAACAATCCCTGCGGGGCCGCTCACGGGGCCAACCTGACGGACGCATACAACCGCGCGAACCGCGCCGACCGCATCGCCGCCTTCGGGGGGTGCCTCGTGCTCAACCGCCCGGTGGACAAGGCGACGGCCGAGCTGATCTCCGAAAACTACCTCGAAGTGGTCGCCGCCCCCGATTTCGAGGAAGGGTCGCTCGCCCTTCTCAAGAAAAGGGCAAACCTGCGCATCATCCAGGTTGCCCGGATGGATCGTCTCGCCGGCCACATCGAGAAGCGCTTCGTGGACTTCAAGTCCCTTATCGACGGTGGCCTGATCGTCCAGCAGTCGCCCTTGAGCAAGGTCAGGGGCGCGGGCGACCTGAAGCTTGCCGAGACCGCCTACCAGGGCAAAACCTACAAAATCAAGCGCGAGCCGACCCCCAAAGAGATGGCCGACCTGCTGTTCGGATGGTTTGTCGAGCAGGGCGTGACGTCGAATTCGGTCCTCTACATCAAGGATGAGTGCACCGTCGGCATCGGCACCGGCGAGCAGGACAGGGTGGGCGTTGCGGAAATCGCCGTCTACAAGGCCTACCAGAAATACGCGGACACCCTGTGCTTCGACAGGTACAAGATGTCCTACAAGGAACTCGAACTCGCCATCGAAAAAGGCGAGCGCCCGAAGGAGCAAAAGGACGAAATCGACGCCCTTACCGCGGATGCCGGGGCGGGCCTCAAGGGTTCGGCCATGGTTTCGGATGCGTTCTTCCCCTTTAGAGACGGCGTTGACGTCGGAATCCGGCAGGGCGTCTCGGCCGTGGTCCAGCCCGGTGGGTCGATGCGGGATTGGGAAATCATCGAGGCCTGCAACGAGGCCGACGTCACCATGGTGCTGACGGGCCAGAGGGCGTTTAAGCATTAGATGGATAAGCGGTAGAGTGGGATTGGCCCCATTGTCCAGACGGATAGTAAAACCGAGGCGGGTTTATGTATGCCCGCCTCGATCGGTTCTTTGCGTTTGGCACGTCCCTCGCGGCTGGAAGCCGCTCCCACCGATTGGTTTGTTAAGTTGGCTCCGGCTCCGCACTACCCCAACGTCATTCCGGCGGAAGCCGGAATCCAGCGGGGCCGCCCAGTCCTCGGACAGGGTTTGAACAAGGATGAAACTTCGTTGACTCCATGAAGTTTCATAGGAGGGTTGTTCATTTTAACTCAAATGGGTAAGCCACTGGTTCGACCAGCCCGTAGCCCGTAGCCCGTAGGTTACCGTGAAAATAAAAGGCGAGGAGGCACAAAAAACCCCCATTCACACTTCCAAAAAAGTGTGTCAAATCAGATGCTTATAGGCCAAGCTAGATCGTGCAGCTATGGCAAGCCCCAAC
>JBAQYM010000287.1:0-4583 GCA_049300095.1 Syntrophobacteraceae bacterium
AGGCGTCAGCCTATGCAAGAAGGAGAAGGCGCAACTCGAACAACGGCTGCTGCGTTCTCCGACGCTCCCGAACTGGGACATAACGATCTATCCTAAAACGGTAGAATAGTAAGTTCGTAGTCCCTTACACCTTTTTTACGAGATATCCGGGCGTTACCGTACCGAGCGGCCCTATTCTCGCCAGCGCGTCGGTTTCGGAGACCGATTCCACGGTGATCTCTTCGATCGGCCGCCTCTTGGGGTCCATGAGGATGAGCCTCGACCCCTTCGCGATCCCGTTTCGCTCACCGAGAGCGAAATAAAGGGAAAAACCCAGCTCGTCCTTTGTGACGAGGTACACTTCCGCCTCGCCCTCATCGGCCATGAGCCTGTCTATTTTCAGGCCTAGCAGGTACAGGCCGCCGCAGCACAGCAGCACGAGGCCGAGGAAGCCCCCCGACCAGGCCCACGCCGATACGCCCGAATACCTCAGCAGAAGCGACTTCGAAGCGGCCAGGTAGGACGCCCTGTCGCCGTATACGATGACCTGGAACAGGTTCGAGCCGACTTTTTTCAGGTCGCTCTTCCCGAACACGGCAATCAGGTACTCGCCCGGTTTGGCGTCGGGGGCCAGCCGGAGGGTCCCCCGCCACATCTGCCCGCCCAGAAAGAACCCCGAGATGACCTCCTCGATGGACATGGCGACAGAATCGGAGCTGCTCTCGAAGGTCATGTGATCGGGGAGGGTGGCCCCGGGCGCCAGCGGTCCCGTAAGCCTGATCGATTCGCCGGGAAGGAGCCGAAGCGAGTTCAAGGGCTCGCGCAGGTATGCGACACCCCCGTCCACGCCGCACAGGATAAAGAGGAAGCAGAAGGCCGCGGCGATCTTGGCGAGCCAGTTTTTCAGCCGGGTAGTCTCTTCGAGGTTCATTGTTCCCGCCGCGGCTCCCCCGCCCCGAGCTTTCTTATAAAAATCTTTGCCAGGATGAGCGTGGGAACAAGCATGCTAAAGAAATATTTGCAAAAGACGGAGGCATAATTTTCGGGGTCCTGGTTGGCCAGGTACAAGCTGACGCTCAGTTCGACAAGAATGACGACATCGGTTATTCCAACGGTGATCTTTTGATGAAAGTTCATCGGGTGCGGAAGTTCCCCTCGATTTTATCTGAATTGAGCGATTATTTTGCCGATCAAGTCGGACCGTCATTCCGGCGAAAGCCGGAATCCAGTCCACGCCGGGCACCCGCTGGATACCGGCTTTCGCCGGTATGACGCCGCTCCATGGAGTGAATCGCTCAAATTAGGTTGTAATTTGCGGGCGCGGTGCAAGTTCTACTTTTTGGGCCACGCAAGGTCAATCAAAATAATTCGCCCCCGGCGGGAAAACCGGGGGCGAACTCGTGTTCACTTGTAGTGCGGGCCCGGCCCGACTATTTCTTGAAAATGTCGGTCTTGGTGATGTTCATGAAGCGCAGGGCCTTGCCGTCTTCCTTGTAGTAGATCCGGACTTCGTCACCGGCATCCCACGTGGAATCGGGAAGGTTGAAGTACTCGGCGGGCAGCGAGAACGTGGTCAGGATTTTCTGCCTTCCGGAGTAAATCGTGATGGTCTTCTTGTCCTTGTCGACCGCGGGGAACTTCTTTGCCTTTTTTTGCGAGACGTCATAGACGAGCGGGTCGTCCTTGGCCACATCTTCTTTCTGTTCGATCAGCGTGTACGGTATCGTCTTGAATTTCTGAGTGGCCGTATCGTAGATCGTTATCTCGTTCTTCTTGGCATCGAGCTTCATCCGCATACCGGCATGCGGCTCCGCTCCCATTTCCATCGGGTCCTTGGGCACCGAATAGGTCAGGGCGGGAAGGAAGGAGTAATCCGGGTTCTGCTGATCGTTTTTCACATCGCGGATGAGAGTGACCAGCCCCTTGTCCTTGTCCATTTTTATAACTCTCCCCTGGTCCACTTTCCCGTACTCGCATCCGGAAATGAATGCAACAGGTAGGATCAGGAGCATTGCAATAATCAGTTTCCGATACTTTGCCATTATGTGTCTCCCCTTTAATTCAGGTCTCCGTTGTTCGAGAATCAGGCGGCCTGCTTCGCCATTGCCGCTTTTTTCATCCTCACTTCCCGCTTGGCGCCCTGGACCATCTTTACCGTGATGTATAATGTCAAAGCGCTAACAACGCCGAGCACAACATAAGTTGCCGCGATGTCGCAGAAGACTTTCGAGGAAGGAAAATAGGTGGGAATCAGCTTCAGGACGACCGAAGCCATACACCCGATGACGGCGCATCCGAACGCGATCCGGATTCCGTAACCCTTGATGTATTTGGTTGCGACCGTGCCCACCTGAGCGCCCATGGCCGCGCCGATCAGCATGATAACGGCCGCGACGAGTTCGGTGCGCCCCTTGTAGGTATAGGTGGCGGCGCCGTAGAGACCCGAGATCATGACCTCGAACAGGTCCGTTCCGACCGCGACGTGGGTCGGGCAGCCAATGATGTAGATCAATGAAGGCATACGGATGAGACCGCCGCCGATTCCGAGGATGCCGGCCAGCCAGCCGGTAAGAAAACTGACCATGATGGGGAGCCACGCCGAGCAATAAATGCCGGCAACATTGAGCTGGACCATCGGGGGGATTTTGATCTTGTGGAAAGTTTTGTGCCATTCAAGACCGGTCGCCAGCTTATCGAGTTCCTCGCCCGCGGCGGCCGCGTCTCTTTCCTTCTTCTTGCGCTTGGCGACATCGGCAAACACCATGTAGGTAATGAACAGGAGAAGAATGATATAAAGCCAGCGCACAACGAGCTCGACGCTGCCGATTCGTTCGAGCCACATGATCATCTGCGCCCCGATTTCAAACCCGACGACGGTGCCGACGAGCATGATCATGCCGAGCTTGTAATCGACATTGCCGAATTTGCCGTGCCGCATGGTGGAAATGAGGGATTTTCCTGCCATGTGCGCGATGTCCGTGCCGATTGCAAAAGCCATGGGGAAGCCGAGGATGTTAAGACCGGGGGTAACCATCCAGGCGCCGCCCATTCCGAAAAAGCCGCCGATAACGCCAACACCGATTCCCAGAATAATCAGACCGGGCCAGAATATCTTCACCCCGGCAATAGGCATGAGAATGTATAGCCAATCCATGAAATACCTCCTAAGCGATAATATGATTCAACAACCCTGTGAAACCGGTCTCAGTGCTCGGCCAGGTCCCTGTGCTTGAGATCGATGCCTATCCAGGTCATGACTATGTCGGCTATAACCCCGAAGCACACGCCGATCACGGGGATGAGGACGACCGTCATTATCGTGAACTGGACGTGGCTCTCGTTATACATGTTGGCCCACCAGGCCATGACCCCGTCGAGCTTCCTCGTGTCCGCCACCAGGACTATGGGGGCAACCGGTCCCCCGGCGGCCATGACCAGCGTCGGCAGCACCATCGTGACCAGGTAGGAAAAGCTGAACCACTTTAGCAACTTGCTCATGTTCGTTTACCTCCGGAAATTGTTAAGAAATTCGAAATGATTTCGTCTACCCCGTCCCCTAAGTGTCACCTCCCGTTCGAATTGGATTATAAAGAGCGCGAACTCTAAAACGTATGCCGGACTCCGGCATTAGCGAACTGTTCTTTGTGTGTAGAAGAAATGCCATTACCTAACGCAAGTTGCATGCCAGGGCCCCCGGGACATGTCGTCCCCAATATCCCCAAGCTTTGAGACCGATTCGGCGCAGTCGGGGTCCACTCGAATTGTGCTAAAGTGAAACTTATTTGTGACAAAGTGTCACCTAAATGGGGACACTTACGCTGAAACCTATTGGGAAGGCACACCGGTAAGATCATCGATGAGCTTGCGGAGGGAGTTGATCATGATGGGCTTTATGAAATAGCCCGTGGCGCCAAGTTTCAGGACCTGCTTTATCTCGTCCTTCTGGTTGAGATAGGCGTTCACGATGACCATGGTCCGGCAGGGCGCCCCGCGAATCGCTTCCAGGAGCAGGAAATGGTCATGCTCGAGCACCGAAAAATCGGCCAGCACAAAGTTGAAGGAGATCTCGGAGAGCAGCTCCCTGGCATCCTCGGAGGTTTGCACCCAGTAGCACTTGGAGCTGTTGGTATGGGTTTCGAGCGCTCGCATGAAAAGCTCGGCGGTATCCCTCTCGGGGTCGAGAATCAGGATGTTTCTGCGCTGTCTTTCGTTCATGACAATCCCGTTCGAAGAGTCGAAGGAGCACTTTCCCATGAGGCCGACGCGAAGGGGACAGATAGAGATCGGCGCCGCTCCCCGACGGGAAACTGTGCCGATGCGGCCCGCCGGGCCAAATCCGATCGGAGTTGGAAAACAGGAGATACAAAGTCTGTGCCACCGGCGGGCGGATTACCCGGCCGGCCGGCGCTAAGGGACGTAGAAAATACTATTGTACCGCACTACTGTTCGGTTAAATTTTTCCTCGTTCCCATGCTCCCGGGGCTGTTGCCGGAATAAGGAATGGTTGAAAAAGCTCTCGATTCCGGCAGTCCGGGCGGGGATCAACCCCGCCCCTACGGTTGAACGATGGCGTCAGGTTGTGCTGAAACCCGTAGGGGCGGGGT
>JBAQYM010000288.1:0-5331 GCA_049300095.1 Syntrophobacteraceae bacterium
GGCTGGAAAGCCTGCCCCACAAACGGGCGCCGCTTTTCGTCCATCTGATCAACCGGCGCGGCTTCTTCATCCCGCTCCCCCGCGAAACCGATAACGGTTCCTCCTTCGCCCGCCCAACCGGCCAAATAGGCCAGGTCCTTAACAACACTTGCCTTTGCAAGGCACAATGTTATCATTCTCCGTTGTTAGACATTCTTGAGGAGGAATGCTTGTGCCGCCTGAACGCAAAGAAGTCGTCGTGCTGATTGCCGATGACGATCCCGACGATCGACTGCTCGTACATGACGCGTTTAAGGATTTGGGCTTCAGGTGCTGTCTCCGGTTCGTGGAGGACGGCGTCGAGCTTATGTCGTATCTGTGTCGCCGCGAGGGATACAGGGACCCTGAAACAGCGCCCACCCCCGATCTCATTCTGCTCGATCTTAATATGCCCCGGATGGACGGGCATGATGCGCTGAAAGCGATTCGGTCGAAGGGTTTTAAGACAACTCCCGTGGTTATGTTGTCAACCGCGGGGGAAGAGCGGTTGGTTTTAAAAAGCTATGAGCTTGGGGCCAACGCATTTGTCAGGAAACCGCAGACCTTTGATGGATTAAAAACCGCTATCGACGCACTGAAGAGGTTTTGGATCGAACTCGCCGAGTTGCCGCCGAAGCAATTCTGATGGCAACATTCACTTCTGATAGCAACATTCATGAACAAGGAGGCATTTGTTCATGGGTGTCGGTATAATATCAATTCGCCGTCACGCGAGTGTCATTCCGAGCGCCGGCAGGGAATCTCAGCCCTACCCCTCCGTCAGTCCGGGCGGGAATCAAGGGGCTGTTGCCAAAGAAATATTCAAGTTGAGCGACTATCGAGCCGGACGTAAGTCCCCCTCCCTTCGATGGGAGGGGTTAGGGGAGGGTGTTGAATTTTCAAGTATTAACGACCCCCACCCCCAGCCCCTCCCGCCAAGGGAGGGGAGACCTCCGCCCTATTTTGGCCATGCCTGTCGTAACTTTTGCATTTGAGCAACAGCCCGTCAACCCCGCACCTGCATATAATGACGGCAGCCGGCCGCCAGGGCCGTGGGGCGGGCTTTCCGGGGCTATTGCCAAGGCAGAAGTACGACGAATTATTATACTTCTGGTCCGGGCGGCAAACTCTAAAAGCGTCATTCCCACATGCCTCGATGCGATCACGCAAACCCTTGAATACCACGACTTTTCCGCCGTTCCCCGGACCACTGTTCGAGAAATCTCCGAGCGGTCCAACAAACCCTTGAATACCGCAACTTTTCCTCTGTTTGGCCATCCACTTTTCGAGAAACCTCCAGGCGGTCCTGCAAACGCTTGAATCCCGCGACTGTCATGGGATATGATTGCGTCGTCATTATCTTTTTCCCCAAAACCCGATCGGGGCGTATAAGACGCAAGACCCGGGTCACGATTGCGCCGGGGCATTTTAAACACATTTACACCTGATTTAAGCGATTCGCGCGATGGGGCGGCGTCATACCGGCGAACCCCGGATCAGGTCCAGGGCAGGCGCCGGCATCCAGCGGGCGCCCGGCGCGGACTGGATTCCGGCGCCCGCCCCGGATACGATCCGGGGTCCGCCGGTATGACGATCCGGCTTCATCGGCAAGATGATCGCTCGATTCAGGTTAGAGGATGGAAGATTCCAGGCATGGACAAGGGCATGCAGCAGATCATAATCAGCGGACTGGGGGGACAGGGGGTCCTTTTCGTAACCCGGCTGCTCGCCGAAGCGGCGCTCGGGATGGGCCTTTCCGTTCTCATTTCGGAAACCCACGGCATGGCGCAACGGGGCGGAAACGTCATAAGCCACCTCAAGGTGGCGCGCGGGGACGGTCAGACGCCGCTTGTCAGCCCGCTTATCCGGCCGGGCCGGGCCGACGTCCTCCTGGCGCTCCACCCCGAGGCCATGCCGGTGCACGGGCATTATCTCTCGCCCGAGGGTTTTGCGTTCGCCAACAGCCCAGGAAAACCCGCCAGGGGGAGCGCCGTCGACGCCACGGAGATCGCTTGCGCGCTGGACTCCCCGGTTTCGGCAAACCTCGTGCTCCTCGGTTTTGCACTCGCCTCCGGCAAGCTGTTCTGCGGGATCGACCGCATCGAGTCCGTGCTCAAGGGCCACGGGGGCAAAAGGCTGGAAATGTCGCTTCGGGCCCTCGATGCCGGGCGCCGGGAATCGCGGCTGCAAGCCGCTCCCACACCGGAACCGAAGTTGCAAGCCGCTTCCACGGCGGGGCTGGAAGCCGCTCCCACGTCGGGGCGGGATGCCGCTCCCACGTCGGCGGCCCCCGACGCCGCGGCCTCCCGCTGAGGGCATCGAGAAGCGATGTCCTTGAGCCTCATCCCGCACCTGCTCGTCGCCGGCATCACCAACGGCAGCATTTATGCGCTGATCGCGCTCGGATACTGCCTCATCCAAAATGCCACGGGGCTTGTCAACTTCGCCCAGGGCGAGTTCGTGATGCTCGGGGCGATGGTGGTGATCTGGCTCCACAACGGGCTGCATCTTCCCCTGCCCCTCGCTTTTCCCATTTCGATAGTGCTGGTCGCCATGGCGGGGATGGCCCTCGAACAGGGACCGATCCGGCGCTCGAAAAACCGCGACATCCTCACCCTGGTCATGATAACGGTGGGGGCCTCGATTTCTTTTCGCGGCGCGAGCATGATGCTCTGGGGAAAGAGCGCGCACATCCTGCCGTCTCTTGGCGGCGATTCGCCGCTGATATTCATGAATGCCGCCATCCTGCCCCAGTCGCTCTGGATCCTGGCCTTCTCCGTCCTGGTGCTCGGGCTCCTCTACTTTTTCTTCCACATGACGCTTCTCGGAAAAGCCATGCGGGCCGTCTCGGATAACCGGCTCGGGGCGGCGCTTATCGGGATATCGGCAAACAGGCTGGTGGCGCTGGCTTTTGCGGTGAGCGGGGCGCTCGGGGCCCTTGCCGGAATACTGGTGACGCCCATTACCAGCATGAGCTACGACGGCGGGCTGATGCTCGGGCTCAAGGGCTTCTCGGCGGCGATTCTCGGGGGCTACGGAAGCGTTCCGGGGGCGGTTGTCGGGGGGCTACTGCTCGGGGTCATCGAATCGCTCGGGGCGGGCCTGATCTCATCCGCCTACAAGGACGCGATTGCGTTTCTCCTTCTCCTTGCCATCCTTTTCGTCCGGCCCGCGGGCCTTTTCGGAAACGTTCACGTGAGGCGGTTGTAGCGATGGCCGACATCGAGCGGGAAGCGGACCTGCATTTTTCCCGGCCGGCCTTTGTGCCGACGAACTGGAAGGCGCTGCTCGCCTTTGCCGCCGCGATGATGGTCCTGCCCGTATTTTTCCGAAACGACTATTTCTACCTGTTTTTCAACATCCTCGCCCTGAACGCCATCGTCGTGCTCGGCCTGAACCTTCTGATCGGCTCGACCGGGCAGGTCTCGCTCGGGCACGCGGCCTTCTACGGGCTGGGCGCATACATATCCGCCATCGCGAGCACTACCTTCCACATCCCTCTTCCGCTCTCCCTGTGCCTCGCGCTCGGGCTGGTCGCCCTGGCCTCCTTTCTGCTGGCCCTGCCCACCCTGCGGCTCGAGGGCCACTACCTCGTCATGGCGACCCTGGGATTTAACATCATCGTATCCATCCTTTTCGGACAGCTCGAAGGCCTCACCGGAGGCCCCTCCGGGTTTCCCGGAATCCCGAAGCTCCATGTGGGGCCGTGGACGGTTTCAACCGACCGGGAGTTCTACTACTTCATCTGGACCTCCTTTCTCATCATTTTCGCCCTGACGCTCAACCTCACCGGGTCGAGGGTGGGGCGCGCGCTCATGGCGATCCATGAAAAGGAACTGACCGCCAAGACCCTGGCGATCCCGACCTACGGCTACAAGGTGGCGACCTTTGTGCTGAGCGCCGTCTACGCGGGGTTCGCCGGGTTTTGCTACGCGCATTACATCACTTTTATCAGCCCGAAAACATTCGACATATTCTATTCCGTCCAGGTCGTCACGATGGTGGCCGTCGGCGGCATGGGGAGCCTCTGGGGAGGCCTGGCCGGGACGGCGCTCCTGACATCCCTGCCCGAACTCCTCCACCAGCTCGAAGACTTGCAGGTGCTTCTCTACGGCCTCATCCTCATGGCCGTGCTCGTTGCCTGCCCGAAGGGGCTTTTCCCGGCCCTCGCCGCATACGCGATCCCGGCGGTCTCAAAGATTTCCGCCCGGCTGAGGCGGCCCGCGACCGTTCCCTCCCCCGACCGGCCACGCGCGGGCCCGAACCGGACGCCCTCTCCCCCGGTCCTCTCGCCGCCGCGGAGGGCGCGCACTACCCGCAGCGAGGCCCCCATCCTCAGGCTCGAAGATATTTCCCTTTCTTTCGGAGGGCTCCAGGCGCTTTGCGAGGTGGGGCTCGAAGTCTCGCCCGGCGAGATAGTGGCGCTCATCGGCCCAAACGGGGCGGGTAAGACGACCGTTTTAAACGTCGTCTCGGGCCTGCTCGGGACCCGGACCGGCGCAATCTCGCTCGACGGCGCGGACCTCTCCGGGCTTTCGCCGCACAAAATCGCCGCCCGCGGCATCGGCCGGACCTTCCAGGCGGTGCAGGTCTTCCACGGCCTTTCGGTGCTCGACAACCTGCTGCTCGGATATCACAAGCTCGGCGGCTCGGGGTTCGTCTCCGCGTGCCTCCGCACGCCCGCCGAAAGGGGCGAAGAGGAGCGCTTGAGGCGGGAGGCCCTCGACCTGCTCGAAGACTTCGACCTGAGGCACATGGCCCATTGCCCCGTGCAGCAACTGGGCCTGCTCGACCAAAAGGTGCTCGAAATCGCTCGGGCGCTCGCCATCTCGCCCCGCGTCCTGCTCCTCGACGAGCCAGCCGGGGGGCTCAACCCGAGGGAGAGCGAGTTTTTGATGGTCCACATCTCGGCCCTTCGAAGCAAGGGAATCGGTGTGGTCCTGGTCGAGCACGACATGAACATGGTGATGCGCCTGGCGGACAGGATTTACGTCCTCCAGCACGGAAGGCTGATCGCCTCGGGGACCCCGTCCGAGATAAGGAAGGACCCGCGCGTAATCGCCGCCTACCTTGGGACCAGACAGACCGGAGCGAGCGGAAGAAAAGCCTTCACCGCAGAGGACGCAGAGGGCGCAGAGGAAAAGATCGAGGGCGAAATATCGAAACGTGGAATGTAGAAATGTGGAAATGTAGGTTACCGTGAAAATAAAAGGCGAGGAGGCACAAAAAACCCCCATTCACACTTCCAAAAAAGTGTGTCAAATCAGATGCTTATAGGCCAAGCTAGATCGTGCAGCTATGGCAAGCCCCAAC
>JBAQYM010000289.1:0-8268 GCA_049300095.1 Syntrophobacteraceae bacterium
TGATTCAGAAACTTACTGCCAAAATTCAAGTTTGGCGGAGCGATGAAAATCCTAAATTTGCGCCCTAGTAAATTCAAGTACTTAGGTTCTTATTTAAGCGCCTATGGGGATCAACCCCGCCCCTACGGTTATCAATGAAACTTGACGCAGTCGTTCCACCGTAGGGGCGGGGTTGATCCCCGCCCGGACCGCCGGATGGGTAAGTATCTGCCATTTCCATTGTACCTCCTCGTTCCCACGCTCCAGTGCGGGAGCGAGGAGAGATCCGGGACTGAACAAAGGAAACGCCATGAGCACCGCCGCTGGACCCGTCATTTTTCGAGAACGGGAAGATCAGATTCACCGCAAGGGAGAAGATAAACCCTTCGAGTTGAGCTGCAACCGGGACAGCCTGGCCGGCGCCGTCAGCCAGCGGGCCTGCGTCTTCTGCGGATCGCGGGTCGTGCTCTACCCGATCGCGGACGCGCTCCACCTCGTGCACGGCCCCATAGGGTGCGCCGCCTACACGTGGGACATCCGCGGCGCCCTCTCCTCGGGTCCGGCGCTGCACCGGCTGAGCTTTTCAACCGACCTCCAGGAAAGGGACATCATTTTCGGCGGGGAAGAAAAGCTCTACCGGGCGCTTTGCGAACTCATCGACCGTCACTCCCCGAAGGCCGCCTTCGTCTATTCGACCTGCATCGTCGGGATCATCGGAGACGACCTCGAAGCGATCTGCCGCAGGGTTGCCAAAGAGAAGAATATCCCCGTGCTGCCGGTCCAGTCGGAAGGCTTCAAGGGCAACAAGCGCGAAGGCTACAGCGCAGCCTGCAAAGCGATGTTCCGGCTGGTGGGAACGGGGGACACGGCGGGAATATCGCCCCTTAGCGTCAACATTCTCGGGGATTTCAACCTTGCCGGCGAGATATGGATCATCCGCGGCTACTTTGCGCGGATGGGCGTGGCCACCGTGGCCAACATCACCGGGGACGGCAGGGTCGAAGACCTCAAGCGCGCGCATGGGGCCGCCCTCAACCTGGTCCAGTGTTCCGGGGCCACCATGGAACTGGCCAAAATGATGAAGGAGGCCTACGGCACTCCCTTCCTCCGGGTCTCCTACTTCGGCGTCGAGGACATGGCCGAGGCGCTCTACGGGGTTGCCGGGTTCTTTTCGGAAATCGACCCCGGGATCATGGAGCGCACGCGCGAGCTTGTAAAAGAAGAACTCGCGCTGCTTTACCCGAAGCTCCAGGAATACAGGCGGGACCTTGACGGCAAGAAGGCGGCGATCTACGTCGGAGGCGCTTTCAAGGCATTCTCACTGGTCAAGGCGTTCCGGCTGCTCGGGATGAAGGTCGTCCTGGTCGGCTCCCAGACGGGCACCGAGGAAGACTACCGGGAACTCTACGAGATAACCGACGAGGGCGCCATCATCGTCGATGACTCCAACCCGCTCGAACTCACCGCCTTCCTGAAAGAAAAGGAGGTGGACATTTTTGTCGGCGGAGTAAAGGAAAGGCCGATAGCATACAAGCTCGGCGTGGGCTTTTGCGACCACAACCACGAGCGCAAACAGCCGCTCGAAGGCTTTGTCGGCATGCTCAACTTCGCGCGCGAGGTCCATTCCTCGGTGATGAGTCCCGTATGGCGGTTCGTGCCCCGCAGGAAAGCGAGTGTATAAAAATGGAACATCACGATTACGTTTCGACAACCAACGCGTGCAAGCTGTGCAAGCCCCTCGGCGCATGCCTCGCCTTCCGCGGCATCGAGGGCGCGGTGCCGATGCTGCACGGCTCGCAGGGCTGCGCCACCTACATGCGGCGCTACATCATCAGCCACTTCAGGGAACCCATGGACATAGCGTCCTCATCCCTTGGCGAAAAGCACGCGGTATTTGGCGGCGGGCCCAATCTCAAACAGGGCATAAAAAACGTCATGTCCAAATACGGCGCCACGCTCATCGGGGTCGCCACGACCTGCCTGACGGAAACGATCGGCGACGACGTGCCGATGATCGTGAGGGAGTTCCGGCGGGAAATGGCTATGGAAGAAGGGGGCGGAGAGGCCCCGGCCCTTGTATCGGTTTCCACCCCCAGCTATTCCGGGACGCACATGGAAGGGTTCCACGGCGCCGTCCGGGCCGTGGTGGACCAACTAGCGGAGGCAGGGGCGCCCTGGGACGGAGTAAACCTTCTCCCCGGCTTCCTCTCGCCCGCCGACCTGCGCCACTTAAAGGAGATTTTCGACGATTTCGCCTGCCCGGCCGTCGTGCTCCCCGACATCTCGCTCACCCTCGACGGACCGGCCCTCGAAGACTTCAGCAAGGTCCCCGCCGGCGGGACGCCCATCGAGGCGATACGTCGGATGGGCGGCGCAAAGGCGACAATCGAGTTCGGAAGAACGCTTGCGGGTCAGCCCACCGCCGGGGAACTCCTGGCCGAACGCTTCGGCGTGCCTCTGCGCGGCATGGGCATTCCCATCGGGATCCGCGAAACCGACCGGTTTTTCCAGGCGCTTGAATCAGTGAGCGGAAACCCCGTCCCCGCGCGCCATGACGAAGAACGCGGCCGCCTCGTGGACTCCTATGTCGATGCGCACAAGTACCTGTTCGGCAAGCGCGCCGTCATCTACGGGGAAGAAGACCTTGTCGTCGCCCTTACTTCTTTCCTGGTCGAAGTCGGCGTCCGGCCCGTTCTCTGCGCCTCGGGCGGAAAGAGCGGCCGCTTGAAATCGGCAGTTGACGAGGTCACCTCCGGCATACTTTCCGAACCGCCCCGGGTCGAGGACGGAGCGGATTTCCAGCGGATCGGGCAGCTTGCCGAGGAAATATCGCCCGACATCATGATCGGCCACAGCAAGGGGTACACCATCTCGAAGAAACTCGGCATCCCCCTTGTCCGGGTGGGTTTCCCCATCCACGACCGGTTCGGCGGGCAAAGGCTTCTCCACGTCGGCTACCGCGGCGCCCAGGCCCTCCTGGACCGCATCGTCAACGCCATCATCGAGGAAAGCCAGCTCAAATCGCACGTCGGCTACGCGTACATGTGATTATCGAAAGGATTACTGAAATGAACTCTTTAATGGATACCAGCCGTCATCCCTGCTTCAATGCCGCCGTCAAGGGCGAATGCGGGCGGGTCCATCTGCCGGTCGCGGCCAATTGCAATATCAAGTGCAACTACTGCAACCGCAAATACGACTGTGTGAATGAAAGCCGTCCGGGGGTGACGAGCGCGGTCCTCTCGCCCCTCCAGGCTTCCCGATATATGGCGAGGATACTCGAAAAGGAACCGCGGATCACCGTGGCGGGGATCGCCGGGCCGGGCGACCCGTTCGCCAACCCCGAGGAAACCCTGGAAACGATCCGGCTCGTGAGAAAGAAGTTCCCCAAGATACTGCTCTGCCTCGCGACAAACGGCCTCGGACTCCCCGGTCATCTCGATGAAATCGCCCGGCTCCACGTGTCGCATGTCACCGTCACGGTAAACGCGGTCGACCCCGAGATCGGAGCGAAAATCTATAGCTGGGTCCGGGACAGGAAAGTCATCTACCGCGGCATCGACGGCGCGCGCCTGCTCCTCGAACGGCAGATCGAGTCGATACGCGGTCTCAAGGAACGGGGCGTCACCATCAAGGTGAACACCATCATCGTCCCGACGATAAATGACCACCACGTCGAAGACGTGGCCAGGACCATGGCCGAACTCGGGGTGGACGTGCTCAACTGCATGCCGATGTATCCGAACCGGGACACCGCGTTTGAAAACCTGGGCGAGCCGGGCCGGAAGCTGATGGAGGACATCCGGGAAAAGGCCGAGCGCCACCTGCCCCAGATGCGCCACTGCACGCGCTGCCGGGCGGACGCGGCCGGGCTTCTGGAAAAGGACCGCGGAAAGGAGCTGCTTGGAAGCTTCCTCTGCGGGTCAAAAGAGAAGAACCGGCCCCACGTGGCCGTCGCGACCCTCGAAGGAATGCTTGTGAACATGCACCTCGGGGAGACGCACAAATTTCAGATATGGACGAAGACCGAAACGGGATTTGCGTGCATCGAAGAACGGGACTCGCCCGAACCCGGCGGCGGCCCCTCGAGATGGCGGGACCTGGCCGAGATACTCCATGACTGCCGCGCCGTGCTCGTTTCCGGCATCGGCGACACCCCGCGTAAAATTCTTTCCTCCCGCGGCATCCAGCCCATCGAGATGAACGGCTTCATAGCAATGGGCCTCGATGCGGTCTACGGCGGAGGCAGGCTGGAAGCACTCAAAGCGAGGCGCGCCGGCTGCTGCAAAAGCCAGGGCTGCGGCGGCGACGGGGAAGGGTGTTGAGACCGGGATCAGGGTGTTGACACGGCAGTAATGAATGTGTTGTCCACCCACACTATGATCCTCATGAATGGACTGGAAGCTTTTTCACCACGAAGTACACGCAGAGCACGAAGTACACGCAGAGCACGAAGTACACGAAGAGCACGAAGTACACGAAGAGCACGAAGAATTTATATCGCCGGTTATGGCGTGGTTTCCCAGGGCGTTGCCCAAATCCACAACAACGGAGAAACCGTGCTAAACGTTGATAGGGGTCTCCCCTCCCTTGGCGGGAGGGGCTGGGGGAGGGGGTTGTAAGTACTTGAAATTTCGACACCCTCCCCTAACCCCTCACATCGAAGGGATGGGGACCCGCATCCAGCTCAATTGCCGCGCGCGTGAATATAATTTGGGCAACAGCCCCTCCCGACCGCGCCATGCTCTCGACCGAAGGTCTCCAACTCATATCAGGACCTGTTGACTCCCTTGGGGCCCTTCGGTCGGGCACGTTCGGCACGGTCGGGAGACCGTGCCACAACTGGGTGTACGGCCCAGCCGGCGCCTGCCGATCATGACTGTGGCAATAAGCATCGGGCAGGGTCAAGCGATTGGGTTGGCCTTTAACCGCTCATTGTTTAGGAGCCTACACCCCCCGTACGGGGCGCGGCGCTTTGCACCGGCTACAGGAGTACGGTCCAGCCGGCGCTTGGCAACCATGACTTTATCTCTACGCATCGCGCGTGTCAAGGAATGGGGCCGCCCCTGAGTGTTCACCACTTACCCCCGCCGGTGGTGTTGCCCGGTTTTTGTGCCCTTAGACCATGGATATCGGTTACTTGATACATTATCGTTCTATATTTAGGCCTTATTTGAAGATTTACCCTGCCCGATATGGCCCCTCATCCCTGCGTAAACCTCGCATCCAGGCCAACTTGTAGACATCCAGACGCTCTCCATACCACTCTTTTTCGCCTTTCGGTCGCTTTGGCACAAGAATTGATTACAATACTTTCATGGAGACCAAACTAAGAGACCTCGAACTTACCGTAATTTTTGAGATTTGCCGCGTGGTCGGCCAGGCGCTCAAGCTCGACCAGGCCCTGGACACCATCTTGCGGATCCTCTCGGATAGCCTTGCGATGCAGCGGGCAACCGTCATCCTCAAAGACGACGAGACCGGCTACCTCGTCATCCGCGCATCCCACGGACTCACGGAAGCGGAACGCAAACGCGGCATATACCGGCCGAACGAAGGCGTTACCGGGCTCATTTTCAGCACGGCGCAGCCCTTTGTCGTGCCGGATATCAGCAAGGAGCCTCTCTTTCTCAACAAGACCAGGTCCCGCCCGATCCATAAGAAGGCCATCGCCTTCCTGGGCGTTCCGATTTTGTTGCACGGAAAGCCCATCGGGGTCCTGCACGTGGACCGGCTGTTCGGAAACGACATCTCCTTCGAAGAGGACATCCGGTTCCTCTCGATCGTGGCGACCCTCATCTCGCAGCTCGTGAGCCTCAACCTCCAGGTGAGGCTGCGGGAGGAGGAACTGCGGCGCGAGACCGATCCGCTGAGGCAGAGCACGCCTTCCGGGCACACCCGGTCCCTGATGGTCGGGAAGAGCCCCGCGATGCTGGTCGTGCAGGAACAGATAGCAAAAGTCGCCCCGAGCAAGGCGTCCGTCCTGCTGCTCGGCGAATCCGGGACGGGCAAGACCCTGGTCGCACGGATCATCCACAACCTGAGTACGCGCTCGGACAGCGCGTTCGTCAAGATAAACTGCGCGGCGCTTCCCGAAACGCTGCTCGAATCCGAGCTTTTCGGCTACGAGAAGGGGGCCTTTACGGGGGCCGCCAAGTCCAAGGCGGGAAGGTTCGAGGAGGCGGACGGCGGCACTGTTTTTCTCGACGAGGTGGCCGAACTTCCCCTTTCGATTCAGGCGAAGCTTTTGCGGTTTCTCCAGGAGCGGGAATTCGAACGGCTCGGCAGCACGAAGACCAGGAGGGTGGACGTGAGGATAATCGCCGCCACCAACGTGGAGCTTGCCGAAGCGGTGCGGGGGGGCCTCTTCCGGGAGGACCTCTTCTACCGGCTGAACGTTTTTCCCATCCGGGTGCCGGCGCTGCGCGAGCGCAAGGAGGACATCCCGTTTCTTATCAACCATTTCCTTGCCAGGACGTCGAAGGAATACGGCCGCGCGCTCACCATTACCGCGGGGGCCATGGACCTGCTCGTACGATACGAGTGGCCGGGAAACGTCCGCGAAATGGAAAACCTGATCGAGCGGCTCTGCATCATGGCCGACGGGGACGAAATCGGCCGGCCGAACCTGCCCGACTCGATGAAAAACCTCGAACTGCCCGTCGAGACGGCCGAACCCCTGTCCAAGCTCGAACGTATGGAGCGCGAGGAGATCCTGGCGGCCCTCGAGCGCAATTCGTGGCTCCAGTCCCGGACCGCGAAGGCCCTCGGGCTGACCCCCCGGCAGATGGGCTACAGGGTCAGAAAGTTCGGCCTCGGGGAAATAATCGACAGGCACAGGCAGGAGAAGCCGCCCGCGAACGGCTACAGGGCGATCTAGTCACGTATCGTGTGACCAGGCTTGAAATCCCGCTTCGCGTCCTTCGTGCTCTTCGTGCCTTCGTGCTCTTCGTGTTTGGGTTGGAGACTTTTCTACCACGAAGGGCACGAAGCACACGAAGCACACGAAGAATTTGTCCCAATACCAAAGCAACTTTGCGCCAGGATACCGCAGTGATGGAACTTCCCGCACGCTCTCATTTCGGCCGCTATCCTCTCGAGGACGTGGACGAGCCAAACCTCATCCGGGAGATTTTTCCTTACCCGCAGCCGCCCCGAATCCGGTTCGGCCCGGACATCCCCGCTCCCGTCGCGACGAGCCTCCCCGTTTCCCGCGCGATGGAGAGGGATGAGGGGGGAGTAGCGCTCGCCGGCGCCATCTACATCACCGATTCGACCTTTCGGGACGGCCGCCAGGCCAGGCCGCCTTATACTCTGGAATGGGCCGGAAGGATTTTCGACCTCCTCCACGCTGTTTCGGCCCGCGAGGGCCTGGTCCGCCAGGCCGAATTCTTCCTCTACACGGAAACAGACAGGGAATGCCTGGATGTCTGCCGCGGCCGGGGCTACGCCTACCCGGAGATCACCGGATGGATACGCGCGTCCCTGGCCGACCTCAAGCTTGTCCGGGACGCCGGGCTGAGGGAAACGGGCATCCTTACGTCCGCCTCCGACTACCATATTTTCCTCAAGTTCGGGTCCACGCGCCGCAAGATGCTCTCGAAGTATCTCGACGTGGTCTCGACCGCCCTGGAATGGGGGATCGTCCCCCGGTGCAGCTTCGAAGACGTGACGCGGGCGGACGTGTACGGCTTCTGCATCCCTTTTGCCGCGCAATTGATGCGGCTGCGGGAAGAAAGCGGCATCGACGTCAAGATAAGGCTGTGCGACACCCTGGGGCTCGGGGTCCCCTACCCGGGCGCCGAGCTTCCCCGAAGCGTGCCGGGCCTTGTAAGGGCGTTTATCGAGGAGGCCGGGGTCCCCGGCGCACTGCTGGAATGGCACGGGCATAACGACTTCCACAAGGCGCTGGTCAACACCGCAACCGCCTGGCTGTGCGGCTGCGCGGGTGCGAGCGGCACCCTCCTCGGCCTCGGCGAAAGGACCGGGAACTGCTCGATTGAAGACCTCCTCGACGAATACGGCGCCATCACCGGCATGCCCGACGCGGCCGACCGCTCCGTCGTAAAGCAAATCGCCGCCTGCTACCGCGAAGAACTCGGCCCCGGCTTCCCCCGAGAAAAACTCCGGTGGCTGCAATAGCCGCTGGATATCCGCTCTATCCCCCCGATGGCAAACCACACATCTGGCAAACCACACATCTGGCAAACCACACATCAGTCGGTGGGAGCGGCTTGCAGCCGCGATTTCCTCGCATGAGACGCACCCAACGCGGGGAAAGCGCGGCTG
>JBAQYM010000290.1:0-26521 GCA_049300095.1 Syntrophobacteraceae bacterium
GATCAACCCCGCCCCTACGTCCAAAGGACGGCGCCGGACCCGCCGTAAATCCGTAGGGGCGGGGTTGATCCCCGCCCGGACCGCCGGAAGTGGAGATCTTTCCTCCATGTTGTGATCCAACCACGAAGGGCACGAAGGACACGAAGAAGGCATCCCCTCTCAGCTTTTTCCTCGTTCCCATGCGCCCGCGTGGGAATGCATACCCGCGCGGACGGATCACGAGCGAGGCTGCCGCTCAGGTCCGCATTACCACGCGGGAGCATGGCAATGAGGGGGTACCTACGGATGCCGGCTTGGTCATGTTTCATATAAACCTGCGAGACTTGAGCCGGGTCAGGCGTTCCGCCTCCCTTACGCCCCACTGCCGTTGGCGTTGCGGATGGATTCGAGCAGCGCTTCGCAATCACGGGAAGAAGGGTCGAGCTCAAGGGCGTGTTCGAGGACGCTTACCGCCTCGTCGCGCTGTCCGACTTCATTGTGCAGCGACGCCAGGACAAGCATGGCATCGGCCGCCCCCGGCATGATCGCGAGGGCCTTTTCGACCGCCTCGGCGGCTCCGGGAAGGTCTCCCGCCCCCATCAGTTTTTTCGCCGTTTCCACGTAAATACCGGCCACCTCGGGCGAGGCCGAATCGGACTCCCATTGAGGCACGGCGCTCCGCCGCACGAGCTCTTCATATTCCCCCCACGCGGCCTCGTCTTCGGGGCGGCGGCGCAGATATTCCCGGAAAAGGTCCGCGGCCGCGGCGGTCTCGCCCGCCAGGGAGAGCGCCCGCGCGCTGTTGCCCAGAATTTCGGGGTCCTCGGGATTGAGTTCGAGCGCTTTGTAGAAATGCTCCAGCGCGTTCTCGATATTGCCGCTCCGCTGGTAGATTATCCCGAGATCGCTGTGGGCTTCCGCATGGGCGGGATTATTTTCAAGGGCCATTTCGAGGCAGGTTATCGCGCGGTCGAGCCTTCCGCATTCGAATTGGACGACGCCCTGTCTTCTGAAAATCTCGGCGACCTCCGAGGCATCGAAATCGCGGCTGGAAGCCGCTCCCACCATCGGGCCTCCCACCATCGGGCCTCCCACCGTCCGGGCTCCCACCATCCCGGCTCCCACCATCCCGGCAGCCGCCGGGACCGAAGCCGGACGAGGTTGCATCGAAGCGCGCGCCTCCGCGTCCCCGGGGTTTCGCTCCAGGTAGGACTTTAGGACCTCGTCCGCGAAGTCGCTCTTTCCGAGCGCCCCGAAAACCTGGCTGCACTGCAGGACCGTTTCCCTGTCGTTTGGCTCGAGTTCGAGGGCGCGGGTGAGGCTGTTCAGCGAATCCTCGGTCCTGCCCTGTTCCCAGTAGGCTCGGCTGAGTCCGCTGTGGGCCTTTGCATTGAAGGGGTCATCCCTGAGGACCATATCGAAACACGCGGCGGCGTCAACCGGCCTGTTTGCCGAAAGCGCCGCCTCCGCCTGGTTGAACAAGCCCCGCACGGATTCCACCTTCGCCTGGTCGCATCCGGTTCCCAGCCCTGTCACTTCCATTACATCCTCCCCGTCTCGGCTTTATCATTGATATGAGTGTCCCGTTGCGCGGTGGAATCGAAAAAAGATTCCGTTCCCGCCAGGACCGTTTTCGCTTCCGCAATCTTTGCCGCCACCTCACCGTAGCAGCCGAAGCTCTCCAGCAACCTTTCCTTTTCGTCCAGGAAGCTGGCCAGGTATGATTTGAGTCCCGATGCCGCCAGGAGGCTGGTCCACCAGGTCCACATCGCGAAATCGAAATTTTTGATTTCGAGTTCGTTTTTCACCAGGTGTTTTTGCCAACCCACCAGGGAGGGATCGAAGCGGCCAAGCCTGCGCGACCCGTTGAGGTCGATTTCATCGCCGTGATGCAGGGCCCATCTCCGGGCCGCCTCCTCCTTTGGGACCCCCGCCAGTCTCCGTCGGGAAATATCCACCGGGGCCGCCGATATTTTTTCAACCAGGTCGAGCGCCCGCCTGTCGTAGGAGTGCGCTTCGAGGACCCGTCTCACATTTTCTCGCGTTTGCTCTTTTTTGCTCACGGGCCACTTCTCTAAATAGTCGCCGATCGCGGGGCCCAGGGCGTCATAGTGGAGATAGTGCTCTCCGGGACGGAACCCGAGCAGGTCGAGTTCCTCGATTCGCGGATTCAATACCAGCGCACCGCACGCCAGCGCTTCGAAAAAGCGCATGTTGGCCTCGTCGCGTATCGGACGGTTGAAGACCAGCTTCGAGCTTCCGAGCAGCCGCGCATAGTCGGCCCCGAAGATGCCGCTGCCGATGTGCACGCGGTATTTCTCCCCGAGACGGCCCAGTTCGTAGAGCGCTTCCTCGCGCTCCTGCTGGACGGAGTGGTTGAGGTTTCCGATAAACAGGACATCCCATTCCCGAGTCCGTCCCGGGTCGCGGTGGAGTTCGGGGTCGAAGCCGTAGAGACAGAAGAAATCGCAGTTGTCAAAGCCGAGCTTCCGGAAGATCCGCACGCCCTTGAGGTCGCAGAAGAAGTGGTCGAAGGCCCCCAGCACGGGAAGCATTTGATTAAATGAAAGATTGTAGTCGCCAAGGAGGCAGAATACCGGGTACGGGACGCTCTCCAATCCGGGCGGGACCCTGTAGTACTCGGAGTCCCGGATGAGGACGGCATCGGGTGTCCAGCCCGTCGGAAGGTTTCTCAGCACGTCCTCGAATCGCGCCGGCGTGTGGTCGAATGTCCTGACATCCGCCGCCCTCTTGAGCGCCTTTACCAGGAAAGCCTCGTTTCCGCGCGGATCGAAGAGCCCCGGCCCTACCAGAAGTTTCATGCGGGCGCGCGGACCGGGGAGCGCGAAGGCGGAATCGGCCTTCACGCCGCCGCCGTTTGCGCCCTGCACAACCGAGCTTTTCTCCGTGGGAGCGCCTTGCAGCCGCGAGGCAACCTTGTCATTCACAGTGGGAGCGGCTTGCAGCCGCGAGGCATCGATCTTGTCCAGGAGCAGCTTTGCCGGCGCGTAATCGGGAAAAGCGGCTGCGATCTTCCGCGCCGCCTCAAGCGCCTCATCGGGCCTTCCCTGCTCGAAAAGGCAATCGGCGAGCAGGTATTGGAGCTCCTTTGCGCTCGAATGATCTTGCAGAAGATTTCGCAGGCAATCTTCGAGAGGGCCGAACCGGCGCGCGCCGTAGGATGCCCGGATGAAGCGCCGGAAGGCGCCGGTATCTTGCGGATTGATCAGGACCGCGCCTTTGAGCGAATCCAGATCGGGCGCGTCCGCCGCATCCCGAGCCCGAGGCGGCGCGTTCTCACGCTCGTCGGGGACCCATTTTGCGAAGTAGAGGTCCCTATTGTGCGTGTTTTCGACGCCCCCGTCATTTTTTTCCTCGTTCAGGTGGGTGACCCGGATCGTGTTGGCAATGGCCAGGTGGCCGCCATATTTTTGGCGCAACTGCATGAAATAGTCGGTATCCTCCCAGCCCGCCCGGATGTAGCGCTCGTCGAAGAGCACGTCCGTCTTCCGAAAGATGCAGCACGCGGTCGGGATCATGTCCACATCGGCAATTCGGGGCCCGAGGTCGAAATGATTGGCGGTGTTGCGCCCCACCGTGCCGTCGGACCCCATGAGCCGGGCCGAAACGGCGGCGAGTTCCCGGTTCTCCTTGATTGCCCAGACCAGTTCCCTGTTCCAGCCGGGGCTGAGGTCCGCTATGTCGTCGTCGCACATGATGACATAGGGATTTTGCGATGCGCGCAGGCCCGCGTTGCGGTTTTTCGCCGCGCTTTGCTGCCTGCTCACGACGATCAGGTTGTAGGGCGGGACAGTCTTTTCGGCGATCTCCGCAAGCAGCTTTTGAAGGTTTTCGCCGGGCTTGAAGGCGGGGACGACTATGTCGGCCGCGAGGTCGTCTTTGAAGTGATAGGGGTAGTCGCTTTGCTCGGCGTACGGCTCCAACTCCGAAAAGCCGTGCAGTTGCGCGTAGTTCGCGTGCAGCCCCCCGCACACGTTCAGCATGCCGCACGTCGCGCACGCCCCCTTGTCGGTATTTATCCTCTTTTGAAACTCCCTGCCGTGCGCCAGGTAGACCTCGGTGGTCTTGGGCGCAACGCCGTAATCCCACTCGAAGGGGTCGAACATCACCTGCGGATTGTTGCACACGCGGGACTCGAAGCCCTTGAGCAGGCAGAGCGGGAAATACCTGACGTTGACCCAGTAATTTTTGGCATCGAGGTATTCTATCGCCTCTTTTAAGTGGGGAGCGACCTCCGAGGCCCGCACCTGCACCTCGTTGAGCCTCTCGACGATCTCGGGCTGCCGGTGTTTTCCCCATTCGTAGTGAGGATTGAAGTTTATAAAATTGACGACGCGGGGCTTTGCCGCATCGTGGTAGTGCTTCGCGAGCCTTGGCAGGTCCTCGAAATTATACCGGGTAAGCGTGCAGTTGATCCGCACGAAACAACCCGAATCGACGAGATGGCGGGCGGTCCGGTTGCTTTTATCCCATGCGCCCCTGACGTTGAGCAATTGGTCCTGCCGTTCCTCGAAGCCGTGGACGGAGAGCAGCCATTCACTACACCCGGCATCCGCCAGTTTTTTGACTTTTTCGACTGCCAGACCGTTCGTAATTATACAGGTGTGGAGCCCGATCGACTCGGCATACCGGATTGCCTCGGCCATCTCGGGATAGATCGTGGGCTCTCCTCCGGTGAAATCGACCGACGTGTTCCCGCGCTCCTTCGCGGCCCGCAGTTCCTTCCGGACATCATCGAGGGACTTGGACCACTGTTCGCCCTGGCTGTAGGTGTAGTAGCACATCCTGCACCTGGCGTTGCAGGGCCGGTTGATGTCGATTACCGCGCGGCGCGTGGGGACCAGTCCCGAGGCTATCAAAGGCTTGCTCCTGTCTTGCTTCGCATAATGCCGGATTCAATACGGAAAAACGGGAAGACCCGTTGCAGCCGCTATGTGTTTGCAAGATGCCGGCCAAGTTGAGCTTGCCTCATCCGGGCAAAAGGGATTTTTACGGCGCCGCCGCGCGGTGTGGAAGATGCCGCGGGCAGGGAAACCCCGATCCAGGTTGCATGCGCTAGATTGTCCTTCCGAGCGCGGGCGGGGAACCCGGACCTTTAACCCCGCTCAGGATCTCTCGCCCCGCTCGACATGACAGTGGTCGCATCTGGATCGCAACCAGCCATTAAACCTTGACAAATTGGCGTCTTTCATCGAACAATGGAACGGTTGGGAATAACTTTTCCTTATCACTCTGTGATCGTTTTTGTACTCCCGTCAAGACGGTTTAAGCCTTTTTCGAAACATCAAGTCCTTCCAGTGCCGTAAGACAGGTCATCGCCCCGTTTGAACGACCCCCGTCGGACCATTTAAACGCAGAGGAGGATGGAACATGGCCAAGATCACGAAGCGGCTCCTCATCCTTAGCCTTGCCGCCCTGTTGCTTCTCTCCCTTGATGCCCTGTCGCTCGCGGGGAAGGGTCCGTCGGACGCTCGGCAGGATCTTTCCGGGTCTTTCATGCGGCTTGCGGCATCGGCCGCCCAAGGCAGACAATACTCCGGCCGCGATGATGCGGGGGCCGGGGGACGCGGTCCCGCCCAGTCGATCGATCCCGGCCTTTTCATGGAATTCGAAGGGCCGCGCGATTCGGGGGCAAGGAGCGCCCGCGACAGGGAGCTTGATTTAAGGGACGAGTTTATGAACAACCCGCCTTTCTCGACGTCCGCGCAACCTCCCGCCGGGACTACCGGCTACCGGACCCCTTCAACCGTTGCGCCCGCTCAGGTAGATCGCGGCCGCGTCCCATCCGCGCCCGCGCCGTCTCGCGCGCCCCAGGCGGAAATGGAGGTGGTGGGATACGCGATCGATCCCACGGGCACTATCCAGGTAATGGACATGAATGGCGTGCTTCTTACGGTCGACGGATCGAGACCGGTCAGGCTGGTCTTCCCTCCCGATTACGGACTTGCCCCTGTGGTTCTCGGCGGCGCGTCCGGCAGGGCCGGCAACGCCCCCACCCCTTCCCTGCAACTGCCGCCTCCCGGCCGTTTGCCTGTTCAAATATTCGTGAGGGAGTACTGGACCGAACAGGACGGCAGCATTTTTCTGATCGGAATGGACGGCATCATCCGCGCATTTGACGGTTCGAGGCCCGTCAAACTGGTCTTCTCCCGGGAGGATGGGCGCGCCCCGGTGGTTGTCGGGGGCGGCCGGTCCACGGTCCCCGCCTCGGGAAGCGGGACCGATGCGCAAGGCCAGGACGCCGGAGGTTCGGACTTTTCCTCCGGAGTGAAGCAGGGCATACAGGACGGCATTCAACAAGGAATACAAGACGGCATCCAGCAGGGTATCGGCACACTGTTCCAGAAGCCTTCGAAAGGCCAGGGGAGAAGGTCCGGGCGCGACTAGCCGGATGCGAACCGCCCCCCGCCCTCGCGGTTTCAGCAACGGAGCTGACGTGGCGGTGGACACGGGCAACCGTTGCCCGTGCACGCGGCGCAAGAGGTTGGGCCGGCATTATGGACCGGCCTCTTGTTCTTCGGACCCAAACAAGCCGGTTGCCCGGGCCGGCCGCCGAAAAAATATTTAAGAAGAACCAGAATCAGTGAGCCCGCGTATATATTAGGTTGCGTCCCGATGAGTAAAATCCCCCCTGCTCAAACGAAAAACATTGCGGATTTTACTCCGAGGCCCTTCACCTCTTTGACGGCAACTATTTAGCAGGGTGCTGAAAGAGGAAACTCCTGGTAAAGAAACGGGTGAAAATACCGCGACACGTCATTCCGGCGAAAGCCGGAATCCAGGTGTTTTAGTTGTAGATTCAACAGATTGGGACCGATGGGGCCTGGATTCCGGCTTTCGCCGGAATGACGATCCGTAGGTCCCGAGATGCGTGCGGACCGCTTGCAATTCTGAGCCATGCCGCCGGGCAATAGCTTTTGAAATCGCTTCACAGGTTATTTACGGACAAGTTCTATACCCTATCAATGAGGCTCGGCATCCGTTTCATACCTGTGCAAGTATCTCATACAAGCTGATCAACTGTTCGGGGAGCAGGTCCGGGAAATCATGAAGAGGAAGAAGGTCGGTATCCTCATATTTGAAGACGTCGAGGTCCTCGATTTCTGCGGCCCGTTCGAGGTCTTCACCGCCGTTCGGATGAACGAGGACAACAGACGCGAGGAAGCCTCCCCTTTTGAGCCGTTCCTGTTGGCGGAAAAAAGCGCCCCCGTCACGACCACGGGTGGGATGAAAGTAATTCCCCACTACACCCTGGAGACATGCCCCGGGCTGGACATCCTGGTCGTTCCGGGGGGATGGGGCGTGCGGCGGGAAATTGACAACGCGGCGTTGCGGGGGTGGCTTCGAAAGCGCGCCCTGGAAGTCGAAACGCTGGCCTCGGTCTGCACCGGCTCGATGCTTCTCGGGTTTGCCGGTCTTCTCGACGGCCTGCATGCCACAACACACCGGCGCAGTCTCGATTGGATGCGCGATTCTTTTCCAACCGTCACTGTGGAGCGGCACAAGCGCGTGGTCGAGGCCGGAAATATCATCACATCCGCCGGTATTTCCGCCGGGATCGACATGGCGTTGAAGCTCGTCGCGCGCCACTGCGGAGATACAATTGCGCGGGCCACGGCAAAACACATGGAATACCCCTATCTAGAGAGCAACGCGCGGCGTACTTGATGGTATACATGAAGTCAGCTTCAGCCGGGCCTGCTCTACTCCCCCGGCGATTGAAAAGAACTGACGCCTTCCGGACCTGACATCCGGCATACGAATCGGAGGTACAAGACAATGCTACTCGAATATATTCAGGCGGGCCTTCGGCATGCCAGATATGAGATTTTGCCGGGCGACGGGAGCTATTACGGGGAAATACCCGAGTGCAACGGCGTTTATGCAAACGCGGGTACACTCGAAGACTGCCGGGAGGAACTGCGGGAAGTCCTCGAGGAATGGGTCCTCTTCCGCGTCCACCGAAATCTTCCATTGCCGGTAATTGACGGACTTGTGCTGACAATAAGGGAAGTCGCGTAATGCCTCCCTTTGGTCCAATCAAGAGGAAAGACTTGATCCGCTGTCTCAAGCAGTTTGGATTTGAAGGACCCTACTCAGGTGGCAGACACCAGTTTATGGTAAAGGATGACATCACCATACGCATCCCCAATCCGCACCAGGTTGACATAGGTAGGGACCTGCTGTTCAGAATTCTTCACCAGGCGCAAATAAGCAAAGACACATGGGAAAACCTGTAAAACGACTGGAGAATAGGATGCTCAAAGGCTACACGCTTCCCCGCACCCCGAAAGGCACATCGAGTCTTGCGCCGAACCCGCCGTGGCATTATGTGGGAACATGCCTCGCGGTCGAATATGAAGCCGATCCCGAGGCGGTGCGGTCTTTTCTGCCGCCGGGGCTCGAGTTCCATTCCGCGCAGTGTTGCGCCTATTTCGTGGAATGGCAGTACGCGAGCGAATCCGGCGAGGAATATCTCGATCCGGCGCGCAGCCAGTACAAGGAGACCATTTTTCTCATATCGGCGAGCTGGGACGGCGCCCCCTGCGCCTATTGCCCCTTCATCTGGGTGGACCAGGACGTTTCGATGATGCGCGGATTTGCCCAGGGTTGGCCGAAGCAGATCGGCTCGACCTGGATTACCCGCTCCCACGACCTGCCCTCGAAGGCCACCCCGGCCTTCGGTCCCGGCGGAAAGTTCGGCGCAACGCTTGCCGTAAAGGACCGCCGCCTGGTCGAGGCCGTCGTGACGCTGCGGGAACAGACCCCGGACCTGCCCACCCCGAACTTCGCGCGGGCGGTCAACACGCGTCATTTCCCCGACCTCATAGCCGGACGCCACGATTCCCCGGCCGTCTATGAACTGGTGCAGCTCAAGTCCCGCGACGTTAGTATCTCTCCCATCTGGAAGGGGGATGCGACCCTGCAAATTTTCGACAACCCCTACATCGAACTCTCCGACCTGCGCCCCGTAGGAGTCATCGCCGGTTATCGCTTCTCCTGCGCGCTGACGGTGGATGACCTGATTTTTCTTCGCGACCTCCGGGCGGATTGAACCGGCTTCGCCCGATCCGGTCAAAATCCGCCGGTGCGATTTCAAGGCTTCATGAACAAAGGAAAAACGAGAAATGGGATACTTGATGGTAGTTGTGATACTGGGCTTGCTTATCCTGGTCCATGAACTGGGACACCTGGCCGCCGCAAAATATGTCCGGATACCGATCGAGCGATTTTCCGCCGGGTTTGGGCCCAAAGTATGGGGGTTCAGGATGGGCGGCACGGAATATTGGTTGTCGCTTGTCCCTTTGGGCGGCTATGTCCTGCCGCGGGTGCAAAGTGAGGAAGAATTCTCGCGGTTTCCGCTCCGAGATCGTATCCTGTTCAGCCTGGGCGGCCCCTTTGCCAATATCCTGGCCGCTTTTGCGTGCCTGTCCGCCAGCCATGCCGCCGGGGCGGGGATTTCCCTGGAATCGCTGCTGGCGGCGCCCTGCCGCGAGTTGTACGGGACTTTCATCCAGATCGTCTCGGCGATCCCCACCTTTTTCAACCATCCCGACAAGCTCTCCGGGATCATCGGCATCGTGGCTTTCGGAGGGCAGCACGCCTCGGTGGACGTTGCCCGGTTGCTCGGCTTTTCCATCATGCTGAGCGTCAACCTCGCGGTCTTCAACCTGCTTCCCTTCCCGCCCCTGGACGGCGGCAGGATAGTCTTCTCCCTCCTTCGGAGCATATATAAGCCCCTGGATCGTTTACAGCTTCCGATGAGCATCACGGGGTGGGCGCTCATGGCCCTGCTCATGCTCTATACCGGAGTAATCGACATCGGACGCATTATCGCGGGAATACAGATTTGATGGGGCAAATTTGATGGGGGACAGACCCTGATCACCCTCCGGCTTCCACCGGCAATTTCGCATCCTGCCAGACGGACCAGCCGTTTACCAGGACGCGAACATGGAGATACCCTTTTCCGGCAAGTTCAAACGCGAGGTCCTTGCTGAGGGTGCACGCTTCGCCGTCGCAGTAGGTGATGATCAGCGAATCGGGAGGAATTTCGGGCTGCAGGCGGGCGAAATGCTCTTCAAAGCTGTCGGACGGCAGGTTCAGCGCCCCCTGAATACGGCCGGCGGCAAAGGCCTCGGGGGAGCGCGCGTCGATGAAGACCGCCCCCTGGGTGAGAAAGAGCGCGCGCGCCTCCGCAAGCGACACCACGGGCTCCTCGGCCGTATTGAGCGTGCTCAACTGGGCCTTCGGCGACCAGTCGCCGACCAGCGGCAGCCCGTCTTTTCGGAATTGATTCACCCCAAATGACACGGCAACGGCCACCGCCAGGATCGCCGCGCCCTGCCAGATTGTATCAACAAGCTTCTTATTCAGAACCGCTCCCCGGATGTCTTCGCCTCCGCGCTCTCCACAGTGAAGTCAGCACCCCGCCCCCCGTGCGCGCGGCTCGTAGAGGCACAGTGGTTCTTCGGCGAGATAGTTGCCGGAGGCCTCGTAGGCGCGGGCGCGGCAACCGCCGCACACGCGGATGTATTCGCATTTGCCGCACTTGCCCTCGTATTTTTTCAGGTCCCTCAGATCTTGAAAAACAGGGGCGGTCTCCCATATTTCTTTAAACGATTTTTCCCGCACGTTTCCGCAGTCGAGTTCGAGGTAGCCGCAGGGCTGCACCTGTCCGAGGTGGGATATGAAGGCGAAGCCCGTTCCGCCGAGGCAGCCGCGCGTAACGGCATCCAGGCCGAAGGTCTGGAAATCGATCTCTTTCCCCTCGGAGTGCGCCCTCTGGCGCAAAATCCGGTAGTAGTGCGGGGCGCAGGTGGCCTTAAGCTGAAGCGGGGCCTTGTCCTTCTGTTCGTAGAACCAGTGCAGGGTCTTTTCGTATTTTTCCGGGCCGATCCCCTCTTCCCGCAAATCCTTGCCGCGTCCCATCGGGACGAGCATAAATATGTGGTGGGCGACCGCGCCGAGCGACACCACGAGGTCGTGGATTTTGGGAAACTCGTCCATGTTGGCTTGGGTGATTGTCGTATTTACCTGGAAATCGAGCGCGGCCGCCTTTGCCGCCGAAATGCCGCGCAGCGCGCCGTCGAAGGCCCCGGGCACTTTCCGGAAGGCGTCGTGGGACTCCGCGCTCGCACCGTCGATGCTGATGCTTATGCGCTGGATGCCCGATGCGATCATCTTTCCCGCGATTGCGGGCGTGAGCAAGGTCCCGTTGGTGGCCATCGTCATTCGGAAGCCTTTCGAGTCTCCGTATTTGGCAAGCTCGAAAACATCGTCTCGCAGCAGCGGCTCGCCCCCGGTGAGGATGATTATCGGCTGGGCCACCTCGGCTATTTCGTCCATCACCCGCATGCACTCGGACGTCGAGAGTTCCCCTTCGTACGGGCGGTCCTGGGCGGCCGCCCGGCAGTGGACGCAGGCCAGGTTGCACGAGCGGGTCAGCTCCCAGGCGACGAGGCGAAGGTTTGCGGCAAGCCCGGACCCGGCGCGAGAGGCGTGCGGGTGGCCGGCTTTTTTCATTTCAGCGTGATTTGGCTTCATGGGATTTCGAATGTGTCCTCAAGCCGGCCGGTTTTGGAGCAGCCGGGCGGCGTCTTTTGCAAAGTAGGTAAGAATGAGGTCGGCCCCGGCCCGTTTGATCGAGGTCAGGACTTCCATCATGACCCGGTCCCCGTCAATCCAGCCGTTGGCGGCGGCGGCCTTCACCATCGAGTACTCGCCGCTCACGTTGTATGCGGCGACCGGCCGGTCGAACTCCTCCTTGACCCGCCGGATTATGTCGAGGTAGGCCAGGGCGGGCTTTACCATCACCATGTCCGCGCCTTCCTCGATGTCGAGTTCGACCTCGCGCAGCGCCTCATCGGAGTTGCTGATATCCATCTGGTAGGCGCGCCTGTCACCGAACCGGGGCGCGGAATCGGCCGCCTCGCGGAAGGGGCCGTAGAACCCCGAGCAGTATTTGGCCGAATAGGCGAGAATTCCCGCCTGGTCGAACCCGTTCTCGTCGAGCGCGTCGCGGATGGCGGCGACCCGGCCGTCCATCATGTCGGATGGGGCGATGAGGTCCGCCCCCGCCCGGGCATGCGAGAGGGCAACCTCGGCGAGGATTTCAAGGGTCGGATCGTTTTGCACCTCACCGCCCTCGAGTACCCCGCAATGCCCGTGGCTCGTGTACTCGCACAGACAGACGTCCGTTATCACCACCAGCTCCGGGTAGGCGTCCTTTATCGCGCGCACCGCCGTCTGCACCGGGGCGTCATCGGCAAACGCCTGGCTCCCGCGTTCGTCCTTCGAGGACGGAAGACCGAAGAGCAGCACCCCCGGAAGGTTCAGCTCCGCCACGCTTCGCATCTCTTCCAGGAGCCGGTCCACCGAGAACTGGAAAACCCCCGGCATGGACGGCACCGCGTTTTTCACGTCCTTTCCGGGCATGACAAAAAGCGGATAGACGAGTTGGTCCACGCTCAGCCTGGTTTCGCGCACCATGCGCCGCAAATTTTCGCTCCGCCTGAACCTTCTCGGCCTGTATACGGGAAAATACATGATCGGCTCCTCGCGAGATATCGGGTTTCAACAATCGGATACCGGGCGTCTTGCCGCAACCCCGACCTCCGATATCCGATGCCTGAAACCCGATGATTATAAACTATTTTTCAGCATTCAAAAATCAGGCCCCAGCCCAGCCGCATACTAAACCCAAATACGTTCGAGACGGTCAGCCTTTGCCATTCCGGCAGTCCGGGCGGGGATCAACCCCGCCCCTACGTGCAAAGGACGGCATCAGTAGTTGTAGGTCGGGTTTCGCTCCGCTTCACCCAACCTACATTTATTTAAAAATCAGGCCCTTACCACAACATCAAGCCCTGAATGCCGCAAACCGCTCCCCGACTTTCACCCCGCCGGTTGCCGCCCATTGCGCGGCGTCGATCTTGCCGGTCGATGCCGGACGGACCTTGGAGACCAGCAGTTCCCCTCCGGGGACCGCGATCCTCACGCCCTTTTCATCCACGCCGGAAACGGTCCCCGAAGCTGCGCCGGAGACCATTCCCGAAGCGTCGCCGGGACCCGCCCCGATGAAACGCGCCCCGTAGAAACGGACCTTTTCTCCCTTGAAATCCGCATACGCCCCCGGTTGAGGGTCACAGCCGCGAACCAGGTTGTAAATTTCACGGCCGGACTTATCCCAGTCGATGGCGGCAACCCGGTCGTCGCAGGGCGGCTCGTATGTCGCCCCCGCCTCGTCCTGCGGGATTTTCGGGGCTTTCCCGGCCTTGATGAGACCCACCGATTCGACCATGGCTTCGATCCCCATCGGGAAAAGACGGTCGAAGTAAAGTGAGCCGGCCGTGTCGTCCGGACCAATCTCGATCTCCTTTTGGAGCAGGATCGGGCCGGTGTCGATCCCTTCGTCGGGCCAGAAAACGGTAAGGCCCGTGCGGGCGTCCCCCATGATCAGGGCCCAGTTGATTCCGCTGGCCCCACGGTGCCGGGGCAGAAGCGACGGATGATAGCAGATGGCCCCCAGCGTGGCCGCCTCGAAGTAGCGAGTCGGGATGATGTCGGTTACAAACGCGAGGACGACAAGGTCGGGACGGAGTTCCACATATTCCCTGAACGCATGGTCGCCCCGGTAACTCTTCGGCTGGAAGAGGCGGACCCCGTGTTTGAGCGCCGCTTCCTTGAGCGGGTCCGGTTTTGCTGCCGGCCTGTCCTGGGGAGTATAGGCCGCGATCACCTCTTCCCCCGCACCCAGCAGGGCCTCGAGGGTTTTTGCGCCGAAAGGCGCCTGTCCGATAACGACGATCCGCATATCTCCTCCTCCCGTGGTCCGCGTTGGATAACCGGGTCCCTCACCCGGCGCCTCAATATTTTCCGAATCCCTTCAACCGGCGCCTCAATATTTTCCGAATCCCTTCAATCGGCGCCTCAATATTTTCCGAATCCCTTCAATCGGGGCGCGAAGTGTCTTTGTCCGGGCAGGTCTCACCCTGCCCCGCGCCCCCCACGCCGCGTATCTGCGAACCCGCGGGCGAGGTGATGGTCTCGCGGTTCCAGATGCGTTGATGGTTCGCTTCCTCTTCCCGCATCACGCAGGCATCGCTCGCACAGATGGGGCACTCGGGGCTGATGCAGGGCTCGGCGTGGATCAGGGCGTCTCCCATCCCCGCAACATGCTCTTTTAGCAACCGCTGGATGACCGACACTTCCCGGTGAGCGGCCTCGAGGCTGAGTTCCCGCGACAAAATGAGATGAAAATCCACGTGGATACGCTCGCCGGATCGCCACGCCCGCAACCGGTGGATGTCGATCCATTCCGCTTTCCGGTGTTTTGCAATGATGCCGGCTATTTCGTCAAGCAATTCCGGATCGGAGGCATCCATCAGCCGCGAAAAAGATTCGCGCACCAGCCTGACCCCAATAAAAAGGATATTCACCGCGACCAGGCACGCAATTGCCCCATCCAGCCAGAGCCAGCCGGTCTGGCGCACCAGGACGAGCCCCGCGAGAACACCCGCGGACGTGTAGACGTCGGTCAGAATGTGCCTGCCGTCCGCGATAACGGCCGCCGACCGGGTGCGCCTGCCCGTGCGCACCAGCGCGGTCCCGAGGATAAGATTGGCAACGGCCGTTCCTAGCAGAATGAGGAGCCCGGCATCGAGGTGGGGCAGCGGTTTTGGTTCGAGGATCCCCGGCAGGGCCTGCCAGGCGATCCCCCCGGCGGCGAGGATGATGAGCGCCCCTTCGAAGCCGGCCGAAAAGAATTCGGCTTTCCCGTGGCCGTAAGGATGGGTGGTGTCGGGAGGAATAGCGGCAATGTAGACGCTCCACAGCGCAAAGCCGGCGGCAACGACGTTTATTATCGATTCCAGGGCATCCGACAGAATTGCCGTGGAACCGGTGAGCCAGAAGGTATAAAACTTGAGGCCCATCAGCAGGGAGCTGATGACGACGGACAACCCCATTGCCGCCAGGCGCCGCCTGTTGGCGTTCGTGGTTGCCGGAATGTCCGCCGTCTCCGGGTTCAATGAATTTTTGTCGGATTCCATCCCGCTCCGTCCGAAAAAAACACTCGCGGACAACGGACCCGGCAGCCGCCGGACCCCGCCCCGCACACTTTTATAATTCATCGGAGGTGGATCAACAAGGAAGAATGAAAAAATGAGCGGCCAATCCTCAGCAGGCACAGCCTTTGGAGCGCTTTTCCCGGAGGCGGGCTTCCCTTCGCCTCACGGCCTCGCAGTTTCTTCGGATCTCGTCCCCGGTTTCCGGGATGAGGGGAGGGATTTCAACCGGACGGCCGCTCTCGTCCAGGGCGACGAAGGTGAGGTAGGCGGAAGCGGTCTTCCGGATTGTGCCGGTAATGATGTTTTCGGCCTCGACCCGGACCCCGAGTTCCATCGACGTTTTTCCCACCATGTTCAGGGACGCCTTGCACGTGACGAGGTCTCCGATAAAGACCGGGCTGTGGAAATCGAGCCTGTCAATCGACGCGGTGACTGTATTCGCGCGGGCGTGGCGACTCGCAACAACTGCGGCGGCGGTGTCGATGAGCCTCATGATGACGCCGCCGTGAACGTTGCCCGCCGGGTTCGCATCCTGCGGGTTCATCACCTGGGCCATAACGACGCTGCTCTCGCTTACTCTCTTTCCTTCCATGACTCGGTCCCCCTCTGTCGGCATTTCGGCATTTTTGCGGCTTGGCCGCATTCTGATGGAAATTAGTTCGGATGGGCGCCCCGCGCAAGGGCGAACCGGCAAAGAGGAAGATAACCCCTCCCCGCACCGGTGACGGCGAGAGAATTCGCCTCCACGGGTGCGCTGTCACAAAAAAAGCCGCCCCTGCCGGGGCGGCTTGTGTAGGCTATTCCCTACAAAACTGTATGAACTAATGTACAGCTACCGGTTCTGTGTCACCGTAAAAGTCTTTCCGCCGACACTGATGGTCCCGGACCGTGACGCGCCGGTCGTGTTCGAGCCGACGCTGTAGCTCACGGACCCGCTCTTGGTGCCGATCGCGCCCGATACGATCTTGATCCAGGACGCATTGCTCAGGGCCGACCAGGCGCACCCGCTCGTCGTCGTAACGGATAGCGTCCCGGACCCGCCGGAGGCCCCAAACGAATCGCCGGAAGGAGAAATGGAATATGTGCACGAAGTCCCCGCCGCACTCTGCGCCACCCTGAAAGTCTTCCCGGCAACGGTCATGGTCCCGCTTCGCGCACCGGACGTGTTGGCGGCGACACTATAGCTCACGGTCCCTTTCCCGGAGCCGCTCGCGCCCGATGTGACGTGAAGCCACGACACATTGCTCACGGCCGACCAGGTGCACCCGCTCGCCGTTGTAACGGATATCGTGTCGGTTCCGCCGGAGGCCGTAAACGCGTCGCCAGTCGGGGAAATGGTGGACGGACACGAAGCCGCCGCGGGGGCATTCTGCGTCACCGTAAAAGTCTTCCCGGCGACGGTGATGGTCCCCGTTCTCTTGGCGGAGGTGTTGGCGTCAACATGATAGCCCACGGACCCATTTCCGGAGCCGCTTGCGCCCGATGTGACGTGAATCCAGGACACATTGCTCACGGCCGACCACGAACACCCGCTCGCGGCGGTAACGGACAGGGTCCCGTTTCCACCCGCCGCTGCAAAGGTCTTGGCGGTCGGAGAAACGGCATAGGCACACTGAACCGGCGGGTCCTTCAGGCCATCGTAGGCGATGGTAAATTCACCGAAGTAGACCTTCGTGTCCAACTGGCTGTAGGCTATCCTGAAAAACCCGTCCTCGCCCCAGCCCGTTCCCCAACTGTTCTTTACGATAAAGCACTGAGCGGCGTCGTCGTAGCCCACGAGCTGGACCGCGTGCCCGCCTTCATAGCCGCCGTAGACATAGGAGTAGATACCGCTCTGGTACGAGTAGAAATCCTCGTATACATCGAACGTGGTCACGAGAGGCCCGTAAGTGTTGAGCGCGGTTTTCAGGGAGTTCACGGTTGGAGAGGTCGTCGCCACCCAATGCCACGAGGTGACGCGGTAGGTGTCCGTTTCCCAATCCGCGCACGCGGCGCCGCTGCAGAGTGTATTCTTCGCGGTGTAGGGGAAACACTCCTCGATGGGAAGCCCGGTGTCGCGAATGAAGCTGGAAGCCCTGTCAACATAGCCCCCGCCGCAATTTCCCGCGCCGCTGCACGAATTGAGCACCTGCTCGGAAAGATTGACCAGCATCGAGGTAGTCATCGCGACCTGTGACTCCAGCGTCGCCGTGGTCGCAAATGCCCAGCAGCTTCCACAGTTTGCCTGGTCCTTAACCGGGGTCACAAAGTCGTAGTCGGTCCAGTCAAGGCTTGGCGCGAGGGCCGTCACCGCGGAAGCGGTGGGCGGCGCCAGCACCGGCGCCGTCGCGTGGAGCTTGCGCATCTCGGCCTTGTTTACCCCCAGAAGACCTCGCCTGCCGGCCTCGGGCAACCTCGAGACGGTCGTCTCGCCGGCTTCCCATTGAGCATTGTTTTCCTGGATGGCTTGCCTTACGCGGGCCAACTCGACTGTGTCCGCCAACGCGCCTGAACAGAAAAGGAGCAGGCAGAAACACGCCAGCACGGGGAATAAACCGCTTCGGCTTTTCCCGAAAAATCGGGTCAACATCTTATGCGTTCCTTTCTGAAGAGAACAGAAGTGCCGAGGGGCCGCGAAACATTCCTGTTACGGGATCGATTGAACCCTGGGATTACGATGGCGTAATTGAACATACGGCGCTCGACAAGTAAACAGCAAATATTCTTTTCAAATAAGAGTTCTTTATGCCGTTTCCCCTTACACGGAGGGTCTCGGTCTCCTCCGGTCCGTATTGTGAAGCAAAGAGCGTGCCTGCTGGGCTTATTTGATTTTCCGCAGGCTGAAAAAGATAAACTTGAAACCCCACTCGTGGTGATATATATGCCTGAACTTAGTCAAAACTTGGGAAAGGAACCGGAACACCACCATGAGCGTCATCAGAAACCGCCTCGAGTCAATGATAATGGACGCGATACAGCCTCTCTTAGTTGACAAGGCGAGGATAAATATCGAGCTGGAGATACCGAAATTCTCCGAACACGGTGACTATGCGACAAATGTTGCCTTTGGTCTGACAAAAATCGTCAGGCGCAGTCCCCGAGAAATTGCGTCTCAGATAATCGCAAATCTGAAGGACCCGGACCGGATTCTTCAAAAGGTCGAAATTGCGGGCCCCGGGTTCATGAACTTCTTTATCGAACCCAAAGCATTTTACGGGATTTTACATGCAATTCTCAATAACTATGATGCATACGGAAGGCAAGATACCGGGGCGGGAGAAAAAATACAGGTCGAATTCGTCAGCGCAAACCCCACCGGCCCTCTCCACATAGGCCACGGCCGAGGGGCCGCCATAGGCGACGTGCTCGCAAATATTCTCGAGGCCCGCGGCTACGACGTCCAGCGCGAGTACTACATAAACGACGCCGGAAACCAGATGGACACCCTTGGCCGCAGCCTTTATTACCGCTACCGGCAGGAGTTGGGCGATGAGATCGAATTCCCCGACAACCACTACCGCGGCGAGTACATGAGGGACCTCGCAAGGGAGTTTATCGCCGAGGTCGGCCCGCGCTACCGCGACGCCCCTCTCGACGAGGCGCTTTCGTTTTTTACCTCCTATGCCTCAAACCGCATCCTCGACGGCATAAAAGAAGACCTGGACGTTTTCGGGGTCCACTTCGAGAACTGGTTCAGCGAGCGGGAGCTTCACCGGCGCGACGCGGTGACGAAGGCCATCGAGTATCTGAGGGAACGCGGGTATATTTACGAGGAAGAAGGAGCGGTCTGGTTCAAGAGCACCGCTTTCGGCGATGAAAAAGACAGGGTGGTGATCCGGGGAAACGGCGCGAGCACTTACTTTGCAGCCGACCTCGCCTACCACTGGGACAAGTTCCGGCGCGGGTTCCGCACGGTCGTGGACATCTGGGGCGCCGACCACCACGGGTACGTCGACCGCATGCGCGCCGGGGTCCAGGCGATGGGGCGGGACCGTGACGATCTCAGGGTGATCCTCGTTCAGCTCGTAAACCTGCTGCGGGGCGGCCAGCCCGTCGCGATGAGCACGCGGGGCGGCGAATTCGTGACCCTGCGCGAAGTCATCGACGAGGTGGGAAAAGACGCGACCAGGTTCCTGTTCCTCACGCGGCGCACCGACAGCCCGCTCGACTTCGACCTCGAAATCGCCAAGGCCCAGAGCAACGACAACCCGGTCTATTACGTCCAGTACGCCCACGCCCGGCTGTGCAGCATATTCGACGTGGCCGCCGAGCGGGGCGTGGAGTTCGACTGGAAGGCAATCCGGGAAGACACCCTCGATCTGCTGACGCTGCAGCGCGAATTCGATCTGCTCAAACTGCTGGGAGAATACCCGGCAGTGCTCGCCACCTGTACGAGGACGCTCGAGCCTCATTACATTCCGTACTACCTCCACGAACTGGTGTCGCTTTTTCACAGCTACTATCACGATAACCGGATACTCGGCGACGACCCGGCCCTCTCCCGCGCCCGGCTGTGCCTCGCGGCCGCCATAAGGGAGGTCATCGCAAACGCCCTCGGACTCCTCGGGGTTGCCGCGCCGAGGAAGATGTAGCGGGGCGCGGGGTGGATGTCGGGTGTCGGATGTCGGAGTAGGTGCGGGGGCGCGGGGGTGCGGGGTGCGGGGGGCGGGGTGTGGATTGTGAGCTATGAGTTGCGGAGCGGGGGTTGCAGGGTGTAATATGTAAGCCGTGCGTTGTGAGTTGTGGGCCCTAATTTGTAAATCGTGAGTCGTGAGCTGCTCGGCAGTTCTTTTTCTCTTCACTGCTCACTCTTCACTCATCAAAAGGACGGACGCGTATGACTCGCCCAAAGCTGGTCGTAATCCATCCCGAGCAGCCCGACCAGTCACGATCGTCGCGAGACGGCAAGAGATATCGGTTCGAATTGAGCAAGAAAAAGCTGGTCTTCTACATATCGAGCTTTGCGTTCGCCCTGTGCTGGATGTTCATACTCGGGGTCCTGGTCGGAAGGGGGATTGCCCTGGTGGGCTCCGAGGACTTTTCGGCGCGCGCCGATTTCATGCGCTTCCTGGGGCTTGGGAAACAGGCGGGGCAGCCCGTCCCGAAGGCGGCCGAGACTTGGGGGGACCCCAGGAAGATGCTCGAATCGCTCAACTACTATGAAGACCTTACCCAAAGAGGCGTCGGCATAACCGTCGCTTCCGTCCCGAAGCCCGTTGCGGAGGACAGCGCCTCCGCCATCACCCCTCCGGTCGAGCCGGAGCCGGTAAAGGAAACCGCGCACAAGCGCCCGCCCGCTCCCGTTCAACCGCAGGCGCCGCCCGAGAAGGCCGCCGCGCCCGTGCCTGAAAGGGTCGCAAGGTCCACCGCCGCGCAGCCTGCCGCTATTTCGGGCGAGCAATTCACCCTTCTTGTCGCATCGCTGAAAGATCCCGAAAACGCGCAACGGCTCATCGATCAGCTTGCCCGCAAAGGTTATTCCCCCCGCCTCGAACCGCTCGATCTCAACGGCGGCGGCCGGTGGAACCGCGTGCTCGTGGGCTCGTTCTCCTCACGCGAGGCCGCCCTGAAATTCGCCGCCGAGTTCAACAGGAAAGAACACATGGAAGGACTCGTCATCCGCGAGTCGAATTAGAACATGTCCTGGAGATTCATCGGGTCCTTGATTTCAATCGATGCCTCTCCCTTGAGTTTTTTCCCGCCCCGGTCGTCCAGGTATTTTGCCATCTCGAGTTCCACCTTCATCGGCACGTCGGTCCCCGCCTTCGCCAGAATCTGTCTCAGGAAGGCCTCGGACTTGACGGCAAAAGCGATGGAATCGCCCAGCACGCGCATGGCCTCGGGGGGATTGTGGAACCCGACCGAGTTCTCGGCGCCGATCCAGACGGACCGGTAGAAGGCTTCTTCGTAGAATTCCTTGGCCCTGTTGTAGAGCGCCTCGTCGATCGGTTTGCCCGCCTCCTTGAGCTTATGGACGGCCTCGAAAAGCTTGGCGGTGGTCGCCGTGGCGTATCCGGCCCGGAGCATGAGCGAGACGGTCCGGTCCTGGATCGAGATGACCCGCTCCTTGAGCCAGTCGGGGCCCTCGGCATGACACTGCCCGCACGCGCGCATGTCGTTTTTGAGCGGGCTCATGACGCGGTGATCCGATACTTTGTGCACTCCGACCCTGGTGTAGGGCATATGGCAGTCGGCGCACGCCGCCCCCGCCTTCCAGTGTACGCTGTTGTTTGAAAACAGCTCGAATTCCGGGTGGCGGATAAAGCCCAGCTTGAAGCCCGTGACCGTCTGCTTCCATTCCTTGAGGGCATCGTCGCCGCGCAGCACCTTGATGACGTCCTCCACGGTTATGTTGCCCCACTTGCCCTTTTGCCAGGGGAAGAAAAGACCGACCGAATTCATCTCCTTGTCTTTGGGAATAGCGTAGGTGACGTGGCACTGGGCGCAAACGGCGCTTCGCATTTCCTGGCGCGAGAGCTTCCCGGGGTCGGTCCCTATCGCCTTGAGGGCCTCGACCAGGGTAAAGCCCCTCGAGAGTTTCAACGACATGTCCTTGTTGTCATGGCAATCGATGCACGCCACGCCGAGGGACCTGTCTTTTTCGGGGATCTTTCCGAGCACTTCCTTGTAGGGCAGCTTATAGTATTCGAGGCCCAACTCTTTTTGGAGTTGTGGCGCGTAAGGCGTTTTGCACGACAGGCACACACCGCCGGCCTTGAGGCGCGAGGCATCGACTTCGAGCTGGTCGCGGACCATGTGGGCGTGCCCCCTGGGCTCGTTGTACTCGACTCCGAAGCCCCAGCCGCTGAAAAGGAGGGCCATGTAGGGGTATTCCGAGAGCTTGTCGTAGGTGGGCCTGTCGGCGTCAAATCCCCTCTTGTACTTGCTCTTGCCCGGCGGTTCCGGCTCTTCGGTCTTTTTCCAGAGATTGTACTCGTCGGGGTAGGCCTTCCCCCAGATCTCGGGATCGATCGTGCCGTCGGGAATAGTGACGGTCTTAACCGGTTCGGGCTTCGAGGGCTGGCATCCGCTCAGCAGGCACAAACCGGCGAGCAGGGGGAGAAAGCAAATCGCAAGGACGCCGGCTCGCATCGCATGTCTCGTTTTTGTTGGCGGCATAAATTCTTCTCCTGTTGCACTTTCGGGGGATTTCGGGAATTTCTTGAGCCAAGAGACCACTACCGCGTCTCCACAATACCGCTTCTGACATGCGCCAGCCGGCGATGACAGTTCCAGCACTGCCGCTCCGTGTCTATTTTCTCGACAAAGGTCTCATGGCAGCGGATGCAGTTGGCCTGCACGACGTCCTGACCATGCCGGGATATTGCAATCTTTTCGGGGACCCTGCCCGAGTAGAAGACCATCACGTCCTTCATGCCGTCGATGGATTTCCACGTGTAATGGAGGGCGATATTGTCGTGGGGAAGGTGGCAATCGACGCAGTTTATCCTTCGATGAGCGCCCTCGTGAAACCAGGCCTCATATTCGGCCTCCATGACGTGGCACGAGGAGCAAAAATCCGGCGTCTCGGATTTTGCCAGCAATTTCGGCGGACCCAGCATGAGGAAAGCGGCGGCGGCCATGCCGAATATGCCCAGTACTATGATGTAGCCTATCACGCGCCGTTTGTTCCAGCTCATATGATTCACCTTAGTTTTGGCTGATTTTGCGCCATACGGGATGGAAATACGCGCGAGAGGTGGAAGTAATGCCTTGTTGACGGGGCGCAATAAAAGGTACGGGTTGTTTTGCGCACTTTAAGTACTACTTACACCACTTGGCAAGACCGGACCCTCCCGCTTTTTCAGGCGGACCCGGTTTTTTCATGCGGGGGCGGGATTTTCGGCCCCATTCCGCTTCAGCCTCGGCCGCCCCGCCGAGTAGTGTCCTAATTTGAATTTGAAGGGGGCCGGTCTCCACTTTGTTCATTTGGTGAAGATAGGGGGAGGCATGGTTTCAAGCTGGTCAACTCTCGAATGGCTAGCCTTTATACCGTAGGAGATCGTAGAACATGAATTGCGTTTCTTTGTTCCTGAATTTCTCTTCATTGAGGAATTGGAAATCGTTCCGGATGTAAAAACTGAGGACTGTTAACCTATTGTAGGCATTCACAGTGAGAAAACGGCAGCCCGTCCGGTTGTTTGTGATGAAAAGGGCTTTAAGGATATTGAGAATTTCCGTGCCGATATTTTGCCTTTGCAAATCCCTGTGCACGCCGAGCCTACCGAGTTTTACTGCTGGGAAATTCTTGTATTCAAAGCCGTCTAATCCGAAAATCCCCTTGAGGTTTTCCGAAAGGGGTATGGTGTCGTTTGACAGGCTGGCAAAAGCAATGGGGGCAGTTGGGTTTCCGTTATCATCCAGGAATCGGTAGGCGTAGGTTTCTGCTATTAAGAAATCCTTATGTAGTTTCGCATCATTCCAAATGAAGCCATTTAGGTCGTCGTCATCACAATCAAAACCTGAAAACTCCGCAAAGTCAGACACCTGGGAAAACTCCCAGCCCGTGCCGCTAATCTTTTTTGGAGAATTTCGGTCCCAAGACAGCATGCCCCAATGCCTTCCGACGCGCTTCCTCAATTTTAGGCGTAGGTATGCTGTAGGTCGGAACCTTCAAGTCAGCTTCGACCCGCGCCAAAAAATTTCGGGATGCTTTTTCATCCAAACATGGGGTTGGTTCTATCGGTAGAGCCATCGCCAACCTCCTTCGAATGAGGAATTTCTCTGCAAGTATCTACACCTAATAAATCGGAAACTACTAAGAGGCCGATAAAGGAAAACTTGCATTGCAGCAGAGAACAAGCCAACAACAAGCTAAGTCGCGTCACCAGCGAGGGCAAGATCCAGCATGTGCAAATGGGAACAATCAGCTTACGGTATGAGGAATAACATTCGGGGAAACCCATGTCAACAAAATGTTGAGGGGTTTGGTTCCGCTGCCGACTATGCTGGAACGCCGGGCCGAACTGTGGTAGAGGATCATGTTAGCCTTTTTCCCGCATGCCCGGCCCGACACGATGAGATACTGAGGCCCGGTTATGGAAAACCGTGAAGGTCGCCCTTACTTTTCGGACAGCGTGGGTTTTAATCGGACAAAAAGCGAGGTGCAGATGAACCAGCCGAACGTGAAGCATGACTTTAGCCTAATCACCGACCACGACACCTACCTGTTCAAGCAGGGGAACCATTTCAGGCTCTACGAGAAGCTGGGTTCGCACGTGGTGACCGTCGACGGCGTCGAGGGGACCTTTTTTGCGGTGTGGGCCCCCAACGCCGAAAAGGTCTTCGTAACCGGAGATTTCAACTTCTGGGACCGGTGCTCGCATCCCCTGGCGGCGCGCTGGGACGGATCGGGGATTTTCGAGGGCTTCATCCCGGGGATCGGAAACGGCGCCATCTACAAGTACCACATCGTTTCGCGGGAAAACGGCTACCAGGTGGACAAGGGCGACCCGTTCGCCATGCACTGGGAAACGCCGCCCCGCACGGCTTCCATCGTGTGGGACATAAAGTATGACTGGGACGACGAAAAGTGGATGGCGGGCCGCGCGAGCGTAAATTCCCTCCAGGCCCCCTGCTCGATCTACGAGCTGCATTTCGGGTCCTGGAAAAGGGTGCACGATGATGGCGACCGCTTTATGACCTACCGGGAAATGGCCGAGTTTCTGCCCGGTTACGCGCGGGAGATGGGATTTACGCACGTGCAGTTCCTGCCCATCATGGAACACCCCTTCTACGGCTCATGGGGATACCAGACGGTGGGCTACTTCGCCCCGTCCTCACGCTACGGCGCGCCGCAGGATTTCATGTACCTGATCGAGGTCCTGCACCAAAACGGGATCGGGGTCATCCTCGACTGGGTGCCCTCGCATTTTCCGAGCGACGAGCACGGCCTCACCTTTTTTGACGGCACGAACCTCTTCGAGCACATCGACCCGAAGCAGGGCTTCCACCCCGAATGGAAAAGCTACATATTCAACCACGGGCGCTGGGAGATCCGGGCTTTTCTCATCAGCAGCGCCCTCTTCTGGCTGGATAAATACCACGCGGACGGGCTGCGGGTGGACGCGGTCGCCTCGATGCTCTACCTCGATTACGCGCGCGAGGAAGGGGAATGGATTCCCAATATCCACGGCGGCAGGGAAAACCTGGACGCGATCTATTTTATCAAGACACTCAACGAGGTGGTGTACAAGGAATTTCCCGACGTCCAGACGATAGCCGAAGAATCCACCTCGTGGCCGATGGTGTCGCGCCCCGCCTACGTCGGAGGACTCGGGTTCGGCATGAAGTGGAACATGGGCTGGATGCACGACACCCTCGAATATTTCCAGAAAGACTCCGTGTTCCGCAAGTTCCACCAGGACCTGCTCACGTTCAGCATCTGGTACGCCTTTTTCGAAAATTTCATCCTGCCCCTCTCCCACGACGAAGTGGTGTACGGGAAAGGCTCCCTGCTGCACAAGATGCCGGGAGACGACTGGCAAAAATTCGCGAACCTGCGCCTTCTTTTCGGCTACATGTTCGGCCAGCCAGGAAAGAAGCTCCTCTTCATGGGGGCCGAGTTCGGACAATGGGACGAGTGGTACCATGAAAAGAGCCTCGACTGGCACCTGCTCGACCAGCCCCCGCACCAGGGGGTGCAGAGCTGGGTCCGCGACCTCAATCAGGCCCACCGGACGGAACCGGCCCTCCACGAACTCGATTTCAGCAACCAGGGCTTCGAGTGGGTCGACTTTCGCGACGCCGATGCGAGCATAATCGCCTTCCTGAGAAAGTCCGCGAGCACCCGCGACCTGATATTGGTGGCGGCGAATCTTACCCCGGTCCCGAGGCAAAACTACCGGTTCGGGGTCCCGAGGGGCGGTTTCTGGAAAGAGGTGCTGAACAGCGATGCGAAGATCTACGGAGGAAGCGGGCAGGGAAACTTCGGGGGTGTCGAGGCGGCGCCGGTCCCCAGTCACGGCCGGCCTTACTCGCTCACGCTGACGCTGCCGCCCCTGGGGGTCGTTTTTCTCAAAAGCGCAGCCCCCGATGAGGCCCTGCAAACCGAGGCCCCCGGGGATGAAAAGGCCGAGGCGGCGTTAGGCGAATAGTTTTCCGGAGGGGGCAGCCGCCCTGGGCGAATCGTTTTCCGGAGAATGTAATCCGAGGAATGAGGACCGTCAACGTGGGGCAGGCTTTCCAGCCTGCCGTTTTGGGGAAGCCCCGCGCTCCTTGGCAAGCGGGCTGGAAAGCCCTCCCCGCATAGACCCCGCCACACCACCTACCGGTTATGGCGCGGTCTCCCGACCGCGCCATGCTCTCGACCGAAGGTCTCCAACTCATTTCAGGACCAGTCGAGAGCCCAAACCCTGATAGTCGCCCTTCGTGCACCCCTCCGAGTGCCACAAGCGGTCGTTCCAAGGTGGTTACAACCTCTTTGGGAGACCTTCGGTCGGGCACGGCCGGCACGGTCGGGAGACCGTGCC
>JBAQYM010000291.1:0-5223 GCA_049300095.1 Syntrophobacteraceae bacterium
GTTTATGTACTCCGTTTTGTCATTTCGACCGGAGGGAGAAATCTTGTTTGTTCCGCACCACGGAAAGATTTCTCCCTCCGGTCGAAATGACAATATGCTCAAGCGATTCGTTAAGGCAACAGCATTGGGCTTTCCAGCCCGCCGGCCAAGGAGCACGGCGCTTTCATCGAGGGAAATACGCTATACTGACTTTTTAGCAAGCTCAAGACGCTTTGGCACGAAAGACGCTTTGGCACGACCCGCATATTTTGCGAGACCGCTTCCCCATGCTCCCGGCCGGCGCCGGGAAAATGCGCCCGATACTCCCGAATATGCGGACTATCCCGCATCACCCCGCGTTATTCCACTTCCCCCGCGGGCCTTGCCCCCGCCCTTGGATGACTTATACCAGGCAGCACTCACAGGAGTAATATCTTCCAGCCGTTAAAAAAGCGGCATGATACTGCCGGTTGGAGCAGTTGTGGACTCCTCCCCCTTCGATGGGGGAGGCCGGCTGGGGGTGTCGATCAACGTTGAAGCAGGTAGCCGAACGCCTCGCGCAACTGCCTTTCGTTCGTCAGTAAGACACCCTCCCCCCAACCCCCTCACATCGCAGGGAGGGGAGCTTGTGCGCACGCTGTGACCGAATACCCTTTAAGGCATGGGATATTACTCCTTTGCGCGCCACTAGGTATTACTCGTCGCGTTTTCCTTGAAGTACCAACTCAATCAAATGATATAATTAGAAAAAAGGATTGCGGACGACAGCACGTGGCAGTTCCGGGCCCTTTTTGTGCTTTTTGGCTCAAATACGGTCCAATACGGGTTTACGTAATCTCAATATCGGTTTATACTGGCCGCAATCAGGGATGATTTGGCCTTATCTGGCTGTATAAATTGAACAAAATGCGGACCGGAGTCCTTCGGCAATTTTTAAAGAGGAATTCAGATGGATCTGATTGTTTACCAGGTCATGGCCGCGCTTCTGTGCGTTGTGTTCATCTTTTCAGCAAGTTATTATCTCGGATACCGATCCAACTTGCGCAGGTTCCAGACCAAGTCCGTCAGTGACCGTGAGGAGATGCTCCTCATTGAACGCGCCCTCAAGACATTCTGGGACCATGAAAAGGAAAAACTCGAAAACGATAAGATCGAGCTCGAACAACGCGTGAAGTTTCTCGAAGAAAAGCTCGAACAGTACCGGAGGAAGGCCGCCGGGGTCGGGATGATGGGGCTCAGGAAAAATAAGGTGACCGACATGATGGTCACTCTTCTTATCGAAAATGAATCGCTCGAAGAAAAGCTCTTCCTCCAGAACCTCAAGCTGAAACAGGAACGGGACGAGTTTCTCGAAAACGAGCTGCGCAACATCAGCTACAAACGCATCCTGCTCTCCGAACTTATGAACCAGTCCGAGGTGCGCCGCGAGATGGAGAAGGTCATCAACGACAGGTCACGCCTCAAGCGGCTCGAGTTGAGGCAAAAGGACCTCGAGCCCCATACCTTCGATATGGACGACGAGGAAGAGAAAACGGCCTGAGCCCCGATTCCCACGCTTTCCCATGCACGGAGGGGGATGCCCGCCTCCGTATCTTCATGACTCACACGCGCCGTTCAGTTTGAGTTATAATATCTGGATCGACCGACATTTAAGCATGGGCGCGGAAGCAACGCCCGGGGGAGAAATCCGCCTTCGAGATGAAGCCCTTTGTATTGCGCAGCCGGATGGAGCCGACCGGGGACCAGCCCCAGGCCATCGAAAAGCTTACCGCCAATATCGTGAGCGGCGTTGAAGAGCAGACCCTGCTCGGCGTGACCGGTTCGGGCAAGACCTTTACGATGGCCCACGTGATCGCCAGACTTCAGAGGCCCGCCCTGGTGATGGCCCCCAACAAGACGCTCGCCGCCCAGCTCTACGGCGAATTCAAGTCCTTTTTCCCCGACAACGCGGTCGAATACTTCGTCTCCTATTACGACTACTACCAGCCCGAAGCCTACGTGCCGCAGACCGACACCTATATCGCCAAGGACTCGTCCATAAACGAAACCATCGACAAGATGCGCCACTCGGCGACCCGGTCGCTTCTCGAACGCCGGGACGTGATAATCGTCGCCAGCGTATCGTGCATCTACGGCCTGGGTTCTCCCGAGAACTACCGCGAGTTGCTCCTGCAACTCAAGACCGGCCAGACGGTCGCCAGGGAGGACGTGCTCCGCAAGCTCGTGGACATCCAGTACGAGCGAAACGACTACGATTTCCACCGCGGGGTGTTCCGGGTTCGGGGTGACGTGGTCGAGGTCTTTCCGGCCTACGAGGAAGATCGGGCGATACGGATCGAGTTTTTTGGAGACGAGGTGGATGCGATAAAGGAAATCGATCCCCTCACCGGCAGGGCGCTTCGCCGGCTCTCGCGGACCGATATCTACCCGGGCACGCACTACGTGACCAGGCCCGAGACCCTGGAAGCCGCGATAAAGACCATCAAGGCCGAACTCGGCGAGCGGCTCGAAGTATTCCACCGCGAAGGAAAACTCCTCGAAGCGCAGCGCATCGAGGAGCGCACCCGTTTCGACCTTGAGATGCTCCTGGAGTTGGGCTTTTGCCACGGCATCGAAAACTATTCCCGCCACCTCGACGGGCGCAAACCGGGGACCCCCCCATTCACCCTGCTCGACTATTTCCCCGACGACTGGCTCCTGTTCATCGACGAGAGCCACATAACGGTCCCGCAGATTCGCGGCATGTACAACGGGGACCGCTCCCGGAAGGACACCCTGGTCCGATACGGGTTCCGCCTCCCCTCGGCCCTGGACAACCGCCCGCTCAATTTCGACGAATTCGAGCGGCGGGTGAAGCAGGTCGTCTATGTTTCCGCGACCCCCGGCCCCTATGAGCTCGGGAACACGCGGGGGCGCGTCATCGAGCAGATCATCAGGCCGACCGGCCTCGTCGATCCCATGATCGAGATACGCCCCGCCGACTTCCAGGTGGACGACCTCATCGGCGAGATACGCAAGCAGGTGGGCGAGGGTCACCGCGTACTCGTCACCACGCTCACCAAGAGAATGGCCGAGGACCTTACCGAGTACCTGGCCGAACTCAACATCCGGGTCCGCTACATGCACTCGGACATCGACACCATCGAGCGGATCGAAACGGTGCGCGACCTGAGGCTGGGGCATTTCGACGTGCTGGTGGGGATCAACCTGCTGCGCGAGGGTCTCGACATTCCCGAGGTGTCCCTCGTGGCCGTGCTCGATGCCGACAACGAGGGGTTTTTGAGATCGGAGCGCTCGCTCATCCAGACTGCCGGCCGGGCCGCGCGAAACGTCAACGGGATTGTCATCCTCTACGCCAACAGAGAAACCGATTCCATGCGCCGCGCCATCGGGGAAACCGACCGCCGGCGCACAAAACAGCTCCGGTACAACGAAGAAAACCGGATCACGCCCCAATCCATCCGGAAGGAAATAACCGATATCCTCGCCGACTACCGCGAGCGCGCCCCCGTCGATCCCGATTTCCTGCTCGAACCCCAGGCCGCCCTCGACGAACCCTCCGGCGCGGTCTCGCCCGATGAGCGCATCCTGGCGCTCGAAAAAGAAATGAAGCAGGCGGCGGCGGGCCTCGAATTCGAAAAAGCGGCGGCCCTGCGCGACGAAATCAAGCGCCTGCGCGAAAAACAACTGTTTTTGCAGTAGGAATCAAGGAACATACTTACTTTGAAAACGGTTATCTCTAAGCTGATGCTTGGAGGCATCAGGAAGCTACTCGCGGAGGACAGCGATGAAAGACAAACGGCTGTTTACTGGAATCATAGAACGTGAGGGAGATGGGTACGTGGCGCTTTGCCCCGAATTGGACATTGCCAGCCAGGGCGATACCGTGGAAGAGGCAAGGAGTAATCTGGTTGAAGCCATAGAGCTATTCTTCGAAACCGCTGATCCTTCTGAAGTACAAAGAAGACTCCGGACAGAAGCCTCGTAGATTCGTAGGTTGGGTGAAGCGATAGCGAAACCCAACGATTACCGCCCCCATACCGTAAGAATGATGGGTTTCGCTAGCGCTTCACCCATCCTACAATTTAACCCAACAATTTAGCCCAACCTTGTATCTAAAAAATAGCGCTCAACAGTATCACCGCGAACATCGTCACCGGATAATAGCTCGCCCGGTTGAACAGCGCCGCGGCCTGGGCGGGGGTCTTCTCGATGTGGAGGCGGCGGGCGGGGACGAGCAGGAGGATGATTCCGGCCGGGATGGCGCCGGCGAAATAGATCGGGCTCAGCCTGGCCGGGGTGAGCCAGAAAAGGGCGACACTCATCATGACCGATATTGCAAGGGATGCCATGACGATCTTCGCGGACCCCTCCTCCCCGAACTTAACGGGCAGCGTTTCCGCTTGAAGGCGGCGGTCTTCGTCCATGTCCGTCCAGTCGTTGGGGACATTCTGCCCCCCGATTTCCCAGAAAAAGAGCCACAGGAAAAAGGCCGTCAAAAAAAGCGCCGGCGGATCGGGCACGACGGCAAAAATGGCGGCGATCCCGCCCGCGCTTTTCACCCCGCCGCTTACCAGCACCCTCAGCCAGCTTAACCGCAGCATCAGGCAGTAGATTGCCTCGGCGACGCATCCCAGGATGAAGATAAGGGCGCAAACCGGGTTGAGAATATAGGCCCCGGCAAGGGCAACCGCCCCCCAGGCGGCCGTCCAGACGATGCCGTCCTTGAGGCTGAGCAGGCCCTGGGCCAGAGGATGGCGCGCATAAACCGAGTCCAGGTCGCCTTCCGAGCAGCGCAGGCCGCACTCGCGGAGTTTTTCCCTGTCGCTCCGGTAGTCCACCACGTCGTTCAGGGCATAAACCGCCGTGTATCCGGCAAACGCGGTCAGGGCCCCTAAGGCGATCACGCCGAGCGGAGGGACCGTCCCAAGCCACAGCAGGGCGGCAAGCGCCGGGGTAGCCATATCGAGGAGGCCGTGCGGCGTGCGCGAAAGCGCCATGAAAAGCTTTATGCGGGAAGTAAGCGGCAGCGCCATGCTTGGAGTACTCAGTACCGTTTCCTTTCTTCAACCGGTTGGTCAGGTTGTGTGAACATGCAGGTTGGATTAAGCGACAGCAAAACCCAGCAACCCTCCAGACACAAGGGGCCGTACTCTTCCGGTGGTCCGGGCGGGGATCAACCCCGCCCCTACGGCTTTCAACGCACTCTGACGCCATAGTCCAACCGTAGGGGCGGGGTTGATC
>JBAQYM010000292.1:0-4556 GCA_049300095.1 Syntrophobacteraceae bacterium
CTGTCCGGTAAACGTCGAGGATGGTATGCCGCGCCTCGATCGAGGCGCGGGGCTAGTCCTTTATCTTCTGCAAATACTGCCCCAGCGCCATCAGCGGGAAGCAGTTGCGGTAGTTGTGATAGCGGATATAAAAATGCTTGGGAAAACCGGTCCCGGTGAAATATATCTCGTCCCAGGTGCCGTCTTTATTCTGGGTCCGCACAAGGTATTGGATGCCCTTGCTCACTTCGGCCGATTTTTCTTCCCCGGCGGCCAAAAGTCCCATGATCGCCCATGCGGTCTGCGAGGGGGTGCTCGGTCCCTGGCCCCGAAGCTCGGGGTTCTTGTAGGAATCGCATGTCTCGCCCCAACCGCCGTCGGGGTTTTGATGGTCCTTGAGCCAGGAAACCGCCATGCGCACGGACCGGGAATCGGGATTTTCACCTATCGAGACAAGCCCCCGCAGCACGGACCATGTCCCGTAGATGTAATTTACGCCCCAGCGCCCCCACCAGCTTCCGTCCTCTTCCTGGAGGTCCATGAGGAACCGGACCCCCCGCCTGGCGGCGGGATGGTTGCGGTCGCAGCCGTAAGCGCCCATCACTTCGAGCACCCTGGCCGTGACGTCGGCCGTGGGCGGGTCCACCATGGCTTCCTGGTCCGCGAACGGAATGCGGTTGAGGATTTCCATATCGTTGTCCCGGTCGAAGGCTGCCCAGCCGCCGTCGGAACTCTGCATGCCGAGGCACCATTCCATTCCGCGGGATTTCGAGTTGCCAAGCCCCTTGCATTTTTCCGGGCTGAACCGGTTGAGGGCGTTCAAAACGACCGCGGAATCGTCAACATCGGGGTAGCGCGAATTCGAAAACTCGAACGCCCACCCGCCGGGCCGGCAAGGGCCCTTGTACTGCCAGTCGCCCCCGGTCATAACCTGCTGGGAGATAAGCCAGCAGGCGGCTTTTTCGAGCAGCGGGTCCTCGGGGGGCACGCCCGCCTCGATCATGGCCAGGGCCGTCAGGGCGGTATCCCACACCGGGGAGACGCAAGACTGCATGCGCAGCCCGTCTTCGTCTTCGAGGCAGAAATCATCCAGGGCCTTGAGGCCTTTAACGATGACTTCATGGTTCAGGGGATAGCCCAAATAGTGCAGGGCGAGAAGCGAGTAGACCATCGGGGGCTGAATGCCGCCCCAGTCGCCGCTTTCTTCCTGGTGGTCGATGATCCAGCCCCGCGCGGCCTCGATCGCTTTGCGCCGGATCGAGGGGATCGGTTTTCGCTCGAATATTTTCGCCACGCGGTCGAAGAGGAAGAACAGCTTGTGGACCTTCGAAGCGAATTTTTTATCGCGCAGGGAGTGGTTGTAGAGTTCCGTCAGGCCGAGGGCGTCGGGGAGCCTGAGCTTGGGCCGGATGGACAAGACGATGGAGAGCGGGACCGCGGTGCCCCGGGCCCAGCTCGAAAATTCATAAATGTTGAAATACAGACTCGGCGGAAGGAGCACGAGCTCGACCGGCATGGACGGCACTTTGTCCCAGTCGTATTGGCCGAAAAGGGCGAGCCAGATCTTGGTGAACACGCGCGCGGCTTCGATTCCTCCACGTTCGAGCACGAAGCCCCTGGCCCTGGCAAGAGGTCCCGAGTCGGGGTCCTCGCCGAGCAGTTTCAACGCGAAATAGGTCTCGATGGTGGTGCTCAGCTCCCCGCCGTCGCCGAGGTAGAGGCCCCACGAGCCGTTTTCATTCTGGTTCTTGAGCAAGTACTTGACGATGCTCCGCTCCTTCCGGGGTTCCATCGTTATCCCCAGAAGCCGCATGAGCATGACGTATTCGTCGGTTATCGTGACGTTCGATTCCAGTTCCGCCCACCAGTAGCCCTCGGGATACTGGACGCGGTAAAAATATTCGCACGACTTCTCGATCGCCTTGTCGATGCGCCTTATCCACGAACTCTGGATTTTCACAGGTTTGGCGGGCGCCGGTTTGGAGACTTTGGCTGTGAACGCCGGCTCCGACAGATTCGTTGCGAACTCGTCGGCAGCCTTTCCGGCTATGCTCCTCCAGATTTCCTCCCCCTGTGCAATGCGCGCGGAGAAACTCCTCTTTCCCATAAATAATTTCATTTTCCCACCTGGATATATGTTACTTGCGATCCGTCAGCCCCTAACCGGATTGCACGATCCTCCCTGCTGTTACCGCTGTGTAATAGTCACAAACGCGTCAATTTGCAAGCAGTTTGAAAATGCCGATCCCCCTGAAACGAGCCGTTTTGCCGGCCCTCCGCATAAGAATCGGCTCCCACGGCGCGTCTCGAAGCCTGGCGCCGCCATGAAACGCACATGCCCCGCCGCCCTGAAACTCTATTCATAATAGATACGGCATTTCTCCATTTTGTTTACAATGAATTTTTGCACGGGAGGCAATTTGTGGGATTTTATTCCGGAGAGAAACGATCTTCCGGCCAATCGAGGGGAGATGTGGATTTACCAAAACCTTTCCATAATAGTCCAATTTCGTCGTCCCGGCTGACCCCGGATCAGGTCCGGGGCAGGCGCCGGGACCCGGGGAGCGGTGAAAAACCTGGATTCCGGCTTCCGCCGGAATGACGTTGGGGCAGCCATGCAAAGGTCTCCGGGGGAAGGGGCACGGACTGTTGCCCAAAGAAATATTCAGGCTGCGCGACCATGCAGCCGGACGTGAGTCCCCCTCCCCGCGATGGGAGGGGTTAGGGGAGGGGTGTTGAATTTTCAAGTACTTACGACCCCCTCCCCCTGCCCCTCCCGCCAAGGGAGGGGAGACCTCCGCCCTGTTTTGGCCACTCCTGTCGTAACTTTTGCATTTGGGCAACAGCCCCGGCATCGGTGCGCCTGCTCGGGCGTCAGGCATCGCGCCCGACACCTGAAACCCAACGCTTGCCACCCGCAGCCAGGCGCATGATGCCCTGAGACCCGACGCATGATGCCCTGAGACCCGACGCATGATGCCCTGATACCTGACGCCTGATACCTGAAGCCCGACATCTGATACCCGACGCTTGCTTCCCGCAACCAGACGCATGCTGCCCCGATACCCGATACCTGATACCTGATACCTGATATCCGATACCCGATATCCGATACCCTTATTACAGCCCGAGGTCCTGGTTTATGAGGACGACCCTGATTCTGCCCTTCGGGTATGCCTTCTCGGTTATCGTCCATGTGTTGCAGATGCGCTCCGGGCTGTGGCACTCCTCGCAAAAAGCGGTTTTTGCGCAGGGGGTCTTCTTGTCGAGCCGCATGGCGTTGGTCGGCGCCGTGTAATTTTTGATGCGGAGCATCGCATCTTCGATATCGGGAACGATCTTGTTTCTCCCGACCAGGATCACCACGTCTTTGGGGCCGAAGGTGATTGCCGCGGTCCGGTTGCCTGTCATGTCCAGGTTGATCAGCTTGCCGGTCTCGGACACGGCGTTTGTCCCGGTGACAAAGAGATCGACCAGGAGGGCGCGCCTCCTTCTTTCAATCATGTCGGCCGGGGCGACTCCCTTTTCGTAGGTGTCGATGATATCGATTCCCGTGCACGCTTTGAGGGCCTCGTAGACCCCGGTTTGCACGAGGGTCATGGACCCGCCCCAGGACATGCTCTTCGCCCCCGTTTTGGGCATTATCTCTTCGATCACGATTTTTTTCGCGGCTTCCGAATCGTCCGCGATATAGACCTCGAAATTATTGGATTCCAGTGTCTCCTTGAGGTTTTCGAGCCGAAGGGACCAGAAATTTTCGATTGGCTTGTCCATTTCATATACTCCTGAATATTTGAAAAAAATTCAACAGCCGCTCACTTTCCGGAAAGCTTCCGGGTGAGCTGCTCCTTGTGGTCTAATTCCTGCCTGCGTATTTCCTGAATCGAGGCAAGCGCCCCCGCATCGCTTATCAGGGACGCGATGAATTCATAGAACAGGATCGAGTCTTCCTCGAATTCTATCGCCGCCTGGAGAAGTTCCGTCTCGTCCCGGACAGTATCGATTTCGAGATCGTCGAGCGAAAAGGCATGGCGGCCCATCGCCGAACGCAGGGCGTCTCCGGTCGCGCCCGGGATGGGTTCGCGACTCCCGGTCTGGCGGCGGAACCTGTCTTTGAGGTCCTCGAACACGGCCCTGTGCTGGGCTTCCTCATCGGCCAGCCATCCGAGGAGCACTTTTAACTCATCGCGGATCTCGCCGGCAAGAGCGTTCCGGAAGAATCTCTCCCCGTTCGTTTCGATCTGGATGGCAAGATCGAAGATATCGGTGGCCGTAAACATGTGCCTCACCCCCGAATTCCGGCGGATTGCCGGAAAAGTTTTTGCGGGCAGACCGGCGCGGGCCCGAAAAACCGGCATGGATGCCCTTGGTATGGATGCCCATAGTATGATGGATGCCCATGGTATGGATGCCCATAGCATGGATGCCCATGGTATGATGGATGCCCATTAAGAAAAACATCCTCCGAAACATGGACAACGGCGCGTGGGAGCGGCTTGCAGCCGCGATCTCCCCGGCTCGGCTCACCGGAGGTCGATTGGCATTGCCCGGCAATCGCGGCTGCAAGCCGCTCCCAC
>JBAQYM010000293.1:0-16775 GCA_049300095.1 Syntrophobacteraceae bacterium
CCGGAGTGGGCAATCCGGACGGGAACCGGCCCGCCCCCGACCGCCTCGGGCGAACATACTGCCGCCCGGACTCCGTAGCGGATAATCCCCCGGGCTCCGTAGGGGCGGGGTTGAGGGGCTGTTGCCCAAATGCAAAAGTTGCGACAGGTGTGGCCAAAACAGGGCGGAGGTCTCCCCTCCCTTGGCGGGAGGGGCTGGGGGAGGGGGTCATAAGTACTTGAAAATTCAACACCCTCCCCTAACCCCTCCCATCGCGGGGAGGGGGATTCACGTCCGGCTCATTAGTCGCGCAGCTTGAATATTTCTTTGGGCAACAGCCCCTCAATCCCCGCCCGGTCGCCCCGAGGCACAAATCCCTCTTTTTATCGACTTATTCCTCGATAATCGGCGCCCACACGGTGGCATGGCATGGGCGCCAGTATATTTTCATCCTCCTCTTTCCACAACCCAAATGTGGGTCCCGGTCCCACGCCCGATTACCCCCGGACTACGCCTCTTCCTTTCGCGCGTCCAAAACCGCGCGAACCGTGGTGGCAGCCTCCTGGAGAAGCAGCGGCTTCATTAGAAAATCGCTGATTCCGACTTCCTCGGCGGCCGTTCTGTTTGCCGCCTCGTCGAAGCCCGAGCAAAGGATCACCGGTATTCCGGGCCGAATTTCCCTTACTTGCCGCGCCAGTTGGATTCCCGTCAGCCCGGGCATCGTCTGGTCGGTCAGCACCAGGTCAAATCGGTCCGGGGACGCGCGAAACGCCTCCAGCGCCTTGATACTGTCCGTTTTCCCTTCCACCGTGTATCCGAGCCTTGCGAGCATCTTGCCGTAGGACTTCACTATTCCGGGTTCGTCATCAACCAGGAGAATGGATTCGTCACCGGTCGGGATACTGGCGGGGTCAACGCGCGGCGGTGGCGGAGCGCTCTCGCACCTGGGCAGATAAACATGAAACACCGAGCCTGCCCCAGGTTCGCTATAGACTTTAATCGCTCCCCCGTGTTCCGTCACAATCCCGTGGACCACCGAAAGTCCGAGCCCCGTACCCTCCCCCGGCGGCTTGGTCGTGAAGTAGGGTTCGAAAATCCGATCGAAATTGGAGGGATCTATCCCGCAACCGGTGTCCTTGATGCTCAGGCGGACGTATTCCCCCGGCGCCATGTCCGGGAAATGGAGCAGGTCGGGGGTGTCCACCCGCACCTCGGACAATTCCACCTCGAGCCGCCCGCCGGAATCCCCCATCGCCTGCGTCGCGTTCGCGCACAGGTTCATTATGACCTGGTGCGTCTGGGTCGGGTCGGCCATTACCAGGTCCTGGTCCGGTCCGGTCTTGATTTTGACCCGGATCTCGATAGTCGAGGGCAGAGCGGGCCGGAGGAGTTTCAACGCCTCCTTGAGAATGGTGCTGACCCGCATCGGGTGTCTTTCTTGCTCGCTCTTTCGACTGAATGCCAGGATCTGCTTTACGAGTTCCTTGCCGCGATGGCACACATTGAGTATTTCCCCGAGGTTCGCGTGCCGTTGGGTATCGGGCGGGGTATCCATGAGGGTCAGGTCGGCGTATCCGAGGATTATTCCGAGGATATTATTGAAATCATGGGCGATGCCGCCGGCCAGGGTCCCTATGGCCTCCATCTTCTGCGCCTGCCGAAGCTCCGCCTCGAGGCGCACTTCCTGGGAAATGTCCCTCGTGGCGCATATCACGTGGGTGATCTGGCCCTTTTCGTCGTGTAGCGGCGAGCAAAGCACCAGGAAATGGATTACTGTCCCGTCACTCCGGACAAGCTCCCTTTTGGCCACAAAGGGTGCTCCGGTTGCGAAGACGGTTTCCACGCCGCACTTGAGGCCATGCTTCGAGCAGGGGCTTTCAAATTCCTGCAGGACCCGGTAGCAGGGGCGCCCGACGGCTTCGGACCGGTGTTTTTGAACCGTCAGGAGATAATCGCGGTTGACGTCGCGTATCAGGTAGTCGCGCCCGGTCACGAAAATATCTTCGTTCATGTTGGCCAGCAGCGTTCTGAAATAGATCTCGCTTTCCCTCAGCGCCCGCTCGGCCTGTTTTTGCTCGGTGATGTCCACCCCGTAAAAGTTCACATAGTCGCCATCGACGATGGGCACCGAGGTAATCGAAAAAACTTTCCCGTCGGCCTGGTGCTCGACGATCCTCCTGGTACCGGCTGCAAGGAGTTCGGATGCGAGGTCGACCCATTCTTTCGGGGCGATCTCTCCGACTTTGGTCCCCCATGCGTTTAACAGCACCAGCCCCGGCTCGTTGGCAAAAAGAATGACCCCTTCCCTGTTCACGCGCAAAACGCAGCTCGGGTCCTCATGGGGGAACCTGGCAAGGCTCTTGATCTGCTCGTCGGCGATTTTGCGCTCCGTGATGTCGATTCCCATCACGAATATGAATTCCGTCTGCCCGCGCTGGTCGAGCACGGGTCTTCCGTGCCATTCGACCAGCCGGACGCCCCCGGTCTTGGTCCTTATCCGCAACTCCTCCAGAATGGATTTCTTTTCGTTTTTCACTTTCTCGAACGCGCGAACGGCGCGGTCCCTGTCTTCTTCGACCACGAAGGAAAAAGCGTCCTTTTCCAGGAGATCTTCTCCGGCATAACCGGAGGCGTTCAGGAGAGCACGGTTGACCATTTTTATCCGGCCGTCGAGGTATTGCGCGACGAAATAGGCGGGACAAGCTTCGATGATGCTCCGGCTGAAAGATACCGCCGAGCGCAACTCAGCCTGTCTTCGCTCTTTTTCCGTAATGTCCACCGCAATGCCGACCACCCCTTCCGGCTTGCCTTCCCGATCGCAGTAGGTCGCCTTGGTGAACTCGATCGTGTGGATCATATTGTCGGCACATCTAACCGGGCTTACGTAGGTCTGGACGCCCCCATGCTCCAGGACCAGACTGTCGATCGCCTCGTACACACGGGCGGCATGCCCGGGGGCAATGTCGTGAACGGTCTTCCCGATGATGTCGCATCTCTTCAGACCCGCGAACTCTTCGAAAGCCTTGTTGCACCCCTCGTAGACCCCCGCCGCGTTTTTGTAGAAAATGGGATTCGGGATGGTGTCCATCAGGAGCTGCATGAAATGGAGCTTTTCGCTCAGGGCGCGCTCCGCGTGGATGCGCTGTTGCCTGTTGCGCACGGAAATTATTCCGAAGGAAATATCGTTCGCCAGGTCCTGGAGAAGTCTCACCTCCTCGTCGTCGAAGGCATTCCGCTCACCGGAATAGATGCACAGGAGCCCGAATACCCCGTGTTCCGCGAAAAGCGGCAAGGCGATACCGGACGCATACCCGCGCTTGAGCGCCTCCTCGCGCCAGGGCGCGAACCTGGGGTCCCGGTTGGTGTCCCTGACCACCGAAGGCAGTCCCGTGCGAAATGCGACGCCCGCGGGCCCCCGGCCCCTTTCGGACTCCGCGAGGCTGATCCGGATGGCCCCGAGATAGCCCCTTTCATATCCGGCATGAGCCACCGGCACTACCGTGGAAGCCTTCGTGTCGGCGAAGCCCACCCAGCAGAACTTGTGTCCCCCCACCTCCGTGATTATGCCGCAGACTTCCCGGAGAAGATTCTTCTCGTCGAAGATTTGAGACAGGGCCCGGTCGCATTCCTTCATCACAACCAGCGTACGGTTAAGCCTCTCCGCGTGCTTCCGGGATTTGTGCCGCTCGATCGCATGGCGGATCGAGCGTTCGAGCAAGACGGGTGTGAGATCGGATTTTTCGAGGTAATCGGCCGCGCCGGCTTCCATGGCTTCCCGGTCCAGGTCGGGGTCCCCCCGTCCCGTCAGCAGTATCACCGGTATGTCCCGAGGCATGTCGCCCTTTTGCGCTAAAAGCTCCAGGCCGTTCCTGTCACCGAGCCTATAGTCGACGAGCGCTATGTCGTAGCCCCCGTTCCGCATCTCCGTCAATGCCGTATCATAGTCCCGGACCCAGTTCAGGGAATATCCGGACCCGTTCTTCTCCTTCAGCATATCGAGCAGCAGCAGGCAATCGTCGCCGTCATCTTCCACGAGAAGCACGCGCACCGGATTCTCTTTCATGGGCGGACCTTCTCCATCTCAAGAAAAGGTTCGTGCGAGTTGAATGATCGATTTACGAAATAAGCGGCCGTGAAGTTGAATCTGTCGCCCACAGCGCCGCCGGCGTCAATCTCTAATAACAGTTGCGCAAGCCTTTGCGGACATTCCAGTATACAGCAAAAATCCCTATCAAAAGGGTAGTTCGGCATAAATACACATCACGGTAAATTTTTGTAACTATGTGTCCAACCATGAAGATCGCATGGGAGGACAACGGGGGGCGGGAATGGCTGGACCGGAGCCAAGCGTACGCCGGGAAGGACGCGGAGAGATCATCGGGATGAAGTATCCTGTGTCGGGCATCAGCCTCGGTTTGTTGAACCAACGTCCGATTCCTGATATCTCGCCGATTCTTCATCTCCGCATCCTCCGCGGTGCACGCCTACAACCGGAATCGGCGACGTCCGCACCCGAGAGGATTTTGTGATTACGGCCTTACACCAAGCTGTTTTCAAAGAGATAAAGAGCCGCGGAGTAAAATCCCCCCTGCCCCCCTTTAGAAAAGGGGGGTTCTCCGCTGGGTGCGCTAAATCGACACCCCCCTTTTCTAAAGGGGGGCAGGGGGGATTTTACCCATCGGAACACAACTTGGCCTTACACCGCCATCATCATGCGATTTCCATCACCTTGAGCAGATTTGTCGTTCCCGGCACCCCGACCGGAACGCCCGCCGTTATCACGAGGCAGTCCCCCGCTTTGGCGACCCCCTTTTCGACGGCCCAGGCGCGAGCGGATGCGAACATCTGGTCGGTGTCCACAAAAGCGCTTACCAGGTGCGGGATCACGCCCCACGAGAGCGCGAGCTGACGCCGCGTTTCCGGGTGATCGGTCAGGGCCATTACGGGCGCCGATGGGCGAAATCGGGCGACCAGGCGGGCCGTGCTGCCCGAAGAAGACGTGGCGACAATCGCCGAGGCCCCCACGTCGAGGGCCAGCGAGCACGCGGCGCGGCTGATCGCCGCGGGGACCGTGTGGAGATGGTCCGAGACTTCCTCGCTCAGAAAATCCCGCTCGTCCAGGTAAGGTTCGGTGGTTGCGGCTATCCGGTCCAGGGTGGACACGGCTTCTATCGGGTAATTGCCCATCGCCGTCTCATCGGAGAGCATCAGGGCGTCCGTGCCGTCCAGGATGGCGTTGGCCACGTCGGTCGCCTCCGCCCTTGTCGGCCTCGGGTTTTCCATCATCGAGGTGAGCATCTGCGTGGCCGTGATCACCGGCTTTCCAGCCTGCCGGGTCATCCGGATGATCTTTTTTTGAATCATCGGCACCTCTTCGAGGGGCATCTCGACGCCCAGGTCCCCTCTCGCCACCATGATGCCGTCCACCACCGCCAGGATTTGGTCGAAATTCTCGACCGCCTGGGGTTTTTCGATCTTGGCGATCAGCATGGGCGGATGATCGATCTTTCCGATAATTTCGCGCACCTCGTCGAGGTCCGCAACGCCACGGATAAACGAGAGCGCAACGAAGTCCACCTTTGCGTCAAGGCCCAGCATGAGGTCCTTGCGGTCTTTGTCCGTGAAGGCCTTGACGCTCAACCGGCTGAGCGGAAGATTCACCCCCTTGTGCGACACCACCACCCCGCCCACGAGCACCTCGCACACGATCCGGTCGTCCGCTTTTTCCACCGCGACGAGCTGGACCGTGCCGTCGGCCAGCAAAATGAGGTTGCCGACTTCGACGTCCCGCGCAAATTCCGGATAATTCACCGGGATAGCGTCGTCATCCGAACTCTCTCCGGCAAAGAGCGCTACACGCTCGCCGTGATGGAGCATCCTTTTGTCCGCTTTTATAATGCCCAGGCGGATCTTCGGACCGCCGAGGTCCTGGAGGATGCCGATTTCCCTGCCCGCGCGCATGGACTGGGCCCGGATCGATTCAATGGTCTGCCGGTGCGTCTCGTGGTCGCCGTGGGAAAAATTGAGGCGGGCGACATCCATTCCGGCTTGTATCAATTCGAGTATCTTGTCCGGCGAATTGGTCCTGGGACCGATCGTGCAGACAATTTTCGTTCTCCTGAACATGGCTTTGGACTTCATCTCAGGCCGTCTCCCGCTCGGCCTCCCGAAGGAGGTCCTCGATTATCGCCAAACCCCGGTCCCAGAACCGGGGGTCGGACAGGTCAATCCCAAAGGGGCGCAGAAGCGCTCCGGGCTTATCTTTTCCGCCCGATGCCAAAAATTCGAGATACATCGGCGCGAAATCCGCCCCCTCGCGCATGTAGAGTTCGTAGAGGGCCAGCACCAGGAGTTCCCCGAACGCGTACGCATAGACGTATCCGGGCGAGTGGACAAAATGGGGGATGTAGGACCACCAGGTGCGGTAGTGGTCGAGCAGGCGCACCGAGTCGCCGAACATCGCGCGCTGGGTGTCCATCCACGCCGACGAGATAAAATCCGGGTCCAACTCGCCCCGGGCGCGCCTTGCGGTATGCACGGCGTCCTCGAACCGGTTCATCGAGACCTGCCGGAAAACGGTCGCGATGGTGTCCTCGATCTTCGAGCAGAGAAAGGACCTCCGCTCGGCCGCGTCCGCCGTGTTTTTCAGGATGTGGCGGAAGACGAGCATCTCGCCGAAAACCGAGGCGCTCTCAGCGGTGGTGAGCGGGGTTTCGGCGTTGAACAGCCCCTGCTTTCGCGCAAGGTGCTGGTGGACGCCGTGCCCGAGTTCGTGGGCAAGGGTCATGACGTCTCGCTGCTTGCCCGTGAAGTTGACGAGAACGTAGGGGTGGGCCGACGGGACCACGGGATGCGAAAAGGCCCCGCTGCGCTTCCCGGCAAGGAGGGGCGCGTGTATCCAGCCCTTATCGAAAAACTCGGATGCGATCTCCGCCATCGCGGGCGAAAACGCCCCGTAGGCATCGAGGACGATCTCTTTTGCCTCGCTCCAGGTAAATTCCGCGCGGGACAGGTTGGGAAGCGGCGCGTAGCGGTCGTAGTCGTGGAGTTCGTCGAATCCCAGCAGGCCGCGCTTGAGGCGGTAATAGCGCTCGACGATATCGTAGCGCGACAAGACCGCCGCAACCAGGGCCTCGACCATCTCATCATCGGCCTCGTTATCGAGGTTTCGCGAACTGATCCAGTTCGGGTACTTTCTGAGCCGGTCGTCGATCGATTTGTCGAGCAAAATCGTGTTGAATATGTGCGTAAGCGCCGGGAGAAGCGAATCCAGGCCCTCGGTCAGCTCGAGGGCGGCATTTTTTCGGACCTCGCGCTCCGGGTGGTAAAGCTCGGAGAGGACCTCGGATTCGGTCCTCTTCTTTTCGCCAAATTTCAACTGGCCGAGCATCTTATCGAAAAGCGCGCTCCAGGCCGATGCGCCCGCCGGTTCCTTTTCGGCCAGGATGCGCTCTTCGGGCTCCGAGAGAAGATGCGGCCCGTAGCGCCTGACCGAGGATAAATAATGAGCATATTTCGCGAGGACCGGGTCGGAAACCAGCTCCCGCGCCCTGCCCTCCTCGATCTTCGTCCATTCGAGTTCGAAAAAAAGCGTATCCCGGTGCAGTTCGCTGTAGAGTTCCTTCTGCGCCTGAAAAAGGGCGCTCGCCGCCGGGTCCTGCGTCCGGGTCGAAAAATAGAGGTAGGAGTATGCCAGGAGCTTTTGCGCCCGCTCGTTCAGCTCCTCCAGCGCGACGACGGCGCCCAGCAACTCGGGCGCGGCAAGCCCGCCAACCTCCCCGCGATACCGCGCAAGCCCCTCCGCCCGCTCCCGGCACCACCGCCCGTCGGCCTCGATTCCCGGATCGTCCGGCCCCGTATACAAATCCCTCAGGTCCCAGACGACATTTTCAACGGATAAGTCCTTCACACGCCCTCCCGGCCAGGATTAGAAAACCGCTCTGCGGAAAACCGCCTAAAAGTAAACGGCCCAAGAGCTAACGGCCTTAAAGAAAATAGTTTAGGCAGAAACATTTTACAAGCTAATCCACCGCCACCCTCCGTGCCGCGGCCCGTCATGCAATTGGTTGGAAAAGATAGGCCTTTGGTGGGAGTTTTCACTTTAACGGTGATTTTATGGAGCGTTTTACGGACGAATGTGATTGATTGCAAGGGGTTAAAGCGCCATAATCTGAAGGGTTACATCCCGCAGCCGATCCAGGCAATACCATGAGGATTGCAAGAGGAGGCGTCCATGGCAGGGCCGCCACACAAGAGGGCCACATACGATGATTTATACACCATCCCGGAGCACTCGGTCGGCCAGATCATAGACGGAGAACTCATCGTAACCCCTCCTCAATCGAGACATCACGCGCTTGCGGCCGGCGTTCTTTCGGCGAAGGTAAGCTGGTCCTACGTTTTGGGAAAAGACGGCGGACCGGGCGGGTGGATCGTCCTCTTCGGATCGGAAGTCAAGCTGGGAGAAGATATTCTTGTCCCGGACCTGGCGGGGTGGCGGAAGGAACGGTTTCCTGAGGTCGAGGAAACCAACTGGATTTCGGTATGCCCGGACTGGGTCTGCGAAATTCTCTCGCCAAGCACCATCCGGGTGGACAAAATCAAGAAAATGACAATTTATGCCCGCCACAACGTGGGACATTTCTGGCTTATCGATCCAGCGGCCAAGACCCTGGACGTTCTAAGGCTCGAATCCGGCAGGTGGGTGGTACTCGGGGTTTACGCCGACAACGACAAAGTCCGCGCCGAACCCTTCGAGCAGGCCGAAATCAGCCTGGGCAGCCTGTGGCTTGAGCAGGCAGTTGCCACGAAGAGTGCCTCGTCCGAGTAAATTGCCTCGTTCCCACGCCCGAAGGTTGTTCCCCAAAAACCCGCGACCGAAACGGTTATCCCACTCAACCGTACGAAACAACCGGAACGAATTTGTGGGAGCGGTTTGCAGCCGCGATAGACGTGCCAGCGCGGCGGAAACCCGCTCCCATTAAGGCGTCCATCGTGAAGTCTCCCCTTGGGGGCTGGGCACTCCCATATGGAGAACACAGCCGGAAAATTTGCTTTCGCTGGTCTCTATTTGCTATATTAGTCCAGAAGGTCAGTGAATCAGAAGCACATGGAACTTACCCACAAGAATGGAGTCCATTGCAATGCAAACCGAGGGGATTAAGGAGCAGGCCCGCCAGTTGCTTGAAAATCTGCCGGACTCGGCGACGTGGGAGGACCTCATCTACGAGATCTATGTCCGGCAAGCTATTGAAGCGGGCATAAAAGACAGTGACCAGGGCAAAACGGTGGATGTCAAAGAGGTTCGCAAAAGATTTGGATTGCCGGAATGAAGGTGCGCTGGACACAAAATGCCATTGAGCACCTTGTCAACATTTATGAATACATTGCCAACAACTCCCCCATGTATGCCAAGGGCATGATGGACAAGATCACCCGCCGTTCCGAACAAATCGCCGAGCATCCATTTTCGGGCCGCAAAGTTCCACAATATAATGCGGAAGATATCCGGGAAATCATCGAAGCGCCATACCGCATCATCTACAGGATAAGGCCGGATCAACTAGACGTTATCGCCGTCGTCCACTGTGCGCGGTTACTGCCCGATACTCTCGCTCAAGGGGATTTCCATTGAGATATCCAGACCGTATCCGGGCAGCCATCCATGCGCTCTGGAGAAACGGACGCTGACCGAAGCCTTTCTCCTCGTTCCCACGCTCTAGCGTGGGAACGCACACGCATACGGTACAGCCTGCGTAAACCATGACTTCGGTCTGCATTCCCACGCCGGAGCGTGGGAACGAGAGCATATTTTTCTTGCCGGAGACGAGATAGCCATTGTAGAAGCTACATATCTGCCACCATTTTTTTCCATTACCCACCTGCACTCATTGGAGGAAAAGCATGAAGTTCTGGCGTATTCTCGTCATCTGCTTTGTTATTTTCAGTGTATCGTCTTGCAGCGTCTATATGGCTGCACATCAACCGGGACAAAAAGACATGACCGTCCTGAAGTCCGGTATCCATCAGAGTGTGGTGCGTACTGAAATGGGAACGCCCGTTTGGACCGGCAAGGAAAATGAACAGACCGTCGATATCTTCAGGTTCACTCAAGGTTATTCCCAAGGCGAAAAAACGGGGCGGGCGGTTTTTCACGGCGCCGCCGATGTGCTCACTCTTGGCCTTTGGGAGGTTGTGGGCACGCCTGTTGAGTCGATAGCAAGTGGCGACCAGTACACTGTGAAAGTGTTTTATGACGATAATTCCTATGTCACCAGAGTGGATACCAAGAAGGAAATCAAAAGTCCCCAAGCTCCACCCCCGGAGCCGGAAGGCGAACAGACCATGCAAGGCAATCGCCACCTCTAACAAGAGGTGACCAATGGGTGGGCACGGTTTTGGGGCTGTTGCCCAACCAAACGCCCATTCAGTTTACGTCCTCCACGGCGTTATGAATCCCAAAAGGGTCTGCAAACAGAGCCGGAGTGGGCAAAAGCGCGCGTTGCCCACCTTCTTGGTGGGCAGATGAACGCCTGCCCACCCTACCAGGCTCGATCATCAGGAGGCTTGTAAAGGCTGGGGCCAGAGCGGTCCACCATGCACGCAGGCGGCATGTTCATATCGCGTCGGCTTTTCCACCGGCCCGGTATTATCGCGTCATTTTCGCCTGCCCCCCCCAATTTGGGCAGGCGGGAAGCGGGTTACGGAAACTCCGGGGATGGAGGCGCGTCCTGAAACGGCAAAAACCGGCGCCACTGAGATATTTCTTGCATGTTCGATTTACAAATCATATGGTTTTTGGGGTTTCAGGGGCGCAACGGAAGTCTTTTCACACAAGAATCCAATCCCAACATGTGGTTTGGACGGATAGTGCGGGAGTTGATGCATTATTCCGGCTTAAAGGAGGCAGAATGCTGCGCGCCATGTTGTTGGCCTTCGTCTTGCTGGCAGCGGCCTTGACCCACGCGAGCGCAGAGGACTACTATCGATATCCGCTTTCCCATCAGGCGTTTTACCCCGCCGAGGTGGTGTCTGAGAGCCCCAAGCTTGTCGGCAAATACGGGCTCGTCAATGTCGGCATCCACACGGCTTCGAAAGCGTCGCCGGTCGTCGAAGACGGAGTGATTTACGTCGGCGCGGATTCCGGTACGTTTTACGCCATCAACGATTCCGATCTGTCGGTGAAGTGGACGTTCCAGGTTCGCAAATCCGCCGAAGAGGGCATCCACTGCACCGCCGCAATCGACGACAAGCACGTCTTCGTAGGCGACTATGCGGGCTGGCTTTACGCGTTCGACAAGGCGACCGGCCGACTGTCGTGGCAAACGGAACTCGGAGAATCCATCGGCGCCTCGCCTGTCATCTGGGATGACCGGGTGTGCGTCGGCGTGGAAACGACGGCGCCTGACGGTTTTCTGAGTTGCGTCGATCGCAAGACGGGCAAGCTGCTTTTCAATTCGCCTCGTTTCGGGGATCACACGCATTCGACGCCAACCATCGATGTTGAAACCGGCCAAGTGTTTCTTGGCGCAAACAGCTCCAGCTTCTACGGCCTAAACGGCGCCAACGGCAAGATTCAATGGTCGGTCAAGACCAAAGGCGAGATCAAGTCGACGGCGGCTTTGTTCGACGGCTTCCTTCTCTTTACGTCCTGGGACGGCCATCTGTTCAAAGTGAGCCGGAAAACCGGCGAAGTCGCTTGGCGTTTTCAGACCCGCGATCTCAGCATGAGCAGTCCGGCGGTCGATCCCGACTCGCGCATGGTTTTTTTCGGCAGCGATGACGGCTACCTCTATGCCGTCGGTTTCGATGATGGAAAGGAAAAGTGGCGGTTCCGGACGTCGGGTCCCATTTCCAGCTCGCCGGTCATCGTCAGCCGCCGAGATGGCGCCGGGAAAATGGTGATCTTTGGTTCCCGCGACCGTTTCTTGTACGGGCTTGATGAAAAGACAGGCGCTCGTCTTTGGTCATTCGTGACCCAGGGCCCGGTGACCGGCGTCCCGGCGATAAAGAACGGTCGCATTTATGTCAGCGGCGATGACGGCTGGCTCTATGTCCTGCAATAGCCGGGTAGGGTGGGCAAAAGCGCGCGTTGCCCACCTACTTGGTGGGCAGATGAACCCCCCTGCCCACCCTACCAGGCTCGGGTCTGCATTCCCACGCCGGAGCGTGGGAACGAGAGCAAGGCTTCGCCGCCTGAAAACTTGTTCATTGTCTCCGGCCAACCGTGACATAGTAAGTGGGCGTTTCTCCAAATGCTAGGAGACGAATTCTTACCGCGATAATCTCCGGACGGTTGCAGGTGTGTGAGTTAAACGATAACTCATGAAGCACGCCTGGTGTAGCTGGTTCTGTGTATCTCAACCCACCTATGTACTGCACACTGTTTGAGGTGTCCCCGTCCCGGATTATTGGCAGGAGAAAGGGCTGAAATGCCCCTGTCCCTATCTCGGCGATGGCAAAAGCGTGTGCAATTTTTGCAATCATCCGGAAAAATTCGGGCACATGAGCAGTCGCGGGTGGCCCGGGCAAATCGTTAATACCAGGTTGAGTTTTTATTGGCGGGTAGCCCCGGCGACTCGCTTGCCTGAATCCGAAGGGCAAGAGGCCGGTCCTTAATGCCCACCCGACCTTTTGCGCTTCGAGCACGGGCAACGGTTGCCCCTGTCACCCGTGGTATTCGTAACATATACGCAGGCTCACTGATTCAGGAATCTTCCTTCCGTTCTCCAATACATTACCATGCGGGTTAGGAACCGATAAAATAAAAACCGCCGAAGGGGCGCTCATCATTGAAGCATGGGGGGGAAACAAGAGGGTGGAAAACAAGAGGGGAAGTTTGCCGGAGGGGCATTTGGGGCGGGGGGGGGGCACACGGGCGTGGAGAGCAACGGCGAACCATCCCCTGGGACCTTTCGGGTGGCCCTCTCATGCGGCGCATCCCCCGGCCGGCGATGATCGGAGACGGGAGAGTGGATCGAGTTTCTCTTAAAGAACTGGTCGGGCGTTGGGAACCTGAGCCGCACGAGCTTTCCGGTCGCTGCCGTGGGCCCGAACCTTATCCAAGAGAATGCGCCACATGATTTCTCGACGTCAGCTTACGATTTCCCAGTTGGTTTCGAAAGTGTTGTCGTGAAGCGTGTAGGCGAACCCCAGCATTTGCCCCAGGCCGGGGACTTTTCCCGCTTCGATTTTCCAGAAACACAGGTAGATCGACGGGACCAGGCGGGGATTTCCCGCGATAGGATCGTCGGCCGAGGGGCTCCACATTTCCCGTTTTTCAATGACCTTCCATAATGTCCCATGTTTCTTGCTTCGAACGGTGTCCCCCACTCGGGGCAGGTTCTTTTGCTGATAGATTTGCTCATGCGGTACCATGGTCTTGCACCTCCTCGTTGTTAATCAAACGTCCTCGCGGGAGCAACCGGCGGGAAAACGGCCGGAAACCCGGCTTTGTTCGTCCGGGTCCCGGCGGCATTCGCGGCGATTCGCGTTCGCGTCATTCTTTTATATTGTTGTGGACCTTGCAGGCGCGTACGGTATTCTTCATGAGCATCGTGATCGTCATCGGGCCGACTCCGCCGGGGACGGGCGTAATTGCGCTCGCCCTCTCGGAGGCTTCCGCGAAAGCCACGTCGCCTTTGAGAATACGCTTGCCGTCGGCGGTTTTACCGACCTCGTTCACGCCGACGTCGATCACAACCGCGCCCGGTTTTACCCAGTCGCCCTTGACGTATTCGGGGACGCCCGCGGCGACGATCAGGATGTCCGCCCGCTGGGCGTGGGCCTTGACGTCTTTTGTGCGGGTGTGGACGAGCGTCACCGTCGCATTGGCCCCGGGGGCCTTCTGCAGGAGCATCATCGTGATGGGTTTTCCCACGATGTTGGACCGTCCGATCACCACGACCTCGGCCCCCGAAATCTGGGTCCCGGACCGGACCAGAAGTTCCTGGATGCCCGCCGGGGTGCAGGGCAGATAATCGGGCTCGCCGATCATGAGTTTTCCCACATTTATCGGGTGGAACGCGTCCACGTCCTTTCCGGGGTCGATCGCGAGCAGGACCCTGTTTTCGTTAATGTGCTTGGGCAGGGGCAGTTGGACGAGGATCCCGTCGATCTTGGGGTCCTGGTTATATTTTTCAATCAGCTTAAGCAGGGCCTCTTCGTCGAGGTCCGCGGGCTGGCTGTCCTGGATGGAATGGAACCCCAGTTCGTGGGCGGTGTTCTGCTTGGCCCTGACATAGCTCTGGGATGCCGGGTTCTCCCCGACGAGGATGGTCACAAGACCCGGCACCACCCCATGTTTTTCGCTAAGCTTTTGAACCTCCACCTTGAGTTCGGCCCGTATCTCCTTGGCCACTTCCGCGCCTTTGAGCAGTTTGGCGGGCATAATGCTACCTCCCCTTCAACTCCCGTAAGGACAAATCCTCCCTTCCCGATGAGATGCACCATCGAGGAGGGAGGGATTTTTATAATAATGACCGTTCGGTTACACGATTAGAACAGCCCGTTCACTTTTCCCGTCTTGACGTCCACGTCCACCCTGCGGAAGGCCGGGTCGGATGAGGTCCCGGGCATGAGGCTGATGGCGCCCGCGCAGGGGCACAGGAACTTCGAGCCCGAGTAGATGAGGACGTCGCGTATGGGCAGCACCCAGCCCTTGGGCACGCCCTTTACCGCCGGGTCGTGAGTGAGGCTCAGGTGCGTCTTCACCATCATGGTGGCGTAATCGTTGTACTTCGCGTCGGCTTCGAGCATCTTCGCCTTGGCTTCGGCCTCGGCCGTCCACGAAACGCCGTCCGCGCCGTACACTTCCGTGGCCACCTTGGCCACGCGGTCCCTGAGCTTCATATCGAGCGGATAGAGGAACTTGAAATCGTTGGGCTCGTTGCACGCCTCGACAACCGTTTCGGCAAACTCGACGGCGCCGTCGCCACCCTTGGCCCAATGCTCGGAGAGGGCGCACCGGGCGCCCGCCGCCTCGGCGTGCTTGCGAACCAGGGCGATTTCGGCCTTGGTGTCCGTGTGGAACGCGTTGATGCACACGACCGGGTTGATGCCGGCCTTGCGGATGGTGTTAATATGGTGGACCATGTTGGGAATGCCGCGTTCGAGCAGCTTGAGGTTTTCCTTGGTGTAGTCGTCGGGGAGCGGAAGGCCCGCGACGACCTTGGGGCCTCCGCCGTGCATCTTGAGCGCCCGGATGGTCGTGGTGAGGACCGAAACATTGGGCTTGAGGCCGCTGTAGCGGCTCTTGACGTTCCAGAATTTCTCGAACCCGATGTCGGCCGCAAAACCGCTCTCGGTGACGTGGTAATCAAACAGCTTGAGGCCCACGCGGTCGGCGATAATCGAGGACTGGCCCACGGCGATGTTGGCGAAAGGACCCGCGTGCACCATGCACGGCTGGTACTCGACGGTGCTCATCAGGGTCGGATTGATCGTGTTGCGCATCCACGCCGTCATGGCGTTTCCGACTTCGAGGTCTCCCGTTGTGACGGCTTTTCCCCGCTTGTCGAACGCCACCGTGATTTCGTTGAGCCTCTTTTTCAGATCGGGCAGGTCGTTGATGATCGAAAGGATTGCCATACACTCCGAGCTGACGGCGATGCCGAACTTGGACTGCATCATGAAGCCGTCCTGCCTGCCGCCGAGGCCGATATTAATGTTTCGAAGCGCCTGGGCGCAAAAATCCAGGATCCAGCCCATCTCGACCCGGGTCGGATCGACATCGAGCCGTTTCATCCGGGTGAGGCGCTGGAGTTGCTCGTCGTTGTAATTTCTTTCGTGCTGCATCCTGGCGGTCAGGGCCACCATTGCCAGGTTGTGGGCGTTCATGATGTCGTTGATGTCGCCCGTGAGGCCCATCGAGAACTCGGTCATCGGGATCAGAAGCGCGTTGCCGCCGCCCGCCGCCGTGCCTTTGATGTTCATTGTCGGCCCGCCCGAGGGCTGCCTGAGCGCCCCGCCCACGTTCTTGCCGATCTTGCCGAGGCCTTCCATGAGCCCGCAGGATGTGGTGCTCTTGCCCTCTCCAAGGGGCGTGGGGGTGATGGCGGTTACCTCGACGTATTTCCCGTCGGGGCGGTCTTTCAGCCGCTCGATTATCTTCATGAAATCAAGCTTGCAGAGCCTGCCCATCGGGATAATCTCACCCTTTTGCAGCCCCAGTTTTTCCTGCCATCCCTCGGGGCTGGGCATGTTCTTTTCCGCTGCTTCAGAAATCTGCCAGTCTTTCATTTTTGTCGCATCGTACGGCATGTTGGACCTCGCCTCCATCGTTTTTCGTGTAATTGTCCCAGGTTATGTTTCCCAATCCGGAAACGGAAAGGGGCCTAAGAGTTCGCGTTCACCTCCTTGGTTTGAAACCACAACAGTTGTGCCCTGTTTTTTTCAGGATTTCTGATGGAGATGGGGGCATGAAGAACCAGATAGGAACAGGGGCTTAAAATAAAAAACTGATCGATCGGGAAAAAGCGGCGCCGGATCAGAAAACGGGCAGTGGAAAGATAAAGGTTTAACGGTGGATAAACTAAATGAGAAGCGCGAGGTTGTCAAGGGAAAACCGGACCGTAGCCGTTCACCGCGCAGGCGCGGCGGACTCGGAGAAAAAGCGAATTTGAATTTGTTAAGAACTTGTCCGTAAATAACCCGTGAAGCGACTTTAGGAGCTATTGCCCAGTGGCATAGCTCAGAATTCCAAGCAGTTTGCATGCATCTCAGGCTCTGCGGACCGTCATTCCCGCAGCGTTTTTGGGCGGGAATCCAGTGTCTTGCTTTGCGCAACAGGCCAAAAA
>JBAQYM010000294.1:0-16377 GCA_049300095.1 Syntrophobacteraceae bacterium
TGCGTGATGGGTTGCGCGGGGCGCTCCACCCATCCTACGAACTCCGCGGTGAACGGTTACAAAACCACCGGAAGCGGGCATCCGGTGGGCATGCGGTATCCGGGACCCCGCGCCTATCTTTTCGGCAACTGGTCGAGCGACCACTCCATCGGGTTAATCAGCTCGAAGCCGGATTCCTCCAGTTTTCTCCTTATCCGCGCCACGTTGCTCGTGAGAAGGTAGGGGAAAACGGCCCGTTTGCCCTGCTCCCAATACCTCGCCACCAGGATGCTTCCGAAAGAAACACCTTCCTCGGTGATCGCGTCCACGATTTTTTTCATCTGCCCGACCTTGTTGTCGACAACTATTCCGAACAGGATCCCGGGCTCCGCGAGGCCGAGCACGTTAATGAAAGCGCGCATCAGGTCCCGCACCGAGATGATCCCCCTCAGCTTGCCTTCCTGGTCCACTACAGGGAAGGCCCCCACCTTCATCTTCTGCATGAGAATGATGGCGTCTTCGAGCGTTTGCAGGGGGGAAATCACCACGGGGTCCCTGGTCATGATGTCCTTGACCTTGAGCGTGGCTATACTCTTCCTCGCGGTCGCCATCTCCTCCTCGGACAGGAGATTGGACGGAAGGGCGCTTCGGATGTCGCGGTCGGTCACGATCCCAACCACCGTACAGTCTTCCAGAACAACGGGCAGGTGCCTGATCCTGTAGTTTGCCATCAGGAGCTGGGCTTCCAGAATTCCGGCCTCGGGGCCGATTGTCACAACATCCCTGGTCATTGACTGGTCAATGAACATGTTGTCCCCTCTTTGCAAGAATGTGAATTCGTGCGAGCGCTATTCACCCAAAAGTATACTGACGTGGTCCCTGACGAGTCTCGGCAGCACCTTGAGACAGTAGCCCCCTTCGAGCACCGAAATGATGCGCCCCCCGGAATACCGGTCGGCGATTTCCACGATCTGCCGGGCAATCCACGCGTAGCATTCGGTGGTAAGCTTTACCTCGGACATGTCGTCTTCGATGTGGGCGTCAAATCCCGCCGAGACGAGAATCACCTCGGGCCGGTAGTATTCGATGGCGGGGATCAGGTCCCGCTGGAATTTATGCTTGTATTGCTCATCCCCCTGGCCGGGGAGAATGGTCGAGTTGAGGGTCATCCCGTAGCCGGGGCCCGAGCCCTTTTCGAATTCGCGGCCCGTTCCCGGGTATGAGAACGAAGGGTGTTCGTGAATCGAGTAATAGAAGACGCCGGGGTCTTCTTCGAATATGTGCTGGGTCCCGTTGCCGTGGTGCACGTCCACGTCGATGATCGCAATCCGGGACACTTTCCACTGGGTTTGCAGATACTTCGCGGCAATGGCGATATTGTTGAAATAACAGAAGCCGAGCGCCTTGTTCGGCTCGGCATGGTGCCCCGGCGGGCGCACGGCGCAGAAGGCGTTGTCGACCTTGCCCTCCATGAGAAAATCGGCGGAGTTGAGGACCCCGCCCACCGCAAGCACGGCCGTGTCGAAGGTCTCCGGGCAGAGCTGGTTGTCGGCGTTGTCGAGTTCACCCAGGTCGAGCAGGCACGCCTCTTCGACCCGGAACACGTGGCGAGGGGAATGGACCATCTCGATCCATTTGATCTTGGCGGGAACGGCGGGGATCGGAACGAGTTTCGCAAGCAGCCCCGCTTCATCGAGACCGCGATAGAGCACCGAAAGGCGCTCGGGGCATTCCGGATGCCCCGGCCCCGTATTGTGCAGCAGGAATCTTTCGTCGTAGAGAAAACCCGTTCTTCTCATCGCTGTTCCCCTAAACTGGAAAAGCTGCGCGGGGGACCGTATTCCCGCCGGCAGCATGAAGGGTCGACAACTGGCAAGTGCGCTCGTGCGAGGCATAGGCCGGAAATACCCGGATAAGCTTATTACCGGCTGCTATGTTATCCTAACTCACCAAAAACACCCGAGGCAACAGAATTTGATACCGCCTCAGGGAATCCGGAGTTTTTGACCCGGGGCAAGATCGTCCGACTTGAGCTTGTTGGCCTGTTTGAGGGCCTGCGTGCTGGTGCTGAAGCTCCGTGCTATGGTCGAGAGCGTGTCCCCCTTCTTCACGGTATAAGACTTCTCCTTGACGGGCTGCGCCTTGGCGGGTTGCGCTTTGGCAGACGCGGCCGAGGGCGCGGGGTCCTCGCGCTCGGATGCCGCTTTCACGGCGGACGCGGCGGGGGCGGGGGCGGGGGCTTCCTGCGCGCTCCCCGACTTGAAGTTCGCCTCGAATACCTTGCCGAAACCGGCCGGGAGCTTTACTTCATGGGTCCCGGCGGGAATGTCGTCGGAGCGGAATACCGGGTTGAGCCTCTTGAACTCGCGATAAGTGATGCCGGCGGCATTCGAGAGCGTCTGGACGGAAGCGGGCCGCGAAAGGGAGACGCTCACCCGGTCGACCTTGAGTTCCTGGTAGCCCCAGCCCTTGGGCAGGTCGTATCCGTACTGCCTGGGGTTGCCCAGGACCGCCTTGATGGCGAGGATCCTCATGACATAGCGCTCGGTCTCCTGGGGCAGCTTCATATGATAGTAGTCCCTGGTGCCCGAGTTGCGCGCTTCATCGCTAATGCGCTTCCCCCCGCAGTTATAGGCCGCTATGGCCAGAGACCAGCTCCGGTACTGCCTGTGGAGGTCGTTCAAAAAGGTGAAGGCGCTGTCCGTTGCGCGCTCGAAATCGTAGCGCTTGTCAACCGACCCCCTCTGTTCGAGGCCGTAAGCCGAACCGGTGCTCGGCATGAACTGCCAGGGGCCGGCGGCGCCCTTGGGCGAACAGACGTTGGGGACCAGGTCGCTCTCGACGATTGCCACCCACTTGAGGTCGTCGGGCAGATTCAGCGCGCGAAGCCGTTCCTCGATCATGGGAAACCAGCGCTCCATGCGCTTGAGCCACAGATAAACCTGGGCGTGGTTATAGACGATCAGGGTGAATTCCTTGTCGAACCGCTCGTAGACTTCCTGCATGTGAAGAGGGACGGGCTCTCCGCAAAGGTCCATAGTGCTCGGCGCCGGAAAATAGGGCGCCTGGATGGGGAAGGCCGTCGAGACCGGCTGGGGCTGCACCGGCGCCGGCGCCGGCTTCTCGGAGGGCTGGGCCTGCTTGGCGGTTTGCTCCGTATTCGTCCCGATCTGGAGGGAAGCACATCCGTAGCTCACGGTAAGAAACGCCAACGCCGACAAGAGAATTCCCAATCTGATTGCCCGAGCCTTCCCCTTCATTTCTAAACCCCTGTTTTTCCTGTGCGGTTACTAAGCTTGGAGATCCGATGCCACCGCCGTCGCGCGCCGAGGCGGATCACTCACGTTTACATCAATGGAGGCGGTCGTGTCTATTCAAAATGGGAAAAAGTAATGATTCAGCGCGGAGACGCCGAGACGCCGAGAAAACCGGGACTTACAAAACACTCTTGGTAAAATTTCGAAAAATCGTTCCTCCAGAGAAGCTGAAGGCTGTCCTGGACTTAACAAATTCAAACTCGCTTTTTCTCCACGCCCTCTGCGTCTCCGCAGTGAACGGTTACCTTCTCTGAAGCGTTACTCCGTGCTCTCCGCATCTCCCAGGTGAGCGGTTAGGGAAGAAAGCGGGGCGGAAGCGTCTCCCAGCAAATACGACACTTTTGAACTAACTGTTGTAAGTTGTTCTAATAATGCTGCATAATGCCGCCGCGGCATTCATGGAGCACGGCTGAAAAGGTGGATTATGTCAGATTCACCTGAAATTTATCATGGGCCTAAAAAGGAGAAATCATGCAGAAAGAAGTTCAGCAAACTCTCGTGCTGATCAAACCCGACGCCTTGAAAAATTCCCTGACCGGATACGTGCTTTCGCAAATGTCCGAGTTTCACACTTCCCTCATATTTGCCGCCACAAAGGTGGTCCACGTCACCAGGATGCTCGCCGAAGAGCACTATGCCGAGCATCGGGGCAAAGTGTTTTTCCCCGCGCTGATCGAAATGATTACGGGACAGCTCCATTATCCCGATGAACCGGACAAGCAAAGGGTCATCGCGATTATATATGAAGGACCGGATGCCATAAGCAAAGTGCGGGCAATCTGCGGGCCGACCAATCCCCACGTCGCCAGGGAAGAAAAGCCCGGATGTATTCGTTCGCTCGGGACGGTTATTCCCCTGATAAACGAAGAAGGAAGAATAGTGGGTGACCGAATGGACAACCTGATCCACGCTTCGGCATCCATCGAGGAAGCCGAGCGCGAGATCAAGCTCTGGTTCAAGCCCAATGACATCCCCCCGGCAAAACGCGCGTTTGCGACCACGCACAGCGACGATCAATTCTATTTTAAAGACGGCAAGGTATCGCAAACTTACACAACGGACGGCGTTTGCGTGCTCGCACCCGGCGATGTCGCCTGGGAATCGGACCTGAAAACGCTCAAGGCGTTGTATGAAGGCAAACCGGCCGATTCTCCCCTTGAAACGCCGGTTGCAAAGTATCTTCTCAATAGGAAAATATCCATGACGTGGTGATCCGGGCAACACGGGGAGAACAGTGACGGGTGATGAATGATGAGAAATAACACGTTCCGACAAGTCCGCTTCTGCCTATTCTCATCACTCTGCGTACGGTTCAGGATCCACGGATCGTCATTCCCGCAGTGCTTCTGAGCGGGAATCCAGTGTATTTTAGGCCTATTGCGCAAAACAAGACGTTGGATTCCCGCCCAGAAGCACTGCGGGAATGGCGGTTTTGATGTCCAAAGCCGGACTTAGGTGCGATTTGGACAGCAGTTCGCGGTTATGGCGCGGTCTCCCGACCGCGCCATTCTCTCGACTGAAGGTCTCCAACTCATTTCACTGCTCACTCTTCACTGTTTCTCAGCGATCTCTGCGTACTCCGCGGTGAATAATTTCTACAGCAGCGTGAAGGTATTCAGCCACCCGGGCCGCTGTTCAAGGGCCGAATCGATCGCGGCCTGGGAGCCCAGCACCTTGACGATCCCGTTTTTGGCCACACGGTCGAGCACATCGGCAAATTCCCTGAAGTCCCTCTGCGTTGTGCCGAGGATTTGCTCCCGCATCGCCTGGCGCGCTTCATCGTCGTCGCCCGTGAGGCGTCGAAGCGCGGAGAGGTACCCCTTCGAATCCGGAAGCATGTAGGTGTCCACGTCGCCGATGGCCCCGATGATCGCCTTGCGGATTTCATCCTCGCCAAGATCGGCCGTGCGCAGAAACCGGGCCGACGCGTCGAAGTTTTCCACCGTCTTCATAAGGTTGGGATCGCGGTAGGAAACGAAGGTAAAGCTTCCCGACAGTCGGTCGAAGAGGCAGAAGCCTCCGTAGGCCCCTCCCTGCACGCGGATTTTTTCCCAGAGCCACGAGGTGCGAAGATACCCCGAGATCACCTTGCAGGACCCGCGGTATTCATAGCCTTCCCGGTACAGGTTCGCCCCTTTTCCGACGTAGTTTACCTGCGCGGGGACGGCGATGCCTTCGAATTCGGAGAAAAGCTCGGGCGTCCAGGTTACTTCGTCCGGCGCTCTATCGGGGAGAGAATCGGCAAGCCCCTGGAGGAGCGGCCGGACCGAACCGAGGTTTTTCCTGTCGACGGTCAGGTTGAAAACCATTGACGGGCGGCTGACAAGAATCGAGCGCACCCGTTCGAGATCGGCCAGGACATTTTCCCATTCTTTCTCGATCCTGTCGGCAAGCCGCCCCAGGAAGAGGAAGTAGCTGATCCCGTTTGTCTGCTCCCTCACCCAGTCGGCCCGGTGGAGGTGGGCGCGGATCCTGATATTGACCATCTGGTGGCCGCTCGGGATCATGTTGCGCTCCTGGCGGCCTTTTTCCTCCAGCACGATCTGGCGGAAGCGCTCCCTGTTGTCGAGATTTACCGAGCCGAGCACCTCGGCCAGGATGTCGCACAGATCGCCGGTTTGCGGAACCATGCTCTTGGCGCGCAAAAAGAGCCAGGCGGCGGCCTCGTCCGAATCCTTCACCGCCGAGGTGAAGACTTCCGGCCGGATGCCGCCCGTGCGCCGGCTGATCTTTTGCGAAAGAGAAACAAAATCCCGCTCCCGCGTGCCCATTTCGAGCAGGGCGCGCCCGAAAAGGGGAGCATAAGAGAGGTACTCGCGCGGAAGAAAACGCAGGTCCAGCCCCATGTCGAGATAGGCGATGCCGCTCGTGAAAATGTCATGATAGAACGCCTGAACGCCGTCGACCGGCCCCGGCTCGATCGGGATTGTCTTGTTGCGCCTGTTCAGGTCCGAAATTGCGAGGACGGGAATTTTCGCCAGGGATTCCGGCGGGTCCGGGGTCGATTGCAGGCGGCGCAGTTCTTCGGCATCCTTTATAATTTCGTTGATTCGGTCGGAAGAGATCGTCTTTTTCAGATCAGAGAGCCTTTGGATCTCCTCTTCCGCCTCCCTTGCCGCAAGCTCCGGGTCGGGTTCGAGCAGGACGATGGAATGGTGCCGGTTTTCGAGGATATGCCGGCGGATGAGGTCTTCGAAAAATCCTCCGCGCGCGATTTTTTCCTTGAGCGCTTCGAGTGGTTTTTCGAAGGCGAGCAGGGCGGTCGGGTCGCCGTCGTAGAGCCAGGTCGAAAGGGAGTGGAGCATGAGCACGAGCCCCTGTGGGTAGCTTCCCGAGTGGTTTTCGCGGAAGCGAAACTCGATGGTGTTTACGCCCGCTTCAACCGTTGCCGGGTCGATCCCGTCGCGGGCAAGGGCGGACAGGGTATCGAAAATCAGCCTTTCCACCTTTTCCGCATCTTCGGCTTTGATCCCTTTGAGGCCCGTGGATAAAAACGCCTGGCGCAACTCGACCTCGAGGCCCGACCCGGCCAGGTCCTCGCCCAGCCCGGATTCGATCAGGGCCTTCTTAAGAGGCGACCCCGGCATTCCGAGCAGGATGTATTCAAGGACCTGGAACGCCAAATTTTGGACCGGATCGGCCGTTTCCGGAAGGAGCCAGTTCAAAGTTACCATTCCTTTGAGTCCGTCCGCCGCGCCTCCACCTCCGGCCGCAAAGCGCCGAACCACCCGCCTCGGCCCGCTCTTTGACGGCTGGAGCGGCACTTCCGATTCCGGAAACGCCTTTCCATAATCCCGGAGATATTCTCCGATAATTTCAAGCCTGCGGTCCGGGTCGTCATTGCCGTAGAAAAATATCCTGGCGTTGGACGGATGATAGAACCTCTCGTGAAAAGCCTTAAAACGCTCATGGGTGAGCGAGGGAATGACGGCCGGGTCCCCGCCCGAATCAAGTCCGTAAGTGGTGTCCGGAAAAATCGACTGCTGCGACTGCTCGGAGATGATGCTGTCGGGAGAAGAATAGACCCCCCGCATCTCGTTATAGACCACTCCTTTGATCGAAAGAGGCCCCTCCGGGTTTTGCAGCTCGTAGTGCCAGCCTTCCTGCTCGAAGATATGGGGCGTAATACGAGGGTAAAAAACGGCATCTAGGTAGACGTCCACCAGGTTATAGAAATCCTGGACGTTCTGGCTCGCAACCGGATAACAGGTCCTGTCGGGATAGGTGAAAGCGTTCAGGAAGGTCTTGAGAGAGCCCTTGAGAAGTTCCACGAAAGGCTCTTTTACGGGATATTTCCGGGAGCCGCACAGGACCGAATGCTCCAGGATGTGGGCCACCCCGGTCGAATCGGAAGGGGGCGTTCGGAAAGTGATCCCGAATACCTTGTTGTCGTCTTCGTTTGCGAGGGACAAAATTTCGGCGCCGGTGCGGGAATGCCTGTAGAACCGGGCAAGCGTTCTCAGCTCGGGAATCTCCCTTTCGAATACGAGTTCAAACTCTTTGCTCACCACCATTTGTCTCCTCTTCGATTAACCTGGACGAATCGAGAAAATACCGTTTCTCGAACCCATTGCCGATGCAAGCCGACATGTGTCGCGCTCCGAAGCAAATTTTCGCCGCTAGAAGCGCGGTTGTTGGTTTATTCGTTGAGTTAAGTTTGTAGGTTGAGTTAAGTTTCCAGTTTGTAGGTTGGGTTAAGCGATAGCGAAACCCAACGGTTTCCGTTCTTGTCCCGAAGAAATGTTGGGTTTCGCTATCGCTTAACCCAACCTACGCCTTGAAGCTCAGATCGTAATTCTCAAATATAAGTTTTACCGGAAAGCTTGTCCAAATGGAGGATTTTTAAAGGCGGGAGGGCAAGCCTGAAAACTTGATCCATACGTGGCGTCAATAAGTACTGAATAACCGGGTAATATCGCCGCGCGCGTCATCCCGGCGAAAGCCGGGATCCAGGGGACTTTGTATTTATTTGGCGAGGATCAAACCCCCTGGATTCCGGCCTTCGCCGGAATGATGGATATCGTTACCCCACAATTCAACAGGAGTTCACATTACAAAACCCTACACCACCATCGGCATAATCAGGCTCAAATACCCGGGGTCTTCCGGGGCGAGGAAGATGCCGCCGTGAAACTGGTCCACCCACTCGAACCGGATGGTCGAACTCTCCATTACCTGGATGCAGTCGAGGACATATCTTACATTGAAGGCCACGCTGAAATCCTCCCCGGTGTAGTCGATATCGATCACATCGTTGGCGTTGCCCAACTCAGGGTTCCCGCAATCGAGTTCGAGCGAGTTTTGACTTACATTGAACCGCACATGCCTGTAGGTCATGTCCGTTAGAACGGCGACACGCTTGAGCGCGGGATAGATCACATCCGTTTCGACGGTAAAGCCGTTGGGCCTTTCGGGGGGAATGATCACTTCATACTCGGGAAATTCCGCATCCAGAAGCAGGGTGCTCAGGAAAGCGTCCGGGGTCCGCAGGACAAGCGATTTTTCGTCGACGCCGATCTCGGCTTCCGACACCTTTTCCAGCAGTTTGGTCATTTCCTGGACCGCTTTTCGAGGAATTATGATGCCGCCGCTCTTAACCTCGAGACCCGGAAACGCACCCGCCGGCACCTCAAAATAAGCGAGCCTGTGTCCGTCCGACGAAACGAACCGGAACAGGTCCTCATCCTCGAAACCATGCCACAGAAGCCCCGGCGCGGTGAAGGTATCCTCTTCGGCCGGGATGGTGTACATCGTTTTCTGGAGCGCTCGCCTGAGCAGCGAGGCGTCGCACTTGATAAGCCCGACATCCTGGTAGATATTGATATAGGGAAAATCCTCGGCCGCTATGGTCGAAAGTTCGAACCGGGACCGTCCCGCCTGGATCAGCAGTTTGCTGTTTGTAAGGGCTTCGAGAGACACAAGTTCCTGGGGGACTTCGCGAACGATTTCCAGGAGCTTTTTCGCGGAAACCGTCGTTTTGCCCTCGATGTCCACCTGCGCCGCCATTTTGGTCCAGACGTTCAACTCCAGGTCTGTTGCTGAAAACTCGACAAGGCCGTCACTCGATGCCTTCATCAGGCAGTTGCTCAGAATGGGCATATTGGATTTTCTGTCGGTGATGCTCTGCACCCGTTGCAGGATCTGGATAAGGTTTGCCTTGTCCACCTGGAATTTCATGGTTTCCCCCGATTCTTCGGTTCTTATGGTTTTATTGGTTCTTTATACATGTAAGAGATAATCATCTTAATAAGGGGGTGAAAAATTGTCAAAAAGTTTATCAACATATTGTATTTGTTAGAAATACGATTTGACAATCTCCCGACGTTTACCCTGCCGGACGGACACCGCGAGAGGGGAAAAATCGGTTTTCCACATTTTCTGAACAATTGTTTGACAGCTCCTTAACCTCAATCGACAGCCTTTTGAGGATTCCATCTTCCGGGCTTTCCTGATAGAGTCCGGCGAAGAAAAACCATGGAAAAGGAGGCGACGGAATGGCCGGCATCGCGGACCCAAACGACCCGAAAAAAGACGAGCCCGCTGAGATTCCTTTTGACGATTACACCCGAGCCCGGCGCGAAGGGGCCTTTATCTCGCCCTGCGGGACGGAAGGCTGCCAATGGGACGGTTTTCCGGAGCCGCCCGACGATTCGGAAAGCGAAAAAGAGCCTGAATAACGGCAATCACCCACCGCGGAGACGCAGAGGGCGCGGAGGAAAATCCAATGACAGGATTTACAGGATCAGGATGGAAGAGCAGTCCTCGTTTTTAAATCCTGTCAACCCTATCCTCGGGTCTTCTCCGCGTTCTCTGCGCCTCCGCGGTGAAAGGTTACGAATAATAGCATAACTCCGGAGGCCTGTTCTGGATTTATACTTTGGCGCATATAATTTCCTGCTGAAACTCCTGGGCCCCGAACTCCTGTCTTTTCTCCGCCGCAAATCCCTCAAGGACCCCGAATTCAGAAAAGGAAGACTCGGTTTCTACGACCTGTCTTCCGCACATGGGAAAAAACCGGGTGTATACGGAGAAGAACCGAGGATATGGTTTCACGCGGTATCGGTCGGCGAGGTGACGGGCGCCGTCCCGACCCTTCTCGCAGTGAGAAAAAGGCTTCCCGGCGCGGCGCTTTTTCTCTCCGTGGGCACGCCCCAGGGCCTCCGGCATGCCCGTGATCTCCTCCCCGAAGACGTCCCCGTTTTCCCGTTTCCCCTGGATTTTTCGAAGTGCGTCGCAAGGGCCGTGACCACGGTGCGCCCGGATCTTTTTGTCGCATTCGAAACCGAGTTCTGGCCTAATTTCTACCACCGCCTTGCGGGGCGCGGCATCCCGGCGCTGCTTCTTAACGGCCGGGTCTCGGAATCCTCGGAGCGATTCTACAGCATCCTTTCTCCCCTGTTCCGGCCCGTTTTCGAACAGTTCGAGAAGATGGCGATGCACTCGGAGGAAGACGCCGGCAGGGCCGCGAGGATCGGCGCCCGTCCCGAAAAAATCCTGGTGCTGGGGAGCTCGAAATATGACGGTCTCGCGGCAAGAGCGCGCCCGGAACGGGCGCAGTTCTGGAAAAAGCTGCTCGGGCTCGGTGAAACCGCCCCGGTCATTGTCGCCGGCAGCCTTCGAGGGACCGAATGCTTCACTTTGATGCGCGTCTTTGAAAAGCTGCGGGAGGCATCACCCGATATCGTCGGCGTATTTGTCCCGAGGCACCTCTACAATATCCCGAAAATGGCGGCCCGGCTGAGTGAGCGGAAGATTGCCTACGACCTGCTGACCGATCTCGAAGCGGGCCGGCGCGCGCGAAGCGCCCCCGTGGTGCTCGTCGACCGCATGGGGGCGCTCTTCGAACTCTACTCGGCGGGGGACCTCATTTTTTGCGGCGGGACCTTCGAGCCGGTCGGCGGGCACAATATTCTCGAACCGGCCGCCTGGGGGAAGGCTGTTTTTTACGGCCCTCACTTGAAAAAGGTCCCGCGCGAGCATAGAATCCTGCACAATTTCGGTGGGAGCTTTTTGGCCCTCGACGCGGAAGACCTCCTCTCGCAGTGGAAAAAGTGGGTCGCCGACCCGGCAGGCCTCAAGGAGCGCGGCATGCTCGCCAAAGAGGCCCTCGACACACTCGGAGGCGTGGTGGACCGGCAGGTAAAACTCATAGTGGACACTCTGTCAAAGAGAGCGCGCTGAACGGATTGCGATGAAGAAGCTCGAAGAAATCCTCCATGAATTCAAAGAGGGCGTCAGGAGCATGCCCGAGGTGCTCGAATACCTCGAAAAGCTCCCGTTCGAGGACCTGTGCTTTGCCAAGGTGGACCACCACAGGCGCCTTCGCCGGGGGTATTCGGAGGTGGTGTACGGGGAGGGCAAGACGGCGGAGCAGATCGTCGCCGTTGCCGAATCGATGATACAATTCGGCGCGAACGTGCTGGTGACCAGGGTCGATCCCGAAAAAGCCCGAACAATTATGGGCCGGATCGGCGAAATGGTGTACCACAAAGACGCGCGCGCCTTAACATTAAAGCAGGAGGATACCGGTCCCGTTCCCGAGGGGACGATTCACGTCATCTGCGCCGGGTCCTCCGATGTGCCCGTGGCGGAAGAGGCGGCCGTGACGGCCGAATTCATGGGAAACAAGGTCCGGCGCAATTACGACATCGGCGTTGCGGGCATTCACCGGCTCCTGAGCGCGTGGGACGAGTTGCGCAAGGGCACGGTGCACGTGGTGGTGGCCGGAATGGAGGGCGCGCTGCCGAGCGTGGTCGCCGGGCTGGTCCGGGGGCCGGTCATCGCGGTCCCAACGAGCGTCGGCTACGGCGCGAGCTTCGGAGGAATCGCCGCTTTGCTCGGGATGCTCAACTCGTGTTCTCCGGGCGTTTCGGTGGTAAATATTGACAACGGCTTCGGAGCGGGGTATCTGGCCGGCATAATAAATCGCCGGTCCCGAACCGAGGAGGACCGGTAGCCGGGCAGGTCCAAACGTGGCCAGGCCGGTAAATGGTCCGAAAATGTGATGGCGGGGCCGATCCCGCCCGGATGTGCCGAGAAACCGGTAAGTAGTCCGAAGACGTAGGGGCGGGGTTGATCCCCGCCCGGATGTGCCGATAAACCGAAAGGAAACATAGTGGCAAGAGAATACAGGCCGAATGCAAGAGAATCCGCGGTGATATCGAGGCTGGATCACGCCAAGGAATCGCAGCGCTACCACGCAATGAACCAGCTTCGTCAGAATATCGAAGACCTGGCGGCCCTCACTGCGATCAAACTTATCGAGGAGCGGCTCATCGAGACCACCAGCAAGGTGGACCTCCAGGAGCAGATCCAGTTCGCACTGCAAAAAATACTCGATTCCGAGGAGTTCGACATCCAGTACGCGACGGCAAACCTGCGGACACTGGTCCCCCGGCCGAATTTCGTGAGCCTCTACGTCACGGCTTTTATCCTCGAAAAGCTTATCGACCACAAGTGTATCGTGGATATTTTCGGCACGGACGAGGAAATCTACTGGTGCGTGACCCGGCAGGTCGGCAGGTATATCCCGATGGACTGAGCTTTTTGGTCCTTTCGCTTAATGCACCTCCGTGAGGGGGATGTGCCGAAGCGACAACATAAGCTCTTATTTTCACACTACTTGAAATAGTTTCGGCTATCATGGAGGTGTGCTAATAGATTTGTCCCATGTTTTCGTTAAATCCATTTTTCCTGGATGGAGAGAGGTCCAAATCGGAGGGACCGCAATTAACCTGATTGGGCAAACTGAGGGGGAGCGGGAATGAGTCTAATGGGTGAATATATCCAGAAGAAAATGACGGCGAAGGATTATGAACAAGAAATCCTTAGACTTATTCGAGACTACAACAGGATAATGGGGACATACCTCTGTATTTTTGCCACAGACATGGTAAAAAGAATTCCCGGATCGGAATTAATGCAGGAGGATTACTATACCATTTGTGATATTTTAGCCAATGTCGATTCCGATAATCTCGATATATTGCTTGAAACCCCGGGGGGAAGTGGCAGTACAGCTGAAGATATCGTGAAGTTTATCCGGTCTAAATTTAAGGAGGTAAACTTCGTAATTCCGGGAGAAGCGAAAAGTGCTGGCACTATTCTTGCTCTTTCCGGTAATGAAATCATTATGCCTTCCACCGGTAGCTTGGGTCCGATCGATGCACAAGTGCAGGTGGGAAGGAGCAGGATATCCGCTTTCGATTATGTGGAGTGGGTGGACGAAAAAAGGAAAGAAGCCATAAAGCTGGGAAAGCTCAATCCTGTTGATGCGATCATGATTGCGCAGATCTCCCCAGGTGAATATAGGGGGATATTTCATGCTCTCAAGTACGCTGAAGATCTGGTAAAAGAGTGGCTGCCACAATATAAATTCAAGAATTGGACGGAATCGGAAACAAGAAAAATACCGATTACGGAAGAGATGAAGCAAGAAAGAGCCCGTGAAATCGCCGAAGCTTTGACCCAACATTCTTCCTGGCGGGACCATGGCAGATCGATCAAAAGGGATGATCTGGAGTTGGTGGTCAAGCTTAAAGTCAAACATACTGAAGCCATTCCTGGGTTGGATGAAGTTGTCCGGCGACTTCATGTGGCGATTCGGCTTCTTTTTGGCAGTTCCCAGATTTTTAAGATGTTTTTTACCGCTGACCACAAAATTTTTCGCCAAGCTGCGAGCGCTGAAATCAAACCAACTCACCTGCCGATGCCAGACATCAAAGTTGGGAATATAAACGCAAAATGCGAAAAATGTGGCAAGATTCATAAATTTTATGTTAAATTTCAAAAGGATCGCAAAATTGACGAAGAACAACGAAAGAAGGGATTTCGTCCATTGCCCAAGGATGGTGTTGTAATTTGCGGCTGTGGATTTAACATCAATTTAACTGGTGTCAGAAATGAACTGGAACTCGGTGCAGGCAAAAAGGTGGTCGATTAATCTGATCGGAGGAAGCCATGTTTAAAACAACGCTGGAGGAAAGCGAGGAAAAAAAGACACTGCTCTTCATCGAGGAGACTCAAAAAGGTGTTTATGCAGAGCTCGCCCTGCCCCTTACCGAGTTGGTTAGAATAAACTTGGCGGAGGAACCCCTAGAGGAAGTGTATTTCTATTCCTACGCCTAGGCTCCTTTGGGGAATTTCTGAATAATGGCCGCCAGCTCTGAGCGGCCATTATTTGTTTCGCAGAACCGCGTGCAACGGCTGAAAGCCGTTCCCACCGGTAGGCTGCAAACCAAGGGCAAGATGCCGCTCCCGCTGCTGAATTCTCGTATATGACCGGAGAAATCCAAATGAATGGTGTCGAAGCGAAAGTCCCACCCAATTTCATTCGCACGATAATTGCCGAAGATCTAAAAGCGGGGAAGAACGGGGGCCGCGTCCTGACCCGCTTCCCGCCCGAGCCGAACGGTTACCTCCACATCGGCCACGCGAAGTCGATCTGCCTCAATTTCGGGCTTGCGGCCGAGTTCGGGGGGCTGTGTAACTTCCGCTTCGACGACACGAATCCGGGCAAAGAGGAGATCGAGTACGTGGACTCGATCATGAACGACGTCCGGTGGCTCGGCTTCGACTGGGACGACCGCCTCTACCATGCATCCGACTACTTCGAGCAGCTCTACGAGTGGGGCCTTGACCTGATTCGCGCCGGCAAGGCCTACGTGGACAGCCACAGCGCCGATGAGATCCGCGAACACCGGGGGACCCTCACCGAGCCGGGCAGGGAAAGCCCCTACCGGGACCGCCCGGTCGAAGAAAACCTCGACCTTTTCCAGCGTATGCGGGCGGGCGAGTTCGAAGACGGCGAGCACGTGCTTCGCGCAAAGATCGACATGGCCTCCCCCAACATCAACCTGCGCGACCCCGTCCTGTACCGCATCCGAAAGATGTCGCACTGGCGCACCGGGGACAAGTGGTGCATCTATCCGATGTATGACTACGCGCACGGGCAGTCGGACGCGCTCGAAGGCATCACCCACTCGATCTGCACGATGGAATACGAGGACCACCGGGCGCTCTACGATTGGTTCCTCGATAATATCGACGTGCCGAGCCGGCCGCGGCAGATCGAATTTGCGCGGCTCAATTTGACCTACACGGTCATGAGCAAGAGGAAGCTCCTGCGGCTGGTGCAAGATGGGAAGGTCGCGGGCTGGGACGACCCGAGAATGCCGACCCTTGCGGGAATCCGGCGGCGGGGCTACACGCCCGAGGCGGTCCGGAACTTCTGCGAGCGGATCGGCGTCGGCAAGAGGGAGAGCACGGTCGACCTGGCCCTGCTCGAATTTTCGATTCGCGAGGACCTCAACCTCAGGGCGCCGCGCGTGATGGGGGTCTTGAGGCCGCTCAAGGTCGTGATCGAAAACTACCCCGAAGGCGATGGCGAATATCTCGACGCGATAAACAACCCGGAAGACCCGTCCGCGGGCGTGCGGCGGGTGCCGTTTTCGCGCGAACTCTATATCGAGCGCGAAGACTTCATGGAAAATCCGCCCAAGCAGTTCTACAGGCTCTCCCCCGGAAAAGAGGTGCGGCTGCGCTACGCCTATTTCATAAAATGCGTCGGTGTTGTGAAAAACGATGCGGGCGAAGTGGCCGAGCTGCGCTGCGCTTACGACCCGGCGACACGGGGCGGCGATTCGCCCGACGGCCGCAAAGTCAAGGCGACCCTCCACTGGGTGTCCGCCCCGCACGCAATCGAAGCCGAGGTGCGCCTCTACGACAAGCTCTTCACCTCTCCCAATCCCGACGAGAGCGACCGGGATTTTATGGACGATCTCGACCCCAAATCGCTTGAGGTGATCGCATCGGCCATGATCGAGCCGGGCCTTGCGGGCGCCCCCGCAGGCAGCCGGCACCAGTTCGAGCGGCTGGGATATTTCTGCGTGGACCCCGATTCCACGGCGGACCGGCTCGTTTTCAACCGCACCGTCACCCTCCGCGACACCTGGGCAAAGGTGAAGAAGGCGGAAGGGATTTAGAGACAGCCTGTTGCGATCAACCGTGGCGGTCCGACCATCGGCGGTGATCCGAGCAACCTCCTGTTGTGGCCCGGTCACCCGACCCTGCCACGGGTCCT
>JBAQYM010000295.1:0-2638 GCA_049300095.1 Syntrophobacteraceae bacterium
CTAGGGCAATCGCATGAAATTTCTAGAATCCCAGCACCCTTAAGAGGTAACGATCATCCCAAGCAGCGGTGAGCCTTTTGTTCTTAATCCCAACTTTAAGTGTTTCCTCGTGCCGAAGCATGTTGAGCGCAATATGCCTTACTACCGAAAAGTTGCCTGCGGAATATCCCTTACGCATTCGGCTTTCATCCTCTCGAAAAGCAATGTCTAAGCACCAATGGACCTTGTTTTCAATCCCCCAATGTTCTCTAACAGCTTTTGCAAATAACTTAGCATCATCATTGATACTACAGATAAAATATCGGCTTTCCACGCTGACTTTGCCGTTAATGTCCCTTTCCGATATGACCATTCCTATTGTCTTCAGATTTTTCCATTTCTGTTTTTCTTCCAGCCAATCAATATCAGAAACGATATAGTGACGTCTTGTTTCTATGCGACCATGATCTCCATCAACTGTTACAAAAGAATCAAAATGTATATTTTTGAAATTATCTTTCACAGCCATTTCAAAAAACAACTTTACATTATTATGCAAATTGCCTTGATTACCTTTAAGAGAAAGAACATAGTCCGATCCCTTATCCACAACAATCTTCTCTACTATCTTTTTCTGACAACCCATTGCATCTATGGTTACTATGCAACCCTTAATTTCAAGTAAATCCAATAGCGCAGGAATTGCTGTTATTTCATTGGACTTCTCTTCTGTTATCACCTGCCCAAGAGTAATCCGGTTCTCTGATGCCCAAGCACTTACCATATGGATAGCTGACCTATTAGATGATTTATCATGAGAGCGACGTAAGGTCTTGCCATCCACAGCTACAATTTGACCTTTTGTTACACTGCAAACTGACCGTATCCAATCTAAGAAGCATTTCTCGAACTCATTTGGATTTATTATGGAAAACACATTGCCAAAAGTGTCATGAGAAGGAATGCCATTGGGTAATTTCAAAAAAGTCTTAAGCCAATCATGCTTTGCTTTTCCATAATTCTCCACCGCGACCCAATCATCGGCGCCACAAACTGCTGCACATATTGTAATTACAACGATGTCTTCTAAGCTGTGCTTCGTTTTCTTTTCAATTCTCGGATCAGGAAGCGATGAAAAATGTGCGATAATTGAGGTTGTGGGTGGAACTTCCGCCGGGGCCGGGCTCGCAATTCCGTCTGCTGTCGCATGATTCATGTTCCTCATTCCTCTCCATATGCGGTTAGGGTGCCTGTGAAAATGGACGGTGCACCCTATTGTTGCATATCGAAAACGATTTGTCCTCAACAATCTCATGCGATTCCCCTACGATATATGTGATCTTCTGCTCGGAGAAGGCGTTTCGCATGATATATTCGGCGAGCGCCATCTGCCCTTCCCTGTCGTCAGCGGCTATGCGGTTTCCGATATGCACACTGAACCCGCTGTGACGCCAGGCCATGAGCTTCTCAATGACCTGGTCGTTAATTTTTCCTTCGACCTTCAGCATTGCCAGGACCTTGGAGCGGAAGATCTCTTCCAGTTGTTTTGGATCAGTGTTGGGCAGACAATGAAAAGCTCCGCTCGGTGTGAATAGGCCGTCGGCGACAATGGCATGTAGATGGGGATGAAATCTGGCGTAGTCTCCAAAAGTGTGGATCACCATGATCATTCCCAATATGCCGTCGGGAAGGCCCAGGACGGTGCGGAAGAATACCTCGAGGCTTTCCTTTGCGCAATGACACAGCTTCGTCAGCAGTTTACGATCATATTTGAAATAGATACGGAGCATGATCGGGATGGTGAGAACAAGCTGGCGGTGTGGAACGGGATAGAGAATGTTGTTGGTAACGTCCTCCCCGAACTGAATCGTTTTCTTCGAATGGCAACTCGGGCAAAACCACCTTCCCTTGCATGAGAACGCCAAAAGGTATTCATTTTTACATCCGGGATTGGTGCAGCGAACCCTGGCGAAGCCCTCGTGCAGGTCGCCACATCTCAGGTATTCCTCGACCACATCATCCACGACCGGCCGAAAGAAGCCGTACTGTTTCTCGCAATGCCCGTCATAGCCGGCCTTGAAATCTTCGTAGTGATTGTGCAAGATCTTCCACAATGGGGAATTGGATGGCTCTCGTGGGTGGTAAATTGGCATGCCGGCAGGCACGAAGGACCCCTTGTTCGCGAGGGAGGAGCACGCTCCCCTCCAGCACCGATGCCCGATGTCTCGATCCATGGCCTGAGTTTTAGGCACAGTGGGCCCTGGCACATGGCTGCGAGTATCACGGTGAGTCCCTTCGATCGCTGGGGAGTATCCCGGTCGGAACGGACGAAGGAAGGATAGGTGAACATATGGTGAAAGTAAAGCGAACATCTAAAACTCGGTAGCAGGCTGACGGCAAGCAGATTTGCCAATCAGGGGCCGCGGACGACGGCGGACCGGATCTGTGGTGTAGGCTCACAATTCTCGGCCGCCGCGCTTGAGCCCCGACCTTCTACTCAACCCCGCGGAGACGAAGAGGACAAGCACATGCCCGGAGCTTCACGAATTCTGACGCCAAAACGGAGCTCGCAGGAGGCAGCGATGTTTCTTGCGATGGTTGTGCAAAATGCAATGGAGGATTTTCATCACAAGTATCTGACTGACGAGCAGATGAAAGA
>JBAQYM010000296.1:0-8971 GCA_049300095.1 Syntrophobacteraceae bacterium
GGGGGTCGTAAGTACTTGAAAATTCAACACCCTCCCCTAACCCCTCCCATCGCGGGGAGGGGGACTCACGTCCGGCTCGATAGTCGCTCAACTTGAATATTTCTTTGGGCAACAGCCCCTCAACCCCGCCTCTACGTCCAAAAAACAACATCAGCCCGCCGTAAATCCGTAGGGGCGGGGTTGATCCCCGCCCGGACCGCCGGAATAGCAAGTGCCGACCGTCTCGATCTCATTTGGGTCACACCCGCTCCTGAAAAAACCTGTGGTTTGGACAACAACCCGCTTATCACCGCCCCCTCGCAAACCAGTGGTTATTTGCCCGCGGGAAGCTCGATGGTAAAAAGGGCGCCCTTTCCCGGCTCGCTCTCGACGCGAATCGCGCCCTTGTGCCTGTCGATAATCCCGAATGTGGTCGAGAGGCCGAGGCCCAACCCCTTGCCCTCCCTTTTCGTGCTGAAAAAGGGGTCGAAAATATAGAGACGGTCTTCGGCGCTGATACCGCATCCCGTGTCCTGGACCTGGATCCTGACAAGATTTTTCGCGGGATCGAAACAGCTTCCCAGGCTCAGGACGCCGCCTTCCGGCATCGCGTCCATCGCATTGAAGATAAGGTTGATGACGCATTGCTGGAGTTGGTTGAAGTCGCCCCGGATCGTCGGGATGTCAGGGGCAAGCATCGTTTCGATCCGAATATTTTGGAGCGCCATTTTGTGCCCGCTCAAATTTATGCACTTGCCAAGGAGTTCGTTTATGTCAACGGCGCTGAATTCGAGCTTCGATTTCCTGGAAAAGGCCAGGAGATTGGAAACAATCTTGGTGCACCGCTCCAGTTCGCTTTCCATCAGGGACAGATACCCCTGGAACTTCGCGGCGGATTCGCCGGGCAGGCTTCCCCGTGAGAGTATCCGGCTCATCAGGCGGGCATAGTTGAGTATCCCGGCCAGAGGATTGTTGATTTCGTGGACCACGCTCGCGGCAAGCTTTCCCAGGGAAATCATCTTGTCCTGGTGGAGCATTCGCGCCTGGTCCGCCACTTCCTGGGCCAGCTTTCTGATGTCCCGCTCGTCGCGGAAAAAACAGACAATCCCCATCTCTTCTTCTTCCCGGGCCATGGTGGCCGCCGAGATTTGGACGGGAATTCTCGACCTGTCGTTTCCCGCCAGATAGCTCTCGAAAAGAAACAGCCTCCCCTTGCCTCCAAACTCGTCGGACCCGAGCATGCTCCTGAATTTTTCGGCCTCCCCCGGCCAGAACAGCTCATCGACTGACTTCTCGCCGATCGCTTCAGTTTTTGAATACCCGAGCATCCGCTCCATGCTCCGGTTAAAAATCACCACCCTGTCCGCTTTATCGCTGGCGATGATCCCGTCTATGGAGCTTTCGATCAGGAGCTTCATGGTTTGAAACGTCCGGGCAAGTTCCTCGGACGTTTCCATCCACCGCTCCTCGATCAGGGCCGTGTAATCCCGCAGGTCCTTGCGCGTGGATGATCTCTCCCGCGCACGCCTCAAGGCGACCATCAGGGCCTCGTCGCTTACGGGCTTGGTGATAAAATCCGAAGCATCGAGTTGCAGGGCGCGGATTGCGTACTCGATGTCGCTGAAAGCCGTTGCCACTATGACTTCTTTGTCGGGGTCCATCTCCTTTATTCTTCTGAGGACTTCAATGCCGTCGATCCCCGGCATCCGGATATCGGTAATGACCAGGTCGGGAGATTCCGCGACGCACACCTCTATCCCTCTCTCCCCGTTGGGCGCGGTGATAACCGTATATCCCTCATCCTCCAAAGTGATTGTCATCACCTTCAAAATACCGGGATCGTCATCGATCAGCAGGACCTTCAAACCTTTGTGAATGCCCATTAGCCACCTGTGCCGCGTGAGATGAAAGCTATCCTTCACCGTGGTTGCGATTTCAGCCGGAGGGACCCTGTGCAACCATCAAGTGTATAGTCCTTTGGACCCGGCTTTCCCATCACTTTTTGATCCGCTTTACATCGGATCTCTGTCGTGTTCCAGGCAAGATTCATTCCTCGGCTCGCTTTTCCCGCATCGCGGAATGGATCGGCGAGCCTGTGGCAACCGTGTGCCCGGGTGACTGGTTTGTCCCGTCGGGACCCGGGTTGGAAGGCTTCAAAGATGTGCGGGCTTCATGCGGATGGGAACTTTAGCGGGACTTCCAATGGCTTAGTGCAACAGTTGAGACTCACGATTAGGTATCCATGGGGATAAATTCACGGAATTAAAGACCCCTTCGTGTCCCTCTCCCGGTTATGACGCAGTCTCCTGGGGCTGCTGCACAAAGAAGTATTCAAGTTGCGCGACTATTGAGCCGAACGAGAGTCCCCCTCCCCGCGATGGGAGGGGTTAGGGGGGGTGTTGAATTTTCAAGTACTTACGACCCCCTCCCCCAGCCCCTCCCGCCAAGGGAGGGGAGACCTCTGCCCTGTTTTGGCCACACCTATCGCAACTCTTGCGTTTGGGCAACAGCCCCCCTGACCGCGCCATGCTCTCGACCGGAGGTCTCCGTCCCGCCCCAGGACCCGTCGCCTCCTTGGGAGACCTTCGGTCGGGCACGGTGGCACGGTCGGGAGACCGTGCCACAACGGAAGAGAAGACCGTGCCACAACGGAGGTAGTAAAGGTTATTTTGTGACTTCCTAAGTCAGGCTGACCACTTTATCCGCAAGCTGCATGGCGGTCACGATGTCCAGCATGTTGGTGGTCTCACCCACCCGTTTCTTTTCGAGCAGGCCGAAATGATTCAGGCAGGTGCCGCATACGAGGACCTTCACGCCCGCGCCTTCGAGTTTACCGACCGCGTCCAGCGCTTCCGCCCCTTCGACTGCGAGTTTAACTCCCCCGTTTACCAGCACCAGACGCCAGAGTTCCGGCCCCAGCTCCTTGAGGGTGAGCAGGAAATTCAGCACCAGTTTTCGCCCGAGAATGTCGTCTCCACGCCCGAGCACCTCCGTTCCGAGCAGGACGACAACCTTCTGCTCAACCGCCGCCGGCGCCTCGTCTTCGAAAACTCGGCACGCTTCCGACTCGCTCCTTGCTTCCGACTCGCTCCTCGATCCGGTGACCTCGAATACACCGCCGTCTTCGGCAACCTCGACCGCAAAGCCGTAGCGGCCAAGAAACCTCGTCACGTTCTCGCGGGCCGCGTTGTTGTCCACCATGACCGTAAGGCGGCCGAGATCGCCCTTTTCGACCAGTTCTTTCGTCCTGAGAACGGGGCTGGGACATGCCAGACCCCGGCAGTCGAGCGTTTCACTCCGCATGGGTTTTCCTCGATTCGATATGGTTGGGATAGGGCCGAAATACGGCCTGGGACTGCATCCGGGGGTTAGTTTAATCTGGCGGGATCAGGCGCTACAAATAGATAATTATAATGTATATCCATACTTGTTATAGGCAAACTGAATGCTTGAACGCCGTGCCGCAAATCTATCCGTTCCGCCGCGCCGCGTCGGCGCGCAGGTGTTCGAGAAAGGCCGAGCAGAGCGGGGAAAGTTCGCGGTTCTTTCTTTGCACAAGGTAGAACGGCCTCTGGATGCGGATGCCGTTCAACGGCACTTGACAGAGTGTCTGCCGCTCGATGTCTTCCTGTACGGCAAGAGAGGAAAGAATGGCGATTCCGATCCTGGCCTTTACGGCCTGGCGCACCGCTTCGGTGTTCCCCATTTCAGCGACCACGTTCAGGCGCGAGGCGGCGAACCCGGCCGATTCGAGCGCCTGGAGCATGACCATGCGCGTCCCGGACCCCCTCTCGCGCGAGATGAAGGGCATCTCGGCAAGTTCGCTCGGTTCCACGTACTCGCGACCCTCCCACGGGTGACCCGGATAGACCACCAGCGCCAGTTCGTCGGAGTAGGCATCCTCGAGGGTTATTCGCCTCTCCTCCCACCTGGCCCCGATCATTCCGATTTCGATGCCGCCTTCCAGGATCATTCTCACGACCTCGCCGCTGTCCCCAATCTTGAGCGTGATCTGAATCGAGGGGTAAATCGTTTTGAACGACCCGATGAGGCCCGGAAGGATGTAGGACCCGGGGATCGTGCTCGCCCCAATCATGAGAGCGCCCGAGAGGTTTCCCTTGAATTTTTCCAGCGCCTGCACGGCCTTGTCGCGAAGTTGGATGATCTCGCGGGCGTACTGGTACAGGATCTTGCCGGCGGGAGTGGGCAGTATCTCGCGCCCGAGCCGGTCTATAAGCTTCTCCCCCAGCGAATCTTCGAGTGCCCGGATGTGCTCGCTTACCGTCGGCTGCGTCAGGCATACCGCCTCGGCCGCCCTTGTGAAACTCTGGAGCTCGATAACCTTGCAAAAAACCATCAGTCGGTGAATGTCCATAAAACCTCCGGGACCTCCCTTGGCGCCCATTTTAATAAATGCGGCTGCGAATTGTTACCCGAATTGCGTCTTCCGGTCATTGGCTCCCTGAAGCAGCCATCCTGAATATCTAATCGACCATATGAAAGGCTGCGATTAGCCCTTTAAACGGCCAAATCCTGTTTTTCCTTCTCCCGGCGGAAATCTTCCTCGATCCGTTCGAGTTCGAGGGCGCTTTCCTCCCACTCGGCGGTAAGTTCCGAGATCGCGGCCCGGACTTCCCGGTACCGGGACTGAACTTCCTGGGCGAACTTCCCGTCTTTGTACGTATCCGGGTCGGCGAGGCGCTCCTTTAGTTGATCGAACTCGGCGTGGCAGGCGTCCAGGCGTCCCTCGAGGTCTTCGATCCGGTCCTGGACAGGCTTCCTGGCCCGGAAAAGCTCGTTTCGAAACTCAGCCTCGATACGCTTCTGGGTCATGCGCGGTTTTGCGCCCGCGCCGCTTTCGCCGCTCCCGCCCGCTGCCTTTCCATTGGATATTTCCGCATCGAGCCGCTGTTTCCATATGCCCTGGAAGTCTTCGAAATTGCCGGGAAACACGTGAATCGCCCCCTCCCCGACCACGAGGACCTTGTTCGACACCGCGTTTATGAACCGCCGGTCGTGGCTGATGAAGCAGATGGTCCCGGGAAAATCGCCCAGCGCCTTTTCCAACACAACGCGGGAGGAGATATCGAGGTGGTTTGTCGGTTCGTCGAGAAGTAAAAAATTCGGGCGCTGGATGAGCAGCTTGCAGAGCACCAGGCGCGCCTTTTCGCCGCCGCTCAGGACGGTTGTCTTTTTCAGGACATCGTCTCCCTGGAAGAGAAACGCCCCGAGAAGCCCCCGCAACTGTGTCTGGAGCATGTCGCCTGAAACGGACATCGCTTCGGCGAGCACGGTGCTTTCCGGCCTGAGCTGCTCCCACTGGTGCTGCGCATAGTAGCCGACGGAGGTGTGGTAGCCCGTGACGCGCTCCCCCGAATCCGGCTGGACCGTCCCGGCGAGGATTTTCAGAAGCGTGCTCTTCCCCGCCCCGTTCGGTCCCAGGAAAGCGATCTTGTCTCCGCGCTCGATCACCAGGTCGATACCGCTGTAAACCGGATTTGCCCCGTAGGACTTGGCGATATTACACAGTTCGATCACCCGCCTGCCGGACCGCGCGGGCGCCGGGAATACGAAATTGATCTCCGATTCCACAACCGGGGCTTCGATCCTGTCGATCTTTTCGAGCATCTTGAGGCGGCTCTGCGCCTGCCCGGCCGTTTTCTTGTCGTAGCGGTTCTTTTCCACGAAACGCTCGATCTGGCGAATCCGGTCCTGCTGGTTTTTGTAGGTGGCCAGATGCACTTCCTGCCGTTTTGCCTTCTCTTCGAGATAAAAGTCGTAGTTTCCGGCAAACTCGTGGAGGTCACCCTGCTCGATTTCGACCACCCGCGAGACGACTCGGTTCAGGAAAGCCCGGTCGTGGGAAACCAGGATAAAGGCCGAGGAGGAATTGAGAAGATAGTCTTCGAGCCAGAGCAGCGATTCGAGGTCGAGGTGGTTGGTCGGCTCGTCGAGCAGCAAAAGGTCGGGCTCCGAGAGAAGCAGCCTCCCGAGTTCGAGCCGCATGACCCAGCCGCCGCTAAGCTCGGAAACGGGCCTGTCGAACCGTGATGCCTTGAACCCCAGGCCTTCGAGGATTTTTGCGGCGCGCGCCTCGAAATCGTATCCGACCAGATGTTCCAGCCGCTCCATCACCCGCGCCTGCTTCTCGGCCAGGTTTGTAAGCTCCCGGGGCTCGCCGCCCGCGTCCAGTTCGCGCTGGAGCGATTCCAGCTCGTTTCTCAGGGCCCCGGCTTCCTCGTGGATATCGGTTGCGCGCGCGAGTATCGACTTGCCGTGAACGGGAATCGTTTCCTGGGGCAGGTAGCCGATCCGCAGGTTCCGAGTCCGGCTGACCGCGCCCGCATCCGGCTCCATTTGCCCCAAAACGATCTGGAACATGGTGGACTTGCCCGACCCGTTCGGCCCGATGAGCCCGATTCGCTCGCCGGGATGCACGTGAAAGGACACATTTCTGAGAAGCTCTTTCTTACCCAGATATTTGGACACGCCGCTTACTGTCAGCAATGACGAATACTCCGAAACCATTTCGGTGGATGACGCATAATTCTAACTTGAACCAGCGGGAATTTCATGCCCGCCAAAAGCACATTTTTGCTCTTTATACATACAGGAAACCTTATCCCGCATAAAATGAAAAGAATTCTCAGCGCCGCGAAAAAGTGATAAAAATACCGCTTCGATAAATATTGGGAGTCTACAGCCTTTGGAAAATGTGAAACAACAGCACCCCGGGGCCCCGCTCGAGGCGGTTATTTTCGACTGCGACGGCATCCTGGTGGATACCGAGCCCCTGCACTACCGGGCATTCCAGAAAGTATTGGTCCCGCTGGGACTCGGGCACGATTTCGAACACTACATGGACCGGTTCATCGGTTTTGACGACCGCGACGCTTTTTTGCACGCATTCCGTGAAGGCGGACGGGAACTCGACCCGGAAACCCTCGAAATTATGATCGAGGCCAAGGGGAACGTGCTGCAGAAGCTGATCGAGCAGGGCGTACCGACCTTTCCCGGCGTGGTCGAACTGGTGCGCGACATCGAGGCTCATGGCCTGCCGATGGCGGTTGCTTCCGGGGCGCTCGGGCACGAAGTCCGCGCCTTCATAAAGTCCCTGGGCCTAAGCGGGGCATTTTGCGCCGTGGTTGCCGCCGACGATGTGAAAAAAAGCAAGCCCGACCCGGAAACCTACGTCCTCGCGCTCCGGCGTTTGCGCGAGGCGCGGGGCTGGGCCGCGCTCGATCCCGCAAGCTGTGTCGCCATTGAAGACACTCCCGCCGGCATACATTCCGCCAGGGCGGCGGGCCTTTTCGTCATCGGCGTTACCAACTCGTTTCCGGCAAGCGACCTGCGCGACGCCGATCACGTCGTCGCCTCTCTTGCGGGCCTTGACTTCTCGCAACTGACCCGACTCCTGGAGCGCGGACCATCCAGGTAGAGAACCGGTCCGAAGTTTAGGATTTCATGTCCATGAAAAGAAGAAACGGCCTCGCCCCGATCCTGGTCTTCTGCATCCTCACCCTGTGCTTTTCCGCCGTCCGGGGACAGGAAAACCGCGCCCCCCTACCCCAGCCCCTCACCAAAGACGCCGCCGTCGAGTACGCGCTGGCCCACAACCGGATATTCAAGGCGGCCGGCGAGGACCTCGCCGCGGCCGTCCAGAGGGTCAAACAGGCGCAGGCCGACTTTTATCCGAAGCTCGATGCCTCGTACGCCTTCCGGCAATTCTCGGACCAGCCCACCGTCACGCTCGGGGTGATGGGCGGCCAAACGTTTCCGTTTGCCGTCAAGACGAGCAACCGCTGGGAGGTTAACCTTGTCCAGCCGCTCTTCACCGGGTTTTTCCTGGAATCACAGTACAAAATAAACAAGGCGGGACGGCAGCTTTCCAGCTACCAGATGGAAGAGGTGCGGCTAAACCTCGTAAGGGACGTTCAGGCCGCCTACCTCCAGGCGCTTCTCGGTGCGAGGCTGCTCGATGTGGCCCGGGAAACCGTGGCCAGCCTGGAAGTCGAGCGGCGAAACGCGGAGGCGAACTACAAGCAGGGCGTCGCGGCCGTAAACGACGTGCTCAAGGCCGATGTGGCCCTGGCCGACGCGGGGCAGCGGGAACGACACCTCGCAAAACAACTCGTCATCCTGCGTTCGACGCTCAACCAGCTCATGGATGTAGACCTTCAGGAGAAGGTGGAACTCGCGGACATCGAAGAGAAAACCTACACCTTCCCCGACCTGCATGAGTTGTACATGATGGCCGAGCAGACGCGTCCGGAGTACCTCGCGATGGCAACTTCGATAAAGCAGGCGGACTACGGCAAGACTGCGGCCCGCAGCCGCTATTATCCCCGCGTATCCGCTTTCGTCCAGTACTTCAGGGAAGGCGAGGATTTCCCGGCGGACAATAACCCCTTCACCAACAACGAGAACACGGCCGTTGGCGTGCGGGTGGACTGGAACCTTTTCGAGGGTGGCAAGACACGGGCCTCGGAACTCGAGTGGGAACACCGCCGCAGGGCGATTGAACAAAGACGCGGGGATTTTCGCCAGCAAATCCGGCTCCAGGTCGAAAACGCCTTCGAGCAACTCAAGGTCGCCAAGACCAACATCGAGACCTCGCGGGTCGCTCTCAGGCAGGCCGAGGAAAATGAGCGCATCACCACGCTCCAGTACAAGGAACAAACGGTGATTTTCCTCGAAGTCCTCAACGCGCAGGTCTTTGTCGCCCAGACCAAGGCCGATTTCTACCAGGCGCTCTACGGATACGAAATCGCCAAAGCCGACCTTGAACGGGCAACCGGGGGGCCGCTGGGGAAGTAGGCCGGCTTCCGCCCTGGACCGGCAACTCAAGGACAATACCGGTCACTTAGGGGCTTGGAATCTACTAATATACCGTTTTATGGTTGACCTTTATGTCCTAGTCCGCGAGTGTTCGCTGGGTTCCCAAGCTGGAGCTTGGGAACGAGCGAACTTTGGGAGACAGCAAAGCGGTATA
>JBAQYM010000297.1:0-23444 GCA_049300095.1 Syntrophobacteraceae bacterium
GCCGTCCTCCGGATGTAGGGGCGGGGTTGACGGGCTGTTGCTCAAATGCAAGAGGTACGACAGGTATGGCCAAAACAGGGCGGAGGTCTCCCCTCCCTTGGCGGGAGGGGCTGGGGGAGGGGGTCGTAAGTACTTGAAAATTCAACACCCTCCCCTATACCCCTCCCATCGAAGGGAGGGGGACTCACGTCCCGATCAATAGTCGCGCAGATTGAATAATTCTTGGGCAACAGCCCCTCAACCCCGCCCGGACTGCCGGAAGTAGGATTTATTCAACAATGCCTCATTTCAACAATGCCTCATTTCGGCAATCGCCTCATTTAAGCGATCTCCTCGTGCGGTCCGGCAGCGGCCGGGGTTATTTCTTATCCTCTGTCTTTTTCGCGGGATCGCCGATCTCGCAGGAAGCGGACATTCAGGTGGGAATTCCGAGCTTTGGCAATATCCATTTGTTGAGGGCGTACCAGACGACTATGCCGCCGACGAAAAGCAATACGAGTTCCATGTAAAGTTCCTTTTATGCATCGTGTTATGTATCGCGCGGAAGTGATTCATTACCGTGTCCGATGTGATCATCACTCTCATGATGGATTTGTTCAAGAGGGAAAAAGCGTTGGGTGAAAATACTCGCCGCCGGACAAACAGACGGGAAATGCCCGTGGGGGGAGTTGTCCGGAGCGGCGCGGGTCCTTAACAGGATAATTGCCGGAGGTTCTTGGCCCTGAGATGCCGCGGTGGAGCGATATCAGCTTCTTATGGAGCAACGTCGGCTTCCCGCGGGGCAACGTCAGCTTCCTATGGAATAATTCCTTTGAATTTGATACGTTATATGGGCGCTGTGAATACGTTGAGTCCGGTTGCGGTTTGCCGGCCCGTGGGACCCGACTAAAACCCTGAATCATCGGAGATCGACACGTGATCATAAAAAAAATATTCGTGTTTTGCCTGATCCCGGTCGGGGCGATTCTCATGCATTCGTTGTGCGCGGCTGCTCCGGTGATGATCGACAAGAACCTCTTCTCGCTGGACAGGAAGCCGCCTCCGCCTGAATCGGCCGTGTCCTCGTCCAAGGCGGGCGGGGCGGGGATGCCGGTAAGTAATATTCAACTGGACGGGGTAATGGTCAACGGGAATAACAGGAAGGCCCTGCTTCGCCTGAAAAGCCAGACCGGGTCGACGGACAAGAAAAAACCGCGCTCCCCCTATGTGACGGTCAGAGAGAACCAGCAGGTGGGTGATTTTCGGGTGTCGAAGATCGAGCCCAAGAGCATCTCGCTCGAAAAAGATGGGCAGACTTTCGTGATAAATCTCTTCGCGCCGGGGAAAGTGCTACCGCCCGCCGCGGTCCCGCCCCCTGCCCAGCCTCCTCCCGGCGTGGACGGAAATGTCCCGCCCGGTGACGGCCAGGCCGTGATGCCGCAGGAAGGTGGAGGAAATGCTCCGCCCGTCCCGCCGGGCCAGCAGATGCCGCCCAATGCCGGCCGGCCGGGAAGGATGGACCCGTCGCTCATGCAGCCCCCGCCGGGGCAGGTGGCCGGACAGACACCGCCGGAGCAGCCCGTGCAGGATGTCGAGGTATCCGACCAGGGGGCGGCCCCCGAAGAGGAGGAACAGTAGCCGGGACGGCCTAACGCCCGGCCGCCTTGAAAGCATCCGCCACGATGGCCCGAGCCTCCTCCTGTACGCGGAGCAGATGTTCCCGGCCCTTAAAGCTCTCCGTGTATATCTTGTAGATGTCCTCCGTGCCCGACGGACGGGCCGCGAACCAGCCGTTTTCCGCCACCACCTTGATTCCGCCGATGGCCGCGCCGTTTGCCGGAGCGTGACTCAACCTCGCGAGGATTTTCTCCCCCGCCAGGGTCGAGGCCCGGATCATATCGGGTCGCAGACCCTTGAGCACGGCTTTTTGCGCCGGATTTGCCGGGGCGTCTATTCTTTCGTAGAAGGGGGCGCCGAATTTTTCCGTGATCATCGAGTAGGTCTCGCCGGGGTCCCTGCCGGTCCTGGCCGTGATCTCGGCCGCCAGCAGGTCGAGAATGATCCCGTCCTTGTCGGTGGACCAGGCCGTCCCGTCCAGTCTCAGGAAAGAAGCCCCCGCGCTTTCCTCGCCGCCGAAACCGTAGCTCCCGTCGAGAAGGCCCTCGACGAACCACTTGAACCCGACCGGCACCTCGAAGAGGCCGCGGCCGAGGTGGCGCGCGATGCGATCTATCATGGCGCTGCTCACCAGGGTCTTGCCCACTCCCGCATCCTTTTTCCAATGCGGCCGGTTCTGGAACAGGTACCAGACCACGGCCGAGAGGTAATGGTTCGGGTTCATGAGCCCTGTGCTTCGGGTTACGATGCCGTGCCGGTCCGAGTCGGGGTCGTTGCCGAACGCGATGTCGAACCGGTCCTTGAGCCCGATGAGCCTTGCCATCGCGTGGGGCGACGAGCAGTCCATCCTGATCTTCCCGTCCTTATCCACCGTCATGAAGCCGAAGGTGGGGTCCACCAGCTCGTTTACCACCTCGAGAGACAATCCGTAACGCTCGGCAATCGGCCGCCAGTAGGGCAGGGAAGCTCCGCCCATGGGGTCGGCGCCGATGCGAAGGCCGGCGGAGCGGATGGCGTCCATGTCGATGATCTTGTCGAGTTCCCCAACGTAGGATGCGATGTAGTCATGGGTTCGGACCAAACCGCTTTTCACCGCCCGTTCGAACGGGATGCGCCGGACATCCCGGTTCTTGTCGCAAAGAAGCTCGTTTGCCCGGTTCTCGATCCACGATGTGACGTCGGTATCCGCCGGGCCGCCGCTCGGAGGGTTGTACTTGAAGCCGCCGTCTTCCGGCGGATTGTGGGACGGGGTGATGACGATCCCGTCGGCGCGGGCGGAGGGGTTTTGGCGGTTGTGCGAGAGGATGGCGTGCGAAATCACGGGGGTCGGGGTGTAGCCCCAGTCGGTTTGCACGAAGACGGTTATCTCCTCGGCGGCGAGGACTTCGAGGGCCGTGGCGAAACTCGGCTCGGAGAGCGCGTGCGTGTCCTTTCCGACAAAAAGCGGGCCGGTGATCCCCTGCAGCCGCCGATACTCGCAAATGGCGCGGGTGATGGCAAGGATGTGGTCTTCGTTGAAGCTGTTTCTCAAAGACGACCCCCTGTGGCCGGAGGTCCCGAATTCCACGAGATGATGCTTTTCGGCCGGGTCCGGGTGATTCGTGTAATACGCGGTGACCAGTTTCGCCACGTTTACCAGCATGGACGGCGGCGCGGGCTTTCCCGCAAGGGGGCTGACGGGCATATCTTTACTCCTCGGTTAAACAGACTCATTTTGAGTCGCCCCGCGCCGGTGGGAGCGCAAAAAAATGGGCGCCTCTTTACGAAGCGCCCATTGTCAACCATTCCGTCCGTGTCTTCAACAAAAACGGAGGGGCAAACCAAATTTTTGGAGTCATCCGACCCCCCTTTCGAGACCTTCAAGGGGGGCCGGGTTCGGACGGCATGCCTTGCTACTTTGTGGCCTGAGCCACATAAAGGCGGTTCTTGATGAGGTCTTCGACAACCGCGGGTTCCGCCAGGGTCGAGGTGTCGCCGAGGTCGGCGATCTCGTTGGCGGCGATCTTGCGCAGAATGCGGCGCATGATCTTGCCCGATCTCGTCTTGGGCAGGCCGGGCGCCCACTGGATGTAGTCGGGGGTCGCGATCGGCCCGATTTCCTTGCGGACCCACTTAATGAGTTCGCCCCTGAGGGCATCGCTAGGTTCCTTGTCGGCCTTGAGGGTGACGTAGGCATAGATGCCCTGGCCTTTTATGTCGTGGGGGAAGCCTACGACCGCCGCTTCGGCGACAAAGGGGTGGGCCACCAGGGCGCTTTCCACCTCGGCCGTTCCCAGGCGGTGTCCGGACACGTTGATGACGTCATCCACGCGGCCGGTGATCCAGTAGTAGCCGTCCTCGTCGCGCCGCGCGCCGTCACCCGTGAAATAGAGTCCGTCATACTGCGAGAAATAGGTCATCTTGAACCGGTCGTGATCGCCGTAGACCGTGCGCAGCATTCCCGGCCAGGGTTGTTTGACGACCAGGTAGCCCGCGCCGGCGCCCTTGAGTTCGGTGCCGTCCGGGGAGATGATCGCGGGCTGGAGACCGAAGAAGGGCCGCGTGGCCGAACCGGGCTTGAGGGCGGTCGCGCCGGGAAGTGGCGTGATCAGAATGCCGCCCGTCTCGGTCTGCCACCAGGTGTCCACGATGGGGCACCGCTTCTCGCCCACCACGTTGTAGTACCAGAGCCAGACTTCCGGGTTGATCGGCTCGCCGACCGTGCCGAGAAGTTTGATCGATTTTCTCGATGTCTTCGTCACCGGCGCCTCGCCCTGCCTCATGATGGCCCTGATGGCGGTGGGGGCGGTGTAGAAGATGCTGACGTTGTGCTTGTCGCAAACGCTCCAGAACCGGGACCAGTCGGGGTAGTTGGGAATTCCCTCGAACATGACCGTGGTCGCGCCGTTTGCCAGAGGTCCGTACACGATGTAGCTGTGACCGGTCACCCAGCCGATGTCCGCCGTGCACCAGTAGACGTCGCCGTCATGGTAGTCGAAGACATACTCGTGGGAAAAGGCGACATAGACGAGGTAGCCCCCCGTGGTGTGGAGAACGCCCTTGGGTTTTCCCGTCGAACCCGACGTATACAGGATGTAGAGCGGGTCCTCGGCATCCATCGGCTCCGGCGGGCAGTCCGGGGAAGCCTTGCTCATCAGCTCGTTCCAGTCCAGATCGCGCGGGCTGACGGGGACCTTGCCGCCCGTGTGCTTGAAGACGATGACATGCTCGACGTCCGGACACTTTTTGAGCGCTTCGTCGGTGTTTTCCTTGAGCGGGACGGGCTTGCCGCCGCGAACACCCTCGTCGGAGGTGATGACGACCTTGCCCTTGCAGTCCAGGATGCGGCCGGCCAGCGATTCGGGAGAAAATCCGGCGAACACGATCGAATGGACCACGCCGATTCGCGTACAGGCCAGCATGGCTATCGCCAGCTCGGGAATCATGGGAAGGTAGATGGTCGCCCGGTCGCCCTTTTTCAGGCCGAGAGACTTCAAGACGTTGGCGAACTTGCAAACTTCCCGGTGAAGTTCCTTGTAAGTGATTTTCCTGCTGACGTTGGGATCGTCGCTTTCCCAGATGATGGCCACCTGGTCGCCTCTTTTTTCAAGATGGCGATCAAGGCAGTTCTGGGAAACATTGAGTTTTCCGTCAACGAACCACTTGACCCTGACGTCGCCGGTGAATCCGCCCTGACTCACCTTCTTGAAGGGCTCGATCCAGTCGATCCTCTTGGCGACCTCACCCCAGAACCCGTCGGGGTCCTTGACGGACTGCTCGTACATTTTCAGATATTTGTCGTTATCGCAGTGTGCTTTCTTTGCCCAGGATTCGGGGACAGGAATGACATCGGCCATGAACACCTCCTAATGGCTTGGGGTTTTTTAAAAAAAATGAGAACCGTCCGCATGGTTGCGGCATTCCATAAATGCGGCAGGGAAAAAGATGTGAGAAGACTCCACCGGGTGGATCTTGACATAAGATGAGGAAATCGAAACTCGACGTGGATGGGTGAGCAATGGTCTAAACCGCGTAACATCCGAAATAGCAACGCCGCACCACAATGTCAACCGCAAAAAGCCGACCCTTATCTAAAAGCTAAGTGGGACCGGCCTCCGGTCAAGGGGAACGGGCCGACGGAGGGGCAAGGAGCCGAGGGAAAAGGAACGGGCCGACGGAAGGGCAAAGGAAGTTGTCTCGCGGTTACTACGCGGTCGCCTTGATGAAATCCCGCCCCTGGTGAGCGGAAGCCTCCCCGCGCTGCTCACCGTTTACTGCTCACAGTTCACCGCTCACCATTCACCGTTTACTCCTCACTGTTCACCCGCGGCGGAAGTCTTGATCGGCGCGTCCAGCCGGCAGCGCATGACAATTATGTCCTCTTCGTGATCGATCACCACCTCGTAGGGAAGCGATTTAAATACATTGACCATGGACCTGTTGTTCATGGCGGTGTATGCCATGAAACTCGCGATGCCGTTTCGGCGGGCCGCCTCGGCCAGCTTCCTCACGATGATCTTCGAGAGCCCCTTGCGCTGCCAGTCCTTTGCAACGGAAAAAGCCACCTCGGCCTCGTTTTTCGCGGTATCGAGAACGTAGCCGCCGACGGCAATTATCCTGCCGAAGCCGAATTCCCCCACAACCGCGACGATTGTCATTTCCTTCACGTAGTCTATCTCATACATCGAGGCGACGTCGTCGCGGATAAAAGTGGTCTTCTTGTGGAAAAAGCGCTGTACGACGTCGTTTTTGTCCAGGTTGTAGAAGTGCTCCTGGAGGCGCCGTTCGTCAACCGGCTTGATGGGTCGGACCATCACGTCCACGCCGTCGATCGTGAATTTCTCCTCGACGTGCAGAGGGTAGACCGCGTGGACCGATTCCTTGAGGGTTCGCGTGGTCCCGATAAGACCGGACTTGCGGGCCGCAAAAAAGAGCTGGTCCCGAAAATCGGGGTGCGCCAGGCTGATCAGCGCAACGGCGCGCTCCTCGAGGCTCTTTCCGAACAGGTTCACCGCGCCGTATTCGCTTACCACATAGTAGACGTCGCTCCTCGGGATCACGACGGCCATGTTCTTTTCGAGCACCGGCACGATCCTGCTCATCTTCCGGTTGCGGTTGGTCGACGGGATAATCAGGATGGATTTGCCCTGCTGCGCCATCGCCGCGCCCCTGATAAAATCGAGCATGCCGGTGACCCCCGAAAAATAGTTCTCGGGCCGGGAATCCACCGCCACCTGGCCGGTCAGGTCCATGTACGAGGCCATATTGAGCGACACCATCTTGTAGTGGCCGGCGATGAGGGATGGATTGTTCACGTAATCGGATGGATGGAACTCGATGGAGGGGTTATCGTGCAGGAAATCGTAGAGGTTCCGGGAGCCTATGGCCGAGCTTGCGACGATTTTGCCTTCGTTAAGGCCCTTTTTGCGGTTGGTCACCACGCCGCGCGAGACGAGTTCCATCGTGCCGTCGGTCAAGACCTGGGTGTGGATTCCGAGGTCGTTTTTGTCCGCGAGGGCCTCGACGGCGGCCTGCGGCAGCTCGCCGACCCCGATCTGGATCGTCGAGCCGTCCTCGATAAGACTCGACACATGCCGCGCGATTATCCTGGCAATGTCGGCCCTGGGCGGTTCGGGGACCGTGATCAGCTCCTCCTCGTATTCAACGATCAGGTGCACGTCGTCCACGTGAAGGAAACTGTGCCCGAGCACCCGCGGCATCCTGGGGTTTACCTGCGCGATGACCAGGTCCGCGGAAAGGGCGGCCGAGAGAGTGATGTCGACCGAGACCCCCAGGCTCATCCACCCGAAATCGTCGGGGGGCGAAAGCTGGATCAGCGCGACGTGAAGCGGGATCTGGCGCGTCCGGAACAGTTGGGGCACGGCGGAAAGATTGATGGGCACGGAAAATCGCCTCGTCTTCCCGAGCGCCTCGGGGACCGTCGAACCGGAGTAGAAGGACCTGATGCTGAAGCTGTGCGAGGGCGAATCCGAGGCTATGAGGCTTATCGGCTCGGTCTCGAGGCTCTGAAGCCGGATGATTTCGAGGTCCGTAAAATTGACGGCCTGGTCGGCGAGTTCCGTGACCAGATGTTGGGGCTCTCCGCAGGAGGTGCCGATAAAGACCCGCTGGCCGGGAGCGATCCTGGAGATCGCCTCGCGGGCGGTCGTTTTTTTCTTGATGTATTCGTCAGGCCAATAACTTTTCATGTCCGCTCCTGGATGTGGGCAGAGCAAGAGAATCGACAAAAAGGCCCATTATTTGCCCATAGCTTGTGAAAACGTTATCCAGCAGTACGCATTTTACCGCAAACCGTCGCACAAACTGCCCAATAAATCAAATCCTTGCAAAATAGCATCAATTATGCTTTTATTACACAATTCGGAAATGAAATCTCAGATGGTCCGTTTTCCTGTGGAACTTCGCCTTTCTCGCCTCATTTTCGACGCTGCGGAACACCCGGTTTAGGAAGACCCCGCTCCACAAGAAAAACAGTTCCCCTATCGCCGGAAAGCTATGTCTTTCATGATGCCGTGTCCAGATGAGTGGCTCAGGGGGGTGTCGGCGGTTGTCCGGCTCGGTATTGAGGGGAGAAGTGATTCGAGGATAGCTTTGTGCTTTTCCGCCGGGTTTGTTTATGTTAATTAGTTATCAATTATAGCATAAGCTAGTGAATTTGTGAACAAATAGACCGTTTGTCACTTCAATCTCGCACACAGGGGGCGCGCGAACCTATGAACGATTTTTATGATTTCCTAACCGGGCCGGCTGCCTGGGCCGCTTTCATCATCTTTATCGGCGGCCTGTTTTTGCGGGTGGTCTACCTCTACGGGTTGAGCAGGGAACGCGACAGGGTGTTCTACAATCATGTGGACATGAAATGGGGCCTGCGCTCGATCTTCCACTGGCTGATCCCGCTGGGGAGCCTGTCGTTGCGTACTCAGCCCGTGTTTGCAATCGCCTTCTTCGTCTTCCACCTGTGCCTGTTCGTCGTTCCCTTGTTCCTTACGGCCCACAACCAGCTGTGGCAGGAGGCGTTCGGGCTGAGCCTCCCTTCGCTGCCCGAATATCTCTCCGACTATATGACGGTCGCTTTGATTATAGCAGCTTTATTTCTTTTGCTTCGAAGAATTATCCGCCCCGAGGTTCGCATTCTTACTTCGGCCTGGGATTATTTTCTGCTCGTGCTCACCGCCCTGCCCTTCGTGACCGGTTTTCTCGCATATCACCAGATCGGTCCCTACATGTTGATGCTGGTTTTGCACATCCTCAGCGCCGAGGTGCTCCTGATCGTCGTTCCGTTCAGCAAACTGGGGCATGTGATTCTCTTTTTCTTTTCCCGCGCCTTCATCGGGTTCGAGATGGGGACGAGGCGGGGGGCCCGGACCTGGTAGCCGCGCCGGTCCCCGCGGGGATTCTTGCTTGTTGAAAATCAGATATGGAAAGTTGAGAGGAGAGCTGGAAAAATGAGCGAAGTGCCTCAGAAACCGATAAATACGAAAAAGATCCGGGAACTTCTGGACCTCAACGACGGAGCGAGAATCCGGATGTGGCTCAGTATTTGTTCCCGGTGCGGACTGTGTGCGGAGAGTTGCTTTTTTTACCTTGCAAATAACAAGGACCCCAAGCTGAGTCCCGCCTACAAGGTCAAGGCCACCCTGGGCGAGTTGTATCGCAGGAAGGGCATGGTCGACCGCGAGTTCCTCGAGAAGTGCTACGAAGTCGTCTGGGGTGAATGCACGACGTGCAAACGCTGTTCGCTCTATTGTCCGTTCGGCATCGACATCGCCACGATGATAGCCACCGTTCGCGGCATCTGCAATTCTCAGGGGATCGCGCCCGAAGGGCTGTTGAAGACCTCGGACAATTATCGCCATACCGGGAACCAGATGGGCATGAGCACGGAGGATTTTGTCGACACCTGTTCGTGGATGGCCGAGGAATCGGCCGAAGAGATCGCCAATCTGGAGATTCCCATCGACAAACACGGCGCCAGGATAATGTACACCGTCAACGCCCGCGAACCGATGTACTACCCCCAGGACATCGCGATGGCGGCCAAGATTTTTACCGTGGCCGAAGAGGATTGGACGATGCCCAGCACCGGCTGGGACTGCACCAACCTCGCCATGTTCGCCGGAGACAAGGCGCTTGCCGGGCAGGTTGTAAAGAACATGTACGACAAGGCCCTCGAACTCGGCGTCCAGGCGATCGCCATTACCGAATGCGGGCACGCCTACAGGTCGGCCCTTTTTGAAGGTCCTTATATGTTGGGCTTCCGGGACGGAAAACCTCCGGTGCCGATCGTGCACTCGGTCCGGCTTTTCTACGAATACCTCAGGGACGGGCGGATCAAGATCGATCCGGAAAAGATGATCGAAGAGCCCGTCACCTACCAGGACCCCTGCAACGTATCCCGAAACGGCGGACTCTGGGCGGAAGGCCGCGAAATCATGAAATACATCGCCAAGGACTTCCGGGACATGACGCCCAACAGCGTCTACAACCATTGTTGCGGCGGAGGGGGCGGTTTCATACCGATGGGGGCCGAGTTCAAGAAGCGCCGCATGATATCGGGAAAGGTCAAGGCCGATCAGATAAAGGCGACCGGCGCAAAGACCATTGTGGTCCCCTGCCACAACTGCTTCGATCAGATCCGGGACCTCAACAAGGAATATAACCTCGGGGTAAAGGTCGTTTCGTTCAAGGAGATCATAACCGAGATCATGATCGTCCCGGACAAGTTCAAACCGGCCCCGCACGAGGAAGATGAGGGCGAGGAATAGCAGGTCGGATTACGCGCCGCCGCCGTGACTCCGGTATGACTCGAAATGAAAGGAATCCTGATGAAATATTGTAGACTCTTGCTGGTTGTGCTGGTTTTTGCCGCCTTCGTTCCCCTGGCCTTTTCCCAGGATACGGTGATCACCCTGAAGCACCCGGAGATGGGGAAACACGAGCGGCCCATCGTGGACTTCAACCACGAAAAGCATGCGGCAAAGATCGACTGCCTCCAGTGCCATCACGACTATGACGCCTATATGAACAACAGGGGCGGCGACGGCCAGGCCTGTGGGACCTGCCACGGTCCCGCCGCCAAGGACGGCCTGATTTCATTAAAAGACGCGTTCCATGTCCAGTGCAAGAGCTGCCACGAGTCCATGCAGTCGCAGGGAAAACCGAGCGGCGCCGTGACCTGCGGCGAATGCCACGTGAGAAAATAGCCCCGGTCGCGCGAACGGTGGTCCTTCCAGGTTTGCCGCCTCGGGCATTACGCGACACCTTTTATTGAGTGATACCGTTTATAGAAAAACAAAGGAGTCAGGCCTTCCGGCCCGGCTCCTTCATTTTTACGCCCCGTACTACCCTTCCGCGCAGACTCGGCGTCGCTCACTTCAGGCGCATCTGATCCAGCGCATCTGACGGCCGTCTCCGTGGAGCGGGAAAGCCTGCGCCACGGGAGGCCTGCCTTGAGTGAATGTTATTGGGGTTAATCCCAATACGGTTCACTTAAAGCGCATCCGGCAGTCCGGGCGGGGATCAACCCCGCCCCTACGTTCAAAGGGGAGATCAGGCCCGCCGTAAGGCCGTAGGGGCGGGGTTGATCCCCGCCCGGACTGCCGGAATGGGTTCCCACATGGATTCAAATTTAAGTGAATGCTATCGGGGTTAATCCGAGAGGCTTTGGATGATGTGTTTTGCCAGTCTGTCGTTGATTTCGTTGTGCCTCGGCGCCGGTTGGCTCATGCGGGTTGCCGGGTTCTGATACCAGTCGTGTTTTCCTCCATGTCGGATCAGGACACAGCCCATTTCCTCGATCTTCCTTATCAGGTCCTTGCGCTTCACCGGACGGCCATTTCCTCATGCACTTTGACCATGGGGATTGTTCGGGCCTCGAACTCTTTGAGAATGTCCCTGAGGTTCTCCCTGAGTTCATCCAAAGTCTCGCCCTGTGTAATGTAGTCTGGAAATGCCTCCAGGTGCCCGAGCCACATGCCGTCAGTTTCCTGCCAGTAGACTATCTTGACCGTTCTCATATCGGACCTTCCCTCCGCATGCAATGCGCATCACCTTCATGCAAAACTATAACCATTCTGTCAATAAATTTCACAAAACGGCTTCTGGCGTTGGGCATCGGGCTTACTTATCTTTGTGTGTGCGCATCGAGGCGCTGGTGACCCATTGAAACGAATATCCCAAACATGCAGAGGCAAAAATGCCCGAGAAAAATCCGAACAATCAAGAAGAAGCCTTTCTGGGGGCCGATGTCGAGGCTAATCTCAGGGCGGCTTTCGATTCCTTGCCCAACACGGCGCCCATTTATCTTTTCACGAAGGAGGGCGAAAACGACGTACTCAACGAGGCGGCAAGAGACCTCCTGCGGGCCTTCAAGAGGATTTCGAGCAGGATCGAGCTGAGAGAATTCGATCTGGATGGGCCCGAAGCCAAAAAGCGGAACGTGACGAGTTCGCCGACCCTTCTATTCGACCCCGAGCACTTTTCGATCCGCTACCTTGGGGTGCCCTACGGGGAGGAGGGGAGGACGCTGGTCGGGGTGCTCCTGCTTCTCGGCTACCGGACGGCCAATTTGAGTCCGCATTCCGAGAAGATTTTGCGGCGAATCGACTCCAAAAGAGAGGTCAAGGTTTTCGTAAGCCCCACCTGCCCCTACTGCCCGGACCAGGCGCTGAACGCGGTAAAGGCCGTGGTGGAAAGGCCCGACATAGTGTCCCTGGAAATGATAGACATCCAGTCGAACCCCGAGATGGCGAACCGCTACTCGGCCTTCAGCGTGCCCCAGACCTTTGCGAACGAAGTTCTCATCGCATACGGCGCACAGGCCGAGGAACTCTTCGTCCTGTCGCTGGAAACACTCGAACAGCAAACGATTTTCATCCCCGACACCGAGGCGGAGGTGGTCGAAAAGGACGTCGTCATCGTAGGGGGCGGCCCCGCGGGGCTGGCCGCCGGCATTTACACGGTGCGCAGCGGCCTCAAGACCGCCGTGATCGAGCGGGGCCCTCTGGGCGGGCAGGTGGCGTTGACGCCAGTTGTGGAAAACTACCCCGGATTCACGCGGGTCCCCGGCAAGACGCTCGTGGACATCCTGGTGAGCCATGCGCTCGAATACGTCCAGATTTTCCAGGGCGAAGAGGTCCTGAGCATCCAGCCCGGCGCCATGATCGAGGTGGTTACCAGCAGGAGAAAGTTCTACGCCAGGGCCCTCATCCTTGCCACGGGGGCCAAGTACAAGCGGCTGGGCGTGCCCGGCGAGGCGCGCTTTATGGGCAGGGGCGTGAGCTTTTGCGCGACCTGCGACGGCCCGCTTTTCAAGGGCATGAAGGTAATCGTCGTGGGGGGCGGCAACAGCGCGGTCACCGAGGCGCTCTACCTTCGCAATATCGACGTCGATGTCTCGCTCGTCCATAGGAGAGATACCCTGAGGGCGCAGGAGCACCTGACGAAAAATATTGCCGCCAACGATATCCCGGTGCTGTGGAACACCGAGGTGGTGGAGATACGGGGAAAAGAGAAGGTAAACGAGGTCGTGCTGCGCGACAACAAGACCGGTACGGTCAACACCCTGCCGGTCGATGGCCTTTTCATCGCAATCGGCTACGAGCCCGCCGTGGACCTGGCAAATGCGCTTGGCCTCGAGCTGACCCCCGACGGGTTTTTGAAACACGATTCCCATCACCGCACCAATGTCCCGGGGATCTATTCGGCCGGCGACGTCGAAGGCGGGTTCAAGCAGATCGTCACCGCAATGGGGCAGGGCACCGAGGCGGCGCTCTCCGTGTTCGAAGACCTCATGCATCCCTACTGGCTCGATACGCCGGAGAAGAAGATGGCGAAGCCGTAGCACCACGTAATTATTATTGGCGCCGTATAATGTGTGGGGTGGGGGAGCGCGGCGATACGAAATAATACGTGTTACATGGTGGAAGCGGGCCGCCGCAAAAAACTTCCGCCGCATGATCGACCGCCCCTTGACCGGCGAGTTAATATTGTCAGCGGAAAGAACGATTCTTTCCTCCTTGGGAGAGCCAGGTCCTCCTCCTCCTTTCCTGGCTCTCCTTCCTTTTACCCCCGCTTCACGCTTTGCGGGACTCGACCGGCGCCGGGTCGCAACCTCAATGGATTTACCAATTTCGTACTACCCGACATGTAGTTTTGGCGGTCGAAAAATACTGTCCTTCTACTGTCCAATTAGGGTGTTTTACTCATTTCATATTGGCATTTTTGCATTATCATGCCCACAGTTCCCCTTGGCTCCGGATGCCGCGACCCGCTGTTCCCCTTCCGCCTTCCTTATCCGGGGCCCCCAACCGAGGAGATCGAGATGATTGTCAGGATGAGAAAGATCTCTATCAGAAGGTTGTGCGCAAAGGTCCCGGATTATACCGGCATGTCGATTCCGCTGATTCGTAATACAAGGGAGTGCCGCCGCATATTGCGCAGGACCCTGGGCCCCGAACAGAGACGGGAGATCGTCACCGCCTACCTTCGGGTCCTGAATCGCATGAGCGGATCGATTGCGGTGGAATCCGACCTGCCCTGCTCGAAGAGACTGATCAGGCTGGCGATTGTCCAGGAACTGGTCGAGAGCCCGAACACCGAAATGAGAAGTCAACTCGAAATCGCTTACGCACAGCTTGAATCCTTTGTCTCGCGCGAGGAATATTGGGTCATGGCGGATTTCAGGGATGCGAGCCTGCACGCGGAGGCAATGGCCGATACCGGCGACCCGACGAGAATTATCGACTCGGTGAAGATCATGAGGAAGGCAAGAGGAGACCGGGCGGTCACCATCCAGGAGAGAATCTCGGCCAGGATGCGGCAAAGGCTTGCCCGAATCCGGGAACTGGGCGCCACAGCGCTCGGGCGGGAAGGGGTCCCCCCGAATGCATGGCGCGCTTGCGTCTAGAAAAGCCTTCCCATGTCCTTGACGACCAGTGAAGGCTTGTTGTAGAAATCATCCCAGGCCACCTGGAACACCATATCCAGGCGGCCTTTTTTGCCCGCGCGAACGTCCGGCAGCACCTGGACGCCCCTCCAGAAAACCCCTTCCACCCCGTTGTCGAAGCAAAGTCTCAGGTGATTGCGGTCCTTGCCGAAAATTTTCTTTACGTGGAACCGCACGTCTCGGAGGCCAAAGACCGGGGCGGGGTTTCCCATGCCGTGGGGTTCGAGCCGCCGGAGCGCTTCGATCAGCTCGATTCCGACCAGGCGCGGGGGCAGTTCCATATCCACCTTGGCGCGGGGCGTGAAGATTTCCGCGGGGTGGCCCAGGGCGGTCTCTTCGAGGCGGGCGGCGAACCGGGAAATGTTTTCGGTCCGTATGGTGAGGCCCGCCGCGGCTTTGTGCCCGCCCCACCGGACCAGCAGGTCCGAGCACTGTTGCAGCGCCCGGTGGATGTCGAACCCCGGTATGCTCCGGGCGGAGCCCCTTGCGGTCCCGGTCTTTTCATCGACGGAGAGGATAATGACCGGCGCGTAGTGGAGCTCCTGTTGGACCCGAGAGGCGGCAATGCCGATCACGCCGGCGGGCCATGAGGGATCGGCCATGACAAGGGTGCGCGTGCACGGGGGCCGCTCCGCGAACCGGTTGCGGATGGCTTTCAGGATGGTTTCCTCTTCGGCCTGGCGCGCCGAGTTGAGGCGGTTGAGCTCAAGGGCGAGTCTGCCCATTTCCGCCGGATCGTCGGCAATCAGCAGGTCGTATGCGATGCGGGGGTCCGAGACCCGCCCCGCGGCGTTAATCCTGGGTCCGATGTAATAGCTGATATGACCGGCGGTTATGCGTTTGTCCCCGAGGCCGGCCGCGCCCGCCAGCAGGGAGACGCAGGGCCAGGAAGTCCCGTTGAGGCTCTGGAGGCCGCTTCTGGCAAGAATCCTGTTGGCGGAGACCAGGGGAACGAGGTCGGCCACGGTGCCGATTGCCGCCAGGGCCGTGTATTTGCCCCCGAGCGAGGGGACCGGAAAAGAATCGCGGACGGCGCGCCTCAAGGCGGCCAGAAAAAGAAGGGTGAGGCCCGAGGAGCAAAATTCCTTGAAAGACGAGCCGCATCGGGGGTGTTTGGGGTTAATGATCACGGAGGCCGGGGCGGTCTCGCCGTCGGGTGCTTCGTGATGGTCGATCACGATGGAGTCGGCCCCGAGGGAGCATGCCAGGCCGACGGGCTTCGTGTCGAGCGTGCCGCAGTCCATCGCGACGAAGAGCCCCGCGTCGGCGTTTTCCCGGACGGCCCGCTCGGGGATGCCGTATCCCTCCTCGCGCAGCGGGATCACCACTTGGAAGTTCGTGTAACCCGTCTCGGTGAGAAAAAGCGCCAGTTGCGCGGCGGATGTTATTCCGTCGCAGTCATAGTCGGCGACCAGCACGATCTTGCTACCGGCGGCCATGTGCCGGGCCATGAGGCGGGCCCCCTCCTCCATGCCGCGCATCGAGAGGTGCCCGCGCAGGTCCTTGAGTTCCCCGGAAATGGATTCGGGATCGAGACCGCGATTTCCGAGAAGAATCTCGACAACCTCGGGGACCGATTCGGGGACCCTGTCGGAGAGGATTTTCCACTGTGCTCGAACGAGACAGTCACGTCCCATGGCGGACCTTCCGGATGACGGGCGCCGCGGGTCGGCGCGCGCCGGGTGCGGGTTAAATGCAATGCCGTCTTAAAGAGGGCGAGGTCCGTGTGACTCAGGGGGTCTTATAGCATTAATCGAGGATCGCGGTCGAGTGGGGGGGGGCGCATCCCGACGAGTCAAAAAAATGAAATGCGCCGGCGGAGTTATATTTGGATTTCATATTGTTGTGATAATCTGTTATAAGTGCCGCCAGCGGTAGACAGCAAGGAGCGGGAGAGAACACATATTTCTGCGATAACATCTGAAATCTGCCCGATTAGGCCGAATATGCGACAAATGGCGCAAAATCCGTTTGAAAAAGGTCGAAATGAGTTTTGCGCAAACCGATCTCGGGGATTAGATTCAAAACTTGGAGGGAAAATAAGCAAAAAATCTGCAATGTTATCCTGTCGTTCCCGCTAATCCCTTCAGATTCGCCGTCTCGCGGGACGGGGACCGGGCATCGACGGTTCAATAATGGTCACCTGGAGCTATAAAAATGGATACTTTTGTCTACATAATGAACTTTCTAAGAGATAAGAACGTGGCGTCGATCACACCCACATCCTCGGTCGGCGTGAAGAGGGTTTGCAGCAAAATCGATTTCTCCCGGGACAGCATCATCGTGGAATACGGTCCGGGAACGGGCGTTTTCACAAAATACCTGCTCGACAAGATGGGGGAGGATTCCCGGCTGATACTCATCGAGCTCAACAAGAACTTCAAATCCATCCTGAAGAATAAATTCAGGGACCCCAGGGTCATAATCGTGAACGAGAGCGCGGAAAACGTGCTGGAAACCCTGCGGTCGTGCAAGGAAGCGGAAGCCGATTATATCATCTCCGGAATTCCTTTTTCTTTCCTGGAATCCGGCCTGAAGCACCGAATACTCTACAACACCCACCGCGCCCTGAAACCAGGGGGAAAGTTCCTCTGCTATCAAACCTGCTTTCAGACAAACAATCACCTGAAAGTTCACCTCCAGCGGTATTTCCCCGAGGTTAGCGCCAAATACGAACTGGTAAATATACCGCCTTTGAGAATATACGAAGCAATCAAATAGTCCCGCAAAACCGGCCGTCCGCCTGTGGTCGCCATTCCTTGATATGCCCCGGTTCACGCCGGGGCATATCCGGGCTGCTCCTCGCGCATGCTCCCGACACGGCCCAACGTCATTCCGGTTTTCACCGGGACGACGAAGGTGGAGTAATATGCAAAGGACTCAGCTCATCATGTTCAGCGTCACCATGTAACGTGGCAGTGTTAAGCCCAATACCGTTCACTGAAGGCAGCCATGGACGTGGGGCGGGCTGGAAGGGGCTGTTGCCCAAAGAAATACTCAGGCTGCGCGACTGTTGGGCCGGACGTGAGTCCCCCTCCCCGCGATGGGAGGGGTTAGGGGAGGGTGTCGAATTATCAAGTCCTTACAACCCCCTCCCCCAGCCCCTCCCGCCAAGGGAGGGGAGACCTCCGCCCTGTATTGGCCACACCTGTCGCAACTGTCGCATTTGTGCAACAGCCCCTTCCAGCCCGCCCCACGACGATGAATCCCCCCCATTCGCCCTAAGCAACGGTCTAGGCCGGATTGGCACATCCCTTGCTCAAACCTATCCGGGCCGGAATCCACCGGTCTTTATGAACCCGTAGCGGTGGCTCGGATATGCCCAGGTCTATCGAAAAATGTCTATTCATCACATTGGTCTGCGTGATCGCCGGCCTTGCGTCCGCGCCGGTCCGCGCCGCGGAGCAGGGTACCGCGGCAACCAGGATACTGGGGGTGCGGGTCGCGATCAAAGGCAATCACACGCGTCTGATTTTTGACGCCGAAGGGGCCCGGCCCACCCAGGTAGGCCCCGCCTCCGAGGACGGGATCTCCGTTTTCTTCACGCAGATGACGGCCAAATTCCCTGACAAGAAGTTCGAGGGAAATTCGGGGGCGGCCAAGGACATCAAGTTCCGAAGGGAGAGCGGGTTCTTTGAGGTCCTTTTCCGCCAGAAGCACACGTCCGCCACCCACAAGATAAATCCCGGCAAAAAAGCCGGGAAGTACTCGCTGGTAATCGAGTTGAGCGCGCCCGGCAAATCCGCGGCCCAGGCGGCCGAGCCTGCGAAGGCTTCCGCACGGGAGCCTGCCGGGGAAAGAAGCGGCGCCGAGGCGCCCACCAAGAGAATTGAAACGGGCGAGTTGTTCGGTTCGAAGAGCCCGCCCGGTCTCAAGGGGCTTCTTCGCGCCGAGGAGAAGAAGAAACACGAATCCGGGGACCGCTCGCCCGGCCAGAAGTCCCAGCCCTTTGTCGCGGCCGACGAACGCACCACGGCCCTTTTCGACATTGCGAACGACAGGTTCGAGAGCTGCCGGCGTAATCTCGTCCTTTGCGGTCCGGAGCTGATCGAAGCCTATGAGGAGGCGCTCAAGGCGGGACCGAAAACCTCGCTCGCGCCGGTTGGGTTCTACAGGTTGGGGCTCGCGCAGTGGGCCATGGGAAATTATGCAAAGGCGGAGAGAATTTTCCGGCATGCGATAAGCGAATGGCCCGACGCGCCGACCGCATCCCGGTGCTGGATCGGCCTGGGCGATTTCTACAACAAGAAACAGGCCTACCTCGAGGCGATGGAGGCGTTCCGGACGGCGCTGCGCCTTGCCGCCGACAAGACGGACAAAGCGGCCGCCTATTTCGAACTGGGCAGGGAGTACCTGTTCCTCGGCGCTCCCAGGGAAGCAATCGAGTTGTTCGAGCAGTGCGCCGGCCAGGACCCTTGGTTCCATGCGAAAAAACCGGAGTTGGTCCGCCTGGTCGGGGAGGCTGAGTTTTCTCTGGGCATGTATGACAGGAGCAAGGAACACCTCCTGAGGTATGTCAATTTTCAACAGAGCGCGCCCGACCAGGACATTGTCTACGCAAAACTTGCCGAGATTCTTCTAAACCAGGGAGAAACGGCCCTGGCGAACAAGGTGCACCTGTTCATAAATAAATACTTCACCGATTCCGAAGGCGATGTGATCAGCAGGATTCGGCAGGCGGAACTGCTTGAACGAACCGACCAGGAGCAGTCCTTGCGGATTTACGATGAACTGTGCGCAAAGGACCTCTCGCCCAATCTGAGAAAGATCGTCTATTTCAAGCTCGCCACGCTCAATTGGAAGAACGGCAACCTCGACCGGAGCCTCCAGCTCATGGACGACGTTTTCCAGGGCAAGACCGACGCCTCGCCCGGCGGTGAAATGGCGGGCATGCGGGAAAGAATCCTGGTCGAAATGGTGAAGAAACACTTCGCCGACAAAAACTACCTTACCGTGATCCAGTTGCACGACAGGTACAGGCGGATTTTCGACTCGATGCAGCCGGCATCCGAGGTGTTTGAAGATATCGCCGCGAGCTACGGGGCGATGAAATTCTATTCGAATGCGATCGAACTCTATGAGCGGCTCATGGCCAAGAGCCAGAAAAAAAACGAGGAACAATATCTCACATGCGCGCTCTATTCCCTTCGCATGGGCGACAAGAACAAGTCGTCGAACTTCTGCAAGCAGGTCCAGGCGGAAGCGCTTGACGTTAGAAAATCGGAAGTCCTCGGCCACATTTGTTACCTCGAGCAAAAGTATGGCGACGCGGTAAAGCATTTCAGCAAAATTTTGCAGAAGCAGAAGGAATTCGACCTCTGCGAGCCCGATTCCTTTCGCACCTACGGGCACACTTTATACGAGCTGAAAAAATACGATGAGGCGATCCCGATCCTCCAAAAGGGGTTCGAACGTATAAAGACCGATGACGCCGACAACCAGCGCGCCACCCTGGTAATGCTTGGAAAATGCCACATGGCGCTCAAGCAGTACGTGAAGGCGGCCGAGACATTCGAGACGGCGCTGCGCTTCGGCAAAGAGGAGCAGACAAACGAGCTGCTCTATGAAATATCGAAGCTCTACCTCGTCGCCGGGCAGCCTGACAAGGCCGTGCAGAACCTCAACCTTATCATTGAAACGCAAAACCCGTTCTGGTCGGCGATTGCGCAGCAGCAGATCAATTCCATTCAAATGGCCCAGACGACCCAGCCCCGCTGAGGGCCGCGGTGAAAGGCAACAAAGTGATCCCAACCGTGCACCGCCAGGTTAGATAATGAACATTCTGCTCGTCGAAACGGATTCAGCGGATGCCCGATCTCTTTCGGCATTTTTGAGGGAGCGGGGGCACCTGTGCTTTATGACCGATTCCGCCAGGTCCGCCAAAAACCTCGTAAGAAAGGAATGCCCGGGTCTCGTCCTCCTGCATTTGAACGGCACTCCCGCTCAGGCGATCGATTTGCTGGAAACCGCGCAAAACCTCGATCCGCCGGTTCCCGTCATCGTATTGACAAAGAAACCGAGGCTCGACGATGCCGTCCAGGCCGTCAAAAATGGGGCCTATGATTTCTGGACCAAACCCTTTCCAATGGATCGCCTCGCCAAGGCAATCGAGCTGATCGAAGCCGGAAAACCGTCCCGGACCGGCGGGACGGCCCCGCAAAGCCCGGACGATCCCATCCTCTCGGCCGACCCCGTGATGGGCGGCCTCAAGGCGCTTGCCAGGAAAATCGCCCCCAGCAACGCAACCGTTTTCATCCAGGGAGAGAGCGGGACCGGGAAGGAGCTCTTTGCCCGCTATATTCACCAGCAAAGCGGGCGCAAGGACAAGCCCTTCATCGCGCTCAACTGCGCGGCCCTGCCGGAAACCCTTCTGGAAAGCGAGCTTTTCGGCTACGAAAAAGGGGCTTTCACCGGGGCGATCAGGAACAGGGAAGGAAAATTCGAGCTGGCGCATACGGGTACGCTTCTGCTCGACGAGGTGACCGAGATCCCTCTGCACCTCCAGGCCAAGCTTCTCAGGGTGCTTCAGGAGGGCGAAGTCGACAGGCTCGGCGGGAAATATCCCGTCCCGGTGGATGTGCGAGTGATCGCCACCACCAACATGAGGATAGATGAGCAGGTAAAGGAGGGAAAGTTCAGGAAGGACCTCTACTACCGTCTGAACGTGATCCCGCTGCGCATCCCGCCCCTTTGCGAACGGTCCGGGGACACCCTGCCCCTGGCGCGGTTCTTTTTGCAAAAGTACAGCTCCGAAAACGGGAAGGCGCCGGGCGAGTTTACCCCCGAGGCGAGCAGGAAGCTCCGGGAGCATTCCTGGCCGGGAAATGTCCGCGAGCTGCAAAATGTCGTGCAGCGCGCGGTGCTTATCAGCGATTCCCCGGCCCTGGATGCCGGGAGCATAATCCTCGACCAGGAGGAAAGCTGTCCGCCCCCGGCGTCCGAATTCACGCTGATGCCGCTTTCCGAGCTCGAGAAGATGATGATCCAAAAGGCCTTGAGCGCGCATGAGGGCAACCGGACCAGGGCGGCCGAAACCCTCGGCATAAGCGTGAGGACCCTTCGAAACAAGCTGCACGAATACCGTCAAAGCGTCGGAATGTAGCCTCGCATTTTTTACATCATAAGCGTGAGGACCCTTCGAAACAAGCTGCGCGAATACCGTCAAAGCGTCGGAATGCAGCCTCGCAATTTACATCTTCCCGTCAATACTTTGACCGAGATTGCGCTTCACTCCCCGACGCCCGCTTTGTTCCATGACGCAGGGCCCGCGTTCCGCAAATTCCCTGGGTATTTGACCGCGGGCAAGCCGCCAAAATCGTCATTCCGGCGAAAGCCGGAATCCAGCGTCTTTTTAGCAGTTTAAGCGGGAACGCCCTGGATTCCGGCTTTCGCCGGAATGACGAGTATGACGTTTGAAATGTCGAAAAATTTGGGCGACGCCGCACGAATGCGGCCGGGCTGGCGCTCGGCGGGGGATTTTGCCGGCGAACGGGCATTTTGCGAATGGTACGGGAATTGCTCATCTACAGCCCGAACCCTTGAAAGGAGTTGTGCGTATGAGTAACGGCATCGTGTTCGATCGGACCGTCCAAATGATGCAAGACCGGCTCAGCTTGAATTCGCTGAACCAGAAGCTGATCTCCGGCAATCTGGCCAATATCAATACGCCCGGATACAGGGCGAAGGAAGTCTCGTTCGACAAGGCCCTGCGCGAATCCCTCGAGGAGCAGGTGCTCCAGATGGTGCGGTCCAGCGGCGCCCACATCACTCCCGAGGACCCCGTCAATGCGATGAGCGCGCCGGAAATAGTCGAAGGCGACGGGGTGGACCTCGATACCGAAATGGTAAAACTCGCCAAGAACAGCGTTGAGTACCAGTACATGGTCAGCATGCTGAATAAGAAGTTCACGATGCTCAAAACGGCCATAATCGATGGAGGCGCCTAATGGATTTTGATTCCGCGATGAAAATCAGCGCATCCGGGTTGACGGCAAACCGCACCTGGATCAACGTGCTTTCCTCGAACCTCGCGAATGTGAACACGACCAGGACGGAGGAAGGCACCCCCTACACCCGAAAGACCGTGATGTATGAGAGCAAGGCGGTCGAGGATTTTGCCGGGCAGCTCAGCGTCGCGATGGGCGAAAGCGCCGAGAAGGTCCATGTCACCGACATTGTTCCCGACATGCGCGACTTCAAGGAAGTCCACGATCCGGGCCATCCGCACGCGGACTCGAAGGGTATCGTGCTCATGCCCAATATCAACCCGGTCGAGGAAATGGCAAGCCTCATAAATGCCAGCAGGTCCTACGAGGCCAACCTTGCCGCGCTCCAGACGACCAAGACGCTTGTCATAAAGGCCATGGAGATCGGCAGCAAATAATAGAGGAGATGTCGATGCGCATCGATCCGATAATTCGCAACCTCCATGAGAGCGCCCCACAGGTGAAGAAATCCTCCGGGGGCGGGATGGGCGGGTTTGCCGACCAGTTGAAGGCAAAGATCAGTGAAGTGAACCAGCTCCAGAACCAGGCCGACGCGGCGATGGCCGAAGGGGCCGTGAACGGGGCCTCGAACGTTCACGAAACGATGATCCGCCTGGAAGAGGCCGACATGTCGCTGCGGCTGCTCGGCAAGATTCGCAACAAGGCCCTGGACGCCTACCATGAAATGATGCGCATGCAGTTCTAACGACGGGCGGGCCGGACGGTTTGATCCACGGCGGGCGGCAGGCTGGAAAGCCTGCCCCGCGGCATAATGCGGGAATGCGGGAATAATGTAGGTTACCGTGAAAATAAAAGGCGAGGAGGCACAAAAAACCCCCATTCACACTTCCAAAAAAGTGTGTCAAATCAGATGCTTATAGGCCAAGCTAGATCGTGCAGCTATGGCAAGCCCCAAC
>JBAQYM010000298.1:0-21207 GCA_049300095.1 Syntrophobacteraceae bacterium
GATCAACCCCGCCCCTACGGTATTCAACGCAACCTGACGCGATCGTTCAACCGTAGGGGCGGGGTTGATCCCCGCCCGGACTGCCGGAATGGTGGGTGTTGACCATCTCGGATGTATTTGGTTTGGATCTGCACCCGGGAAGGGACCTGTGGTTTGGGCAACAGCCCCGGCGGCTTTGGCCGCCGGATGCGCTTTAAGTGAACAGCATTGATTTTAACCCCCATTGGCGGGGAATCGAGAGTAATCACGGGCAGCGCATCATTACTGCGCAAAATACACCATATTGTCCGGCTAATGAAGGAAGTTGTCCAGGCTGATGCCAGGCCGATGCCAGGCTGATGCCACGCCGATGCCAGGCCGACGCCAGGCTGATGCCACGCCGATGCCAGGTCGATGCCAGGTCGATGCCGGGGCGCGCTTCGAAGCGCCGGCGAAGGCGCCGCCGAGCGGCCGGGTCCGTGACGGTCCGTCGGTGCATGGGATCGGTCCGCGAAAAAAAAGCGAGTTAAATTGACTAAAGTCAATGTGATTATCCGAAAAAAGATGTTGACTATGTATAAAGTTTGGATTAACTAATTGTTGTCGTTTCCGGACCCCATAGAGGTGATTTATGATCGATCCCGCTGCAACGGATACCTGCTGTCCCTGTGAAGAAGTGGTGGAACCGGCTGATGGCCGGATGGCCCTTTGCCACGCCAAGACCGGAGGCAAGGTCAAGGTGGCCTGCGTCGGGGGGGGGCGGCGTCTTTGCGGGCGGATGGCGGCGCTTGGGATCTATCCCGGGGTGGAGATGCAGCTCCTTTGCGCCGGGTGCGGCTTTCCCTGCCTGGTGCGGGTAAACGGCGGGACGCTCAGCCTCGGAGAGGGTATTTCGGACAAGATACTCGTGACTCCTTCCGCGTAGGCTGTAATAAGGTCGACATCACTACCGGCGGCTTTGAGGCCGCTTCTTTTTTGAGCATAAAGTTAGGCTCCCCTAATTCCAACTTGAACAACTGAAAGGACCGCCCGAGATGCCGATCGTCCCACTGCGCCAGATGGCGAAAGGTCAAAAAGGAATCATCCACCGGGTGAAGGCTTCGGGAGAGTTGGGGCGCCGCATCCGGGACATGGGACTCATACCGGGCGCCGCCTTCCAGATAAAGGGCCGGGCGCCCCTCCATGACCCGGTGGCCATCCGCGTCCGCAATTTCACGCTGACCCTGCGCAACAGTGAATCCGATTTCATCGAAGCCGAGGTGGACGAAATCTTATGAGCGGCTTGCCGGAGTACCTCATCGCACTGGCCGGAAATCCCAACTGCGGGAAGACCACCCTGTTTAACGCCATCACCGGCGCGCGCCAGCACGTCGGAAACTATCCGGGCATAACGGTTGAAAAAAAGGAAGGCTATTGCCGGGTGGACGGCGCCCGGCTGCAACTGGTGGACCTTCCCGGGACCTATTCGCTTACCGCGTATTCGATGGAGGAGCTGGTCGCCCGCGATTTCCTGGTAAAAGACCGTCCCCAGGCGGTAATAAACATTGTCGACGCGTCCAACCTGGAGCGGCACCTCTACCTCACCGTGCAGCTCATGGAGTTGGGCGTTCCCGTTCTGGTGGCCCTCAACATGGTGGACATGGCGACGGCGCGGGGGGTGGAGATAAATGCGGGAGAGCTTTCGCGAAGGCTCCAGTCCCCCGTCGTTTCGACGGTTGCGCGCACGGGGAAGGGCAAGGAGGAACTCCTGGCCGCCGCCGCCGGCCTTGCCCTCGCAAATCCCCCGTGGAAGCCGATCCACATCTCCTACGGCCCCGACATCGACCCGGTGCTCGACCGCATGGAGCGGGACATCACGGCGGCGGGATTTCTCACCGACACCTTGCCCGCCCGGTGGACGGCCCTCAAGTTCCTCGAAGCCGACGAGGAAGTCATCCGAAAAGGAAAAGAAATCAACCCCGGCTTTTCCGCAAAGCTCGAAGAAATAGCCGCGCAGGTCACCGAGCACCTGCAAAAAACTCTGGACAGCTACCCGGAGGCGATAATCGCCGACCACCGCTACGGGTTTATCTCCGCGCTTCTCAAGGACGGGGTCGTCAAGCAAAGCCATAAGGCCGACCGGCTCTACCTCTCGGACCAGATCGACCGGGTCCTTACCAACCGCTTCTTCGGCCCGGTTTTTATGATGTTGATCCTCTACGCGGTCTACCAGTTCACGTTCCGGTACAGCAAGGCGCCCGTGGGCTGGATGGAGGCCGGGTTTTCGGCCCTGGGAAAGTTTGCGGACTCGGCGCTGCCCGAGGGTCCGCTGAAATCGCTCATCATTTCGGGCATAATAGACGGTGTGGGCGGGGTGCTCGGTTTTGTGCCGCTGATCGTCTTCATGTTTCTGGCCGTCGCCCTGCTCGAAGACACGGGCTACCTCGCGCGGGTCGCCTACATGCTCGACCGCGTCTTCAGGACCTTCGGCCTGCACGGAAGCTCGGTCATGGCCTACATCATCTCGGGCGGGATCGCGGGGGGCTGCGCCGTGCCGGGCGTGCTCGCCACCAGGACCCTGAGGAGCCCGCGCGAGAGGCTGGCGACCATGCTTACCGCTCCGTTCATGAACTGCGGGGCGAAGATGCCCGTTTTCGCCATGCTGATAGCGGCCTTTTTCTCCGCCAAAGAGGCGCAGGTGATGTTTCTGCTGACCATCCTCTCGTGGACCGCGGCCCTGCTCCTGGCAAAGCTCATCCGCTCGACGATCCTGCGCGGCCCGAGCACGCCCTTTCTTTTGGAGCTGCCCCCCTACCGGCTCCCGACCTTCAAGGGGCTTCTCATACACACCTGGGAGCGGACCTGGCAATATATAAAGAAGGCCGGCACGGTCATCCTCGCCATCTCGATCCTCTTTTGGGCCCTGATGTCGTATCCCGGCCTCCCGGAAGTCGAGCGCACAATCTACGAGCAGGAACGCGCATCCATCCTGGCCGAAGCGCCCGAGGCGATCAGGCCCTATCTTACGGGCGGCAAAGCGGCGGGGAAGGCGGCGAACCCCGAAATCGAGGCCTTTCGCAAAAGGGTCCAGGAAGTGGATTTCGAACAGGCCCAGGCGGCCCTCAGGAATTCCATAGCGGGCCGCATCGGGACGGGCCTTGCCTCCGTGACGAAGCTAACCGGGTTTGACTGGCGAACCAACGTTGCCCTATTATCGGGATTTGCGGCAAAGGAAATTATCATCTCGACGATGGGCACCGCCTATTCGCTCGGCCGCTCGAAACGGGGCGAGGACATACCCCTCAGCGACCGTCTGGCCGGGGACCCAAGCTGGAGTCCGCTGAAAGCTTTTTCTCTGATCGTATTTATTATGCTATATGCCCCATGTTTCGCCACGATCACCTGCATCATCAAGGAGTCGGGCGCGTGGAAATGGGGAGCGTTCTCGATGATCTTCAACACCGCCGCGGCCTTTGTCGTCTCCGTCCTGGTCTATCAGGGCGGGCTCTGGCTGGGGCTGGGGCTGGGTTAGGGATTGAGGGATTGAGGGATTGAGGGATTGAGGGATTGAGGGATTGAGGGATTGAGGGATTGAGGAATTGAGGGATTGAGGAATTGAGGGATTGAGGAATTGAGGCATTGAGCAGGGTACGGAAAAAGGGAACTCCTGGTAAAGAAATGGGTGAAAACACCGAGACACGTCATTCCGGCGAAAGCCGGAATCCAGCGGGGCCGCCCAGTCCTCGGACAGGGTTTGAACGAGGATGAAACTTCATTGCTCAGATGAAGTTTCATAGGAGGTGTTTTAGGTGTAGATTCAACAGATTGGGACCGATGGAGCCTGGATTCCGGCTTTCGCCGGAATGACGGACGTACCGATCTCAGGCCCAATTCCGGTTATCAAGAACACTTTTTCAGCACCCTGCTCGATCCCTCAATTCCTCAATCCTTAATCCCTAAATCCATACCACCAGGAGTCCGCATATGTGGCAGACCGGAGTTGTCCTGCTTATTGTGGCGGGAGTTTTGATATACATCGTCAGGTATTACGCCAGGGTGTACCGGGGTGAGGTTTCGGCATGCTCGACGTGCTCGGATGATTGTTGCGCATCGCGGGAGCAGGCCGGGGGCGCGCCGGGTGGCGGCAAGACGCCGTTTCCGCCGGTCCCGTGCGACTGTGCGTCCGGACCGCCTTCTCCTTCCGAAACAGGAGGGCCGACAAGATCATGAAAATCGATGTGTCCCTGCCGGGCAGCCCCGCCCGCGTCTCGGAGATTTTTATCGGGGAAGACGTATTGGAGCGCGTCAAGGACGGGCTGGAAAAGGTTTTGCGCGGACGCACCGCCTACTGGATTTGGGACGAGTCGGTCTGGGCGCTCTGGGGCCGCAAGGCGCATAGTCTTGGCTGGCCGGGGATCGAGAGCGGCCGTGTCATTTTGTTTGCCGCGTCCGAGCCCAACAAGCGCCTGACGTCCGTCGAATTCCTTGCCCGCCGGCTGGTAAACGCCGGGGCCACCCGCGACAGCGCGATCGTCGCGGTCGGCGGGGGCGTTACCGGGGATGTCGCCGGGTTTACCGCCTCGATCTACATGCGCGGAATCCCGCATTTCCAGGTCCCGACGACGCTGCTTGCCCAGGTGGACAGCAGTGTGGGCGGCAAGACCGGGGTGGACCTGCCGGAAGGAAAGAACCTGCTCGGAACGTTCCACCAGCCGAGGCAGGTGTGGGCGGACCCGCGCTTTCTGTCAACCCTTCCCGATGACGAGTTGCGGCAGGGCATGGCCGAGGTGGTCAAGTCGGCCATGATAGGTGACGAGGTGCTCTGGAAATTCGTCGAAAACAGCTCCGAGAGCATTAAAAAACGCGACCCCGAGGCGCTTCTGCGGATTATTTCCGCAAGCTGCCTGCTGAAGGCCCGTGTGGTCGAGGCGGATGAAAAGGAAGCCGGCCACAGGCGCGTGCTGAACCTTGGCCATACCGTGGGGCACGCGCTCGAAAAGGTCGCCGGCTACCAGCTCAAACACGGCGACTGCGTGGCCGCGGGCATGGTTGCCGCCGCCTCCCTCTCCCGGCGGCTCGGATTGATGCAGGCGGGCGATGTGGAAAGGCTCGTAAGAGTCTGTGAAGCCTGGGAAATGCCCGTCACCATTCCCGCCTCGATCCATCCTCAAGCCGTCATCGACGCTATCCGCGCCGATAAGAAACGCATCGGGGAAAAGCTCCATTTCATCCTGCCGGTGCGCATCGGCAAGGTGCTGGAACACACCGGCATCGATTACGCCGAATTCGAGGATGTCCTGAAAACCATGCGGGAGAAGTAGGGTTGCGGGTTCCGGTTTCGGGTTGCGAGTTCCGGGTTACAGACAGTACCGTTCACTTGAGCCGCACTTGGCGGCGATCCCCGTGTTGCAGGCTGGAAGGGGCTGTTGCCCAAATGCAAAAGTCTCGACAGGTGTGCCCAAAACGGAGCGGAGGTCTCCCCTCCCTTGGTGGGAGGGGCTGGGGGAGGGGGTCATAAGTACTTGAAAATTCAACACCTTCCCCTAACCCCTCCCATCGCAGGGAGGGGAACTCGCATCCGGCTCAATAGTCGCGCAGTTTAAATATTTCTTTGGACAACAGCCCCGGAACGCCTGCCCCACGGCCCTGGCTGCCGGATGCGATTTAAGTGAACAGTATTGGGGTTGCAGGCTATACAGGTTGCGGGTTGAAAGTTGCGGGTTATAATACCGGGATTTTGACGCACGACGCGTTACCCACGACGCATTGCCCACAACGCACAACGGCTTTGGAGGAAACATGAGGGAATACACGATTTACCCGCTTACCATCGGAGCGCGTGAGACGGACCAGGGGATCATGACCTACCTGCGGGGCTACGGCAAGACGATCTGGATGGGCGTCTACGCCTTTCTGATAAAAGGGGCCGAGGAAAACATCCTGGTGGACACCGGGCTGGAGCAGTTCATGGTCCCGGACAACATCCGCACCGAGTTGGGCGTCGACATTCTTGAATTCGAGGAAGCCCTGGCCGGTCACGGCCTGACCCCCGAATCGATCGACATCATCATCCACACGCACCTGCACAACGACCACTGCGAAAACGACTACAAGTGCACGAACGCCCGCATCATCGTGCAGAAGGCCGAATACGAGTTTTGCCTCGACCCCCATCCGATAGACCACCGGCTTTTTCCCGACCTCCTGGAAGGGTTGAACATCGAGCTGGTCGAGGGCGATCACCGGTTCATGGACGGGATCGACCTCTACCTCACCCCCGGCCACACCCCGGGCGGACAGTCGGTGGCGGTGCGGACCTCGGCCGGGCTTGCCGTGATACCCGGTTTTTGCTGTAACGAGCAGAACTTTCCTCACAATGGAGCGGCCGTCACCCCCGGCGTCCACACCGACGCCATCGCCGCCTACGAAAGCGCCCAAAGGGTCCGCAAAATGGCCGACATCCTCATCCCGTTGCATGATATCGCGGTCGGAAGACTCAAGAAGATCCCGTGACGCCTGCAAAAATCGCCGGAAACCCCGGAGGGATGGGGGAATCGGACTGTTGCCCAAATCCACGAAAGCGAAGGAACCGCGATAAAGACCGACAGGGGACTCCCCTCCCCGGGTGGGAGGGGCAGGGGGAGGGGGTTGTAAGTGCTTGAAATCACCGACACCCTCCCCTTTCCCCTCCCGTCGAAGGGAGGGGGACCTCGTTCCGCTTGGTCGTTGGGTTTTTCAAACCTTCAGGGGACTCCCCTCCCCGGGTGGGAGGGGCAGGGGGAGGGGGTTGTAAATGCTTGAAATCACCGACACCCTCCCCTTTCCCCTCTCGTCGAAGGGAGGGGGACCTCGTTCCGCTTGGCCGTTGGGCCTTTCAAACCTTCTTTGGGCAACGGCCCGGAGTTGCTCCCCCGCCCTGTTTGGGGCTATCAAGAATCACCGGTTTGACGCAGTTTGAACGCAACCCGACCCGGTTGGCCGGCTGAACGCCGCTACTTGCCCGTGTGAGAAGGATTCATAGTGTCCTGATTGACGGGGTGTTTCTGATTGCCGGACTTGTCGTGGCCGCTGCGCGAAGGCTTGCCGGCGGCGTCGCTGTCGGTCCGGGTCTTGCCCTTGTCGCGGTCGGCGATCCCGCCTGCCTTATTCGGGACGGCCACACCGCCGCTCCTGTCCCTGTCGGGCATGGTTTTTTCCCGCTGAATCGCCCTGGGCTTGACATCCCGATCGGCATTGGTCCCGCCCCGCATGTCTTTATGGACGGCGCCCTTGTCGTGGTCGCCCTCGCCCATTTCGTGCTTCCTCCGCTCGCCGGGCGTCGCGCTTCCCTCGGTTTTCCCGCCTCGCGAGCTATCGGTGTCTTTAGTCCGGATATCCGTATCCCTTGACCGCATATCGCCTTTTTCCGCATCCCCGCCGACGGCCTCACCCTTCCCCGTGGTCTGGGAAATTATGCGCCGCCTCTCTTCCGGTTGAGAAGTAATGAACCTCCGCCGCTCCTCTTTTCCCAGTGAGAAGAACCCGCGTCTTTCTTCCGGTCTCCAGTTTCTAAATTCGCGTCTCTCCTGAGGTCTCAGCGTGGCGAAAAGTGGTCTCTGATCGGGCGCCAGCGAGATATAAACCTCCCTTTCCCAGGGCTGGAACCTGACGAACACTCCCCTTTCCCATGCAGGGAGATCGACAAACACATATCTTTCCTCCGGCGCCAGCTCGATATACACATATCTCAGATCGGGGTCCAGGGTGGCGAAGATTTCCCGTTCACGAGGCGCAAGCGAGATGAAGAGGCGCCTTTGCTCGTGATTGAGGCCGAAGAACACGTCCCTGAGGTCAGGTCCGAGGCTGAAGTAGGCTTCCATCTCCCACGGGGCAAAATCGAGAAATACAACCCCTTGCTCGGGTCCCAGGGTGAAAAAGAAGTCTCGCTCGCGAGGTCCGAGCGAGAAAAACCTCTCCCTGTATTCCCGCCTGATGCTGAAAAGCTCCCGCCTCTGGTCGGGACTCAGCCGTGAAACCGACTCTCTGCGCTCCCGCGGCAGGCCGTGGAATTCCCTCCGCTGCTCGCGTGACAGCCCTTCGATCTCTCCCGCATCATCATCGGCCCGCGCGGATTCCCCGCTTCCCGCGCGTTCACCTCTCCTATAGCCCTCGGTGCGGTGCGACCCGGACTTCCCGTGCTCGTCCTTGTCGTACTCGTGTTTCGAGCTTTTTTCCCGTGTGCCGCTTACCGCGGTCCCGGACCTATCGCTTTCATGAATCGCCTTGCTCTTATGCTCTGTCCCGGATTTTCCGCTGTCATGGGCTGCTTTGTCCCGGTGGTCTCCACTCCCGCCGGTGGACATGTCCCCCTTGTCCATATTGGTTCCCGCCTTTGCTCCGGTGGGAATTCCGAAAACCAGCACCAGGGCGAACGCGAGCGCCACGATAGGAAAGAACGAAAATCGTTTCTCCATTTGACACTCCTTCCTGAATACATATTACTAGGTTCAACGATGTAGTTGTTTGATATCACAGAAAAAGTGCGCATAGTAAGAAGGTAAGGCGCCTTCGCGGATTCTGTCAATGAGTGGGATGCTTCGGGGATTTGCGCGTGTTCAACTTCCTGGAAAAGAAGGCGGGGGTCCGGGGCCGCGCGCGGATGCGCCGGGACGGGCGTGATGGGGGACCCGGGGTCAGACCGTTTATGCCGGCTTGCCGATACACCACGGCCGTAGGTTGGGTCAAACGGTAGGCCGTAGGTTGGGTTAAGCGGTAGCGCAACCCAACGAGAACCGTTTTCGTCCCGAGGAAATGTTGGGTTGCGCTGTCGCTTAACCCAACCTACATGGCTGCGCGCGGATGCGCAAGGACAGACAAGGATGGGCGAGGATGGGGGACCCCGGGACAGACCTGCCGCATGGAATGGTAAGCGACCGCTCTGTTCGCCTTCCGGTATGGACCGCCACATCGTCATTCCCGCCCAGAGACACTCAAACAGGGAATGACGATAGTATTGCCCGCTCCATTGCGTCAGGCCCATGCATTCGATATGTCACTGTGATTATATAGCTGTATACTTGGGGCCGGGGTTCCTACGCCCCTTCGATCATCTCGCCACAATAGGGTGCATCGCCGTTTTCCGCCGTCTCCGCGGCCGATTCGGTCAAGGCGCCGGCGGCCGCGACTCGCTTTGCCACGGTGATAAAGCCGGTGTGGGCGACCATGCGGTCGTGGGGGCGCGCGCGCAGGTGGTCCACCTTCCAGTCGCGCCGGATCAGCTCGAAATTTACGATGTCGCCGAACCCGTTTGCCTTGAGGTCGCGGTACATGAGCTGGACCTGGCCGACGTTGGGGCTGAGGCTGACAAGGAGGCCGCCCATCCGCAGCATCCGCGCAAAATTTCCCACCGCGTGCCAGGGTTCGGGAAGGTCCACGAAGATGCGGTCCACGGGGCAGGTGATCGCCACGTCCTGGATGTCCGCGACGATTATCGAATGGTTTTCCGGGTCGCCCCCGAAGAAACGGCTGATGTTTTCGCGGGCGCCCTGGGCGAACTCGGGCCTCTTTTCAACCGATATGAGCCTTCCCCGGCCACACATCGCGCGAAGCAGGGTGAGTGCCAGCGCGCCCGAACCGATCCCCGTCTCGAGGATCGCGCAGCCCGGGTAAACGTCCCCGTAGAAGATCATGGCGCTCAGGTCCTTGGGGTAGATGATCTGGGTATGGCGCTTCATGTTGAAGATGTAGTCCTGGAGGGTCGGGCGAAAGAGCATCAATTTCGCGCCCTTCGTCGTCACCAGCCAGTCGCCCTCATCTTTTCCGATTATATCGCCAAGCTTGACCCCGCCGAGGTGGGAGGAATAGTTCTCGTCCGCGATCTTTACCAGCCACTTCTTGCCCTTTTGCGAAGTGAGCAACACCCACTCCCCCGCCTCGAATAAGCCCATATGCAAAGACCCCCGAAATGAAAATACAAAATACAGATGTTGGATGTTGGATGCCGGATGTTGGATGTTCGATCCTCAAAGCCAGTAGTTGGATGTTGGATGCTCGATACTCGATACACGGCGGATAGTCAATCGGATGTTAAAAAGCAGATGTTGGATGTTCGACACCGAGAGTCCATCCTCGTTTCCACGCTCCAGGGGCTGTTGCCCAAACCACGGCACGCTTTGCAGATAAGGGATCAAGCTAAAAACATTCCAAAGGCAAGCCTTCACTTTTCCGGCAGTCCGGGCGGGGATCAACCCCGCCCCTACGATTCTGGAGGAGGACTGAGCCTTCCTTTGAAGCGTAGGGCGGGGTTGATCCCCGCCCGGACTGCCGGAGGGGTAAGAACCGACCCCTCGCAAATGTATTTGGTTTGATTCCGCACACGGGAAGTGACGTGCCGTTTGGGCAACAGCCCCTCCAGCGTGGGAACGAGACGCCGCTATCCGCCGGCCACCACCTTCCGCCCCCCACCGGCCATCCGACATCCAACCTCCAACATCTGCTTTCCAACCTCCAACATCGGCCCCACCCAGTCGAGCATTGACAGGCCGGGGGAAAAAAAGTAGTTTCAATCGGGGCGAAATCCCGGCACGAATTAAAATTTATCAGCGGAGACATCTATGTTCATCATTGCAAATTTTCTCGCGGCAACCGCCTACATACTGGACAAGGTGATCTATGCCTACATGGTGATCATCATTATCCGGGCGCTGCTGTCCTGGGTGAATCCCGACCCGTACAACCCGATCGTGCGCTTTCTCTACAACGTCACCGAACCCGTGCTCTACCGCGTTCGCAGGATGGTGCCGCTCTTTGCGGGCGGGATCGATTTTTCTCCGATGATTGTCATCCTGGCGCTTATGTTCCTTGATCAGTTCCTGCCGCCCACGCTGATGAAGCTTGCCTACTCGATCGGAATGTAGGCATCCGGCGGCCGCGCCCACGTTTCCGTTGCGCCGAACGAACCTTCGGGGAAGTTTCCATGGAAATCACCGACATCGAACAGAAAAAATTCAGCACGCGGTTGATGGGGCTCAATCCCGGCGAGGTCGAAGCGTTTCTGGGGGAGACGATCGAAGAACTCCGCCGCCTCAAGGCGGAAAACGAGAACCTCAAGCGGGACCTCCAGGCCCATGAGCTTGAACTCCGCGAGCACAAGGAACGCGAGAAGACCATCCGCAACGTGCTCGTGGCCGCTCAGAAAAACGCCGAGCAAACGAGGGCCAACGCCGAGCGGGAAGCCCGGCTGATCGTCTCGGAAGCCGAGGTGAAGGCGGAAAAGATCCTGCGGGAGGGCAACGAGCGCCTCATGAAGATGGACCGGGAAATCTCGGAACTCAAACGCCACCGCATCCAGTTTGGGGCCCGCGTGCGCACGCTCCTGGACACGTTCCGGCAGATCCTGGACGAGAGCGGGGAGGAAAAGATCGGGGCCCCGCGGGAGGAAAAGCCGGCCGCCGCCGCCGAACCCGAAGCCTGAAGGCGCCCGGATTAGTAAAAATCAAGTAGCCGTTCACCGCGGAGGCGCAGAGGACGCGGAGAAAACCGCGAGAAGTGACCAGTGACCAGTGACCAGTGACCAGTGAACAGGAAAGGCGGAGGCGGACCAAGCGGAAACATGTTTTTTCTGTTCACTGCTCACTGCTCACTGCTCACTGCTCACTCTCCGCGCCCTCTGCGTCTCCGCGGTGAACGGCTACCAAATACCTGGAACGGAGTACACCTTATATGGCAATCAGCAAAGAGCTTCTCGATATTCTCGCGTGCCCGAAATGCAAGGGGCCGGTGCGTCTCGACAACGCCAAGAACGGCCTCGTCTGCGAGCAGTGCAGGCTCGTGTACGGAATCCGGGAAGATATCCCGATCATGCTCATAGACGAGGCAAAACCCCTTGATTAACGGGGAATTTTGCAGCCGGTTTTTGTTGGGTTTCGCTCCGCTTCACCCAACCTACACTGGGTTTGACTCGATTAACAGGATTTCGGCCGCCGATGGGCAATGATTTTCCGATTACCGCCGAACGCAAAGCCCGCCTCGGTTCCGCCGTCGAGAAATTTTCCGGTCTGAGGGTCCTGGTGATAGGGGACCTGATGCTGGATATTTTCATCTGGGGAGAGGTGCGCCGGATTTCCCCCGAAGCGCCGGTGCCGGTCGTCGAGGTGCACAGGCAGACAAAATGCCTGGGCGGCGCGGCAAACGTGGTGCATAACCTGGCAAGCCTCGGCGCGACGCCTCTTACCGCGGGGCTGATCGGCGACGACGCCGCGGGGGCGGAACTGGTCGGCCTCTTTCGGGAAAAATCGGTCCCCGTGGAGGGCATTATCGAGGAAAAGGGCCGCCCGACCTCGGTCAAGACCCGGATAATAGCCCGAAACCAGCAGGTCGTGCGATACGATCTCGAAAGCCGCCGCCCGCCCGGGCCCGAGTCCGCCGGACGCCTGATGCGGTTCATACGGGAGAGCCTCTCCGGGAGCGACGTGGTGGTCATCTCCGATTACGCCAAGGGGGTGGTCTGCGCCCCCATGGTGGATGAACTCCGCGCGATTTGCGCCGGGAAGGTCCCGGTCGTCGTCGATCCGAAGATCGAGAATTTCAGGCTGTACCGCAAATTTACCATCGTTACCCCCAATCATCACGAAGCCGCCCGAATGTCGGGCATAGCCATTGACGATGAGCGGGGCCTCAACGCCGCGGGCAGAAAGCTCCTCCGCAAGCTCGAATGCGAAAACCTGCTCATTACGCGCGGCAAGGACGGCATGAGCATTTTTCGAAACGGCGGGAAAGCCGTCCACATCCCCACGCTTGCGCGAAAGGTCTATGACGTCACGGGGGCCGGGGACACCGTGGCCGCCGTGCTTGCGCTCGGGACCGCGGCCGGCCTGCCGGTGGTCGACGCCTCCGTCCTGGCAAACATCGCCGCCGGGATCGTCGTCGCCGAACTGGGCACCGCCGCCGTTTCCGCCTCCCAGCTTCTCGATGCGCTCGATAGGAGTTGATGCGGGAGGGCGGATGCTGGATGCTGGATGCTGGATGCTGGATGCTGGATGCTGGATTGGCGAACAGTTGCCCGAGTGAAGCGTTGTTGAAGAAGATCACGACTCCGGCGGTCCGGGCGGGGATCAACCCCGCCCCTACGGATTTAGGGTGGGCCTGATGCCGTCGTGTGAGCGTAGGGGCGGGGTTGATCCCCGCCCGGACTGCCGGAAGGGTTAGAATCGACCGTCTCGAATGCATCTGGTTTTAATCCGCACCCTGGAAGGGACCTGTGCTTTGGGCGACAGCGCGCGGAACGTGGGAACGATGACGCACCCGGGATCGGGCGCCCAATTATCCAACATCCAACAACCAACATCTAATAACAACCAACATCCAACATTCAACATCCAACCACCGGTTTGAACAAAATGAGCCGACCCAAAGAGCCTTTGCCGGCCAAGCTGATAATGCGCTTTCTTTTCCGCGATTTCGCCCTGGAGATCGAGGCGTTGCGTCGGCTTGAGGGGCTTTTCGGGCAGTTGGATTATCTCTCCGCTCCCGGGGCCTTCCTGTACACCACCTACTACGACGGCGAAATGGGTTCGGGCATCCGGAGGCAGACGGCGGCTTTTTTCGATCCCGTCCCGGCCGTGTCCCTGCCCGACATCAAGCTTCGAACGAACGAGCTTGAGGAGGAATTTTCCCTCGGCGGCGGCAGGCGGGTTAATATCGACCCGGGAATTCTCAGCGAAGAGCGCTTCGTGCTGGCCACGGGCAAGAACTTCACGCACCGGATCTACCTGCGGGAAGGCATTTACGCGGACCTCACCCTGATGTACCAGAAGGGCGCCTACCGGCCGCTTCCGTGGACATACCCGGATTACCGGGAACCCGAGTTTATCCACCTTCTCGGGGTCCTTCGAAAAAAACTCAGGTATCAGCGGGACGGGGCGCTGCCGGGGCTCTGAGCGTCATGATCCATGAACACGGGTCCGCGGATATCCGGCCGCCGGTGTTTGACCGGTAGAGATCGACCTGTGGGAGCGGCTTGCAGCCGCGATGAGCCTTGTAGGTTGGGTTGGGTTAAGCGGGGCGCAACCCAACAAGGGGCGAAACCCAACAAGGGGCGAAACCCAACAATTTGTGCCAGGGGATAAAGAACTGTTGGGTTTCGCTGCCGCTTAACCCAACCTACATTTCGATCCATTACATTTCGATCCACATTTTGCTCTGAATTTGACCGAACCACCCGACCCAAGGAGGTCTCACTTGATCTACAGCATGACAGGATTTGGCCGCAGCCGCAAAGAGGGGGCGGGGTATTCCGTGAGCGTCGAGATGCGCGCCCTCAACGGGCGGCAGCTCGACATATCGGTGCGCCTGCCCAAAAATTTCTTTGAATTCGAGGACTTGTGCAGGAAGACCATTTCGGAGAAATTCCGGCGCGGCCGGATCGATACCTCGATTCAGATAGAAACCACCGACATCAGGCGGAAGGCGCCCCGGATAAGCCTGGAACTCGCCCGCTACTACTGGACGCAGCTCGAGGAAGTCCACCTGCAGATCGGCAAGACCGAGGCGCCCAAGCTCGATCACTTGCTCCGCATCCCGCATATCTACGAGACGCCGGAGGCGGTGATCGACAGCGAGGCGCTCCAGGGGCTCGTGTCGGAGGCGGTTGCGGAGGCGCTCGACCAGGTGCGGCGGATGCGCGCGCTGGAAGGCGAGTCGCTGCTAAAGGATCTTCTGGCCCGCATCGCGGCGCTAAGGTCCGACCTGGCGGTGGTGCGCGAGCGCGCCGGGCTGGTTCGCCAGGATTACAAGACCAAGCTCGAAGAACGGCTCAAGCAGCTTCTCGGGGGCACCGAGCCGGATGAAAACAGGCTCCTCCAGGAAATCGCCTTCCTGGTCGACCGCTCCGACATAAACGAGGAAATCGTGCGGCTCGGCAGCCACCTCGACCAGATCGAGGACCTTCTTCCCGGCCCGAAGGCCGCCGACGGCCGGAGGCTCGATTTTATCATCCAGGAACTTCACCGGGAGGCAAACACCATCGGGTCGAAGACAACCGACCTCGACACCGTGCGGGCGGTCGTCCGGATGAAGACCGAGATCGGCAAGCTCAAGGAGCAGGCGCAAAACATCGAGTAGCCGGGTCCCCCGCCGGCGCGGAGGGTTGCGGGCCGGTTTCGAAGGAAATATCGATAAAGTGGGCCTCGGCCCCGTCGAATTTTGACTTTTTGGAATAAAACCTCATAAAGGAGTTCCCTTTGGGCGCAAAGAAGATAAAACCTTCCAAGAAAGTGGCGGCAAAAATCGCTCCCGCGCAGGACACCTATGTCGAGCAGGTGAAGATATGGGCCGAGAAGAACTATTCCCGGATTGTCATAGTGGGGGCGGCGATTCTTTTTGCCGTCATCTCGGCGTGGGGGATGAACGCCTATCAGACTTACAGTGAAAACAGCGCCCGGTCCGCTTACGCGCCGCTGGCCTCGAAGCTTGCCGCCGAAGGGACAATGGCGCCCGAGGAATGGCAAAAGCTGATCCCGGATCTGCAGAAGTTTATATCCGCACAGAAGGGAACGCAAACGGCGCTCCTCGCAAAGGTCGAGCTTGCAAAGGCGTATTTCGAAACCAAGCGTTACGACGACGCGATCAAGACCGCATCCGAGGCGTTGAAGGCCATCCCTCCCGGCCACGGCCTCAAGCCGCTCATCCAGTATCAGCTTGCCTACGCTTATGAAGCCGCGGGCAAGCCCGACCAGGCGGTCAAGGAATGGACGGACCTGAAAGGGGCGGGCCTTGCGGGGCTGGATCGCGAAGCGCAGTGGAATATCGGCCGGATTTACGCCGCCGGCAAAGACTACGCCAGGGCGGCCGAAATGTATGCGAAGGCCGTGGACGCCCCGGGAAGCTATCCCGCCTCCGCGCTGCTGGAACAGGAACTTGAGCGCACCCGGCAGGCGGCCGGAATTGGGGAGAAGCAGGGGAAATAGGGGCTTCCACCGGATGGCGGGGTGGATAGTTGGAGGATTAGCCGTGTTCCAATATAGCTTCGATATTGGCTGGAGCGACGAAGATGATGGCTACATTGCCGTTATCCCTGAGTTTCCGGGCATTTCCGGATACGGCAAAACCCCTGACGAAGCGGTAAAGGAAGCCAGAACAGCCGCCGAAATGGCTGTCGAGATCATGAAGGAGGATTCGGAGCGGCCGCCGGGACCGAAAGCGGTCGGGAGACCACGCCACAACAGGTGCGATTGACCGGCTCTGCGCGGGCGGGCGGATATCCGACTCTGTTTCACACGGCCCACATGATTTGCCGGAGCGGCCTAAGTTTGTATTTTTGATCCGATTTTTATTGACAACGCGGCCTCCATCCTTTATGGATGACAAGATATTATAACGCTGGGATTGGGGGCGATTATGCGCGGCCGGTTCTTCTACTTTAGCTTCTGGTTTTTTAGCTGGTTCTCCTTTTGAGAGCCTGCCCGTGGAGCGAAGTAGCCTGAACCTTAACTGAGCGCGAAAATCAACCATGGGTGGGCGGCGCCGGCCGAAACCATGGTTTTTCTGTTTTTGAGGGGCTGTGGATTTTGGCATCCACGGCCTTTTTTGTTGCGCTGTTTTGCTGGAGCCGCATTCTCACATAGAGGAGTCCGGGCAAGATGATCTACAACATGGAGTTCGAAACCCTGCCTCGCGAGGCGCTCGAGGCCATCCAATTGCGCCGCCTGCGCGAGACGGTGGAACGGGTTTACGCGACGGTGCCCTTCTACCGCAAAAACTTCGACGAAGCCGGGGTAAAGCCCGGGGACATCAAGACCCTCGGGGACCTCAGGCGCCTGCCCTTCACCACGAAGCAGGACCTTCGCGACAACTACCCCTACGGGATGTTCGCCGTCCCGATGGATAACGTCGTGCGGATCCATGCCTCGTCGGGCACCACTGGAAAACCCACGGTCGTGGGCTACACCGCGCGCGACATCCAGACCTGGGCCGAGCTCATGGCGCGGGCCCTGGCGGCGGGCGGCGCGGGCCGGGGCGACATTATCCACAACGCGTACGGCTACGGCCTGTTTACGGGCGGCCTCGGGATCCATTACGGGGCCGAGCGCCTCGGGGCTTCGGTCATCCCCATCTCGGGCGGCAACACCAAGCGCCAGATTCTCATAATGAAAGACTTCGGCCCGACGATCCTTACCTGCACGCCCTCCTACGCGCTGCACCTGGGCGAAGCCGCCGCCGAGATGGGCGTGGACTTCAAGGACCTCAAGTTCAAATCCGGCATTTTCGGCGCGGAACCCTGGTCCGAGGAGATGCGCTCCGAGATCGAGAAGAAACTCCACCTGGACGCCATCGACATTTACGGGCTGAGCGAGGTCATCGGACCCGGGGTGTCCATCGAGTGCCTCGAAGCCAAGCACGGCCTGCACGTCTTCGAAGACCACTTCATCCCCGAGATCATACACCCGGAAACGGGCGAGGTCCTGCCAAACGGCGCCCAGGGCGAGCTGGTCTTCACCTCGATCACCAAGGAGGCCTTCCCCATTATCCGCTACCGCACGCGCGACGTCACCTCGCTCGACCGCGAACCCTGCGTCTGCGGGCGCACGTTTGTCCGCATGAAAAAAGTGAGCGGCCGCACCGACGACATGCTCATCATCCGCGGGGTGAACGTGTTCCCCTCGCAGATCGAAAGCGTGCTCATGGAGATGAAGGAGGTCGAACCGCACTACCAGCTCGTGGTGGACCGCGAGGACAACCTCGACACCCTGACCGTAATGGTCGAGATCGGCGAGGGGGCCTTCTCCGACGAGGTGCGCATACTGCAAAGCATCGAGAAAAAGATTGCCAAGAACATCAAGGAATACCTGGGGGTATCGGCCAAGGTCAAGCTGGTCGAGCCCAAGAGCATAGCCCGGAGCGAGGGCAAGGCCCAAAGGGTGATCGACAAACGCAAAATCTAACGCGTCCGGCGCTCGATGGGGCGGGATCGACCTCCGCCCGCGCGATGGACGGCAGAGGGGCGTAGGGGCGGGGTTGACCCCCGCCCGGAGCGCGAAGCCAGAGGAGGATATCACTCATGGATCATGTCGAGCAGATTTCGGTTTTCCTGGAAAACAAGGCGGGCAGGCTTGCGGAGGTCACCAGAATCCTTGCCGAGGCGCGGATCAACATCCGGGCGCTCTCGCTCGCGGACACTTCCGATTTCGGGATCCTGCGCCTGATCGTAAACGACAACGAGAAGGCCAAGAGCGAACTCAAGGCGCACGGGTTCACGGTGGGCAAGACCGACGTGGTCGCGGTCGAGGTTTCGGACCAGCCCGGCGGGCTTCACCACATCCTTCGAATTTTGCAGAAAGCCGACGTAAACGTCGAGTACATGTACGCCTTCGTCCAGCAAAGCGGGGAAAACGCGGTCATTATCTTCCGCTTCGACAACCTCGAGGAGGCGTTGAGGTTCCTCAAGGAAAACGGCGTCAAGGTGATCGAGGGTGAAAAGCTTTACTCGATGTAGACCGGGGCGGTGAAGAGTGATGAGTGAGCAGTGAAGAGTGAACAGTGAGCAGTTCTTCAGGAGAAATGAGATGAAAACGGCGAGGACCACGGTAGTTTGCGCGCTCGCGGCGGCGGCGCTCGTGATCGGTACACTTTTGCCCGGGCGGAGCTGGGGAGCGGAACCGTACAAGATCGGCGGCATTTTCTCGATAACCGGTTCAAGCTCGTTTCTCGGCGACCCCGAAAAAAAGAGCATGGAGATGGCCGTCGAGCAGATTAACGCCAAGGGCGGAATCGACGGCCGCAAGCTCGAAGCGGTGATCTACGACGACGAAGGGGACCCGACCAAGGCGGTCCTCGCGGTCCAGAAGCTTGCCAGCAAGGACGGCGTGATCGCCATCGTGGGGCCGAGCCTCACGCCGACGACCCTCGCCATAATCCCGGTGGTCGAAAAGGCGGGGGTCCCCCTGATAAGCTGCGCGGCGGGAATCAAGATCACCGAGCCCGTAAAGCCGCTGGTCTACAAGACGGCCCAAAACGACGTCCTGGCGGTCGCGGCCATCTACAAACACATTCAGAAGGCGAATATAAAAAAGATCGGAATTCTTACGGTTGAAAACGCCTTCGGCGAATCCGGCAAGGAACAGTTGACCGCCCAGGCCTCGAAGTTCGGCATCCAGATCGTTCTTGCCGAGACCTTCGGCGCAAAAGACACCGACATTACGGCGCAGCTTGCCAAGATCAGGGCGGCGCAGCCCGAGGCCATCGTCTGCTGGGGGACCAATCCGGGACCGGCGGTGATCGCCCGCAACGTGGTCCAGATGAACATCAAGATCCCTCTCTACCAGAGCCACGGGGTCGCATCGCCCAAATTTATCGAGCTGGCCGAATCGGCGGCCGAGGGCATCCTGCTCCCGACGGGCAAAATCCTCGTAACCCCGCAACTGCCCGATACGGATCGCCAGAAAGCGGTGCTCGCGAGCTACACGGCCGAGTTCGAGAAACGCTACTCGATGCCGGTTTCCGGCTTCGGCGGCTATGCCTTTGACGGCGTGAACCTCCTGGCCGAGGCGCTTAAGGGGACCGAAGGCGACAAGAAAAAGATCGCGGCGAACGTGGAAAAGATCAAGGGCTTTGCGGGAGTGACCGGCACCTTCACCTTCACCCCGCAGGACCACAACGGGCTCGGAGACGACGCCTTCGTGATGGTTGTGATCAAAGGCGGCAAGTGGCAGTTGCTGAAGTAACGGCGGGGTTTTACCCGTGGTGGGTCCGGGCGGGGATAAACCCCGCCCCTACGGCGCAATGACAAACAATCCGGGCGGGTTTGACCCCCGCCCTCGCGATGGACGACAAACAGGCGTAGGGGCGGGGTCGAGGGGCTGTTGCCCAAAGAAATATTCAGGCTGCGCGACCATGCAGCCGGACGTGAGTGCCCCTCCCTTCGATGGGAGGGGTTAGGGGAGGGTGTTGAATTTTCAAGTACTTACGACCCCCACCCCCTGCCCCACCCGCCAAGGGAGGGGAGACCCCTATAGGCCTTAACACTGGCCGGGTTTCTAACCGTACCCGGAGGATATCTCGGAGGGGAGACCCCTATAGGCCTTAACGCTGCTTCTTCGCTTTCGTGGATTTGGGCTATAGCCCCTAAGCCGTCGGCATGAAGACCGGATTTCCGGACGGGAATTCGGCAAAAATCAGGCGGAACTTGATGCAGGAATTCCTCCAGTACCTTTTTTCCGGAATAACCAACGGAGCGGTCTACGCGGTGATCGCCCTCGGTTTTTCCATGCTCTACAGCAGCACGGGGCTCATCAATTTCGCCCACGGCGAGTTCGTCATGGTCGGCGCGCTGAGCCTGATCTCGTTCTGGAAGGGTCTCAAGCTCCCTCTTCCCGTAGCGTTTGCGGGGTCGGTGGCCGTGACCGCGGCGGCGGGCCTGCTCCTTGAACGCCTGGCAATTCGCAGCGTGCGGAAGCCGCATCCGATCGTCCTGGTTATCATCACGGTGGGGGCTTCCATACTGGTGCGCGGGATCGCCATGCTCGTGTGGGGAAAAGACTCGCACAGCGCTCCATCCTATTCGAGCCACCCGCCGATCGATATTATCGGGGCGACGCTCCTTCCGCAGAGCATCTGGGTCCTCGCCCTGACGCTTCTGGTCGTGATCGGGCTCCACATTTTCTACAAGAAATTCCTTACCGGCAGGGCGATGCTCGCCACCGCCATCAACAAGAAGGCCGCCGGGATTGTCGGAATATCGACCGACACCATGGTGCTGCTCGCCTTTGCGATGAGCGCGGCCATGGGTGGCATAGGCGGCGCGCTCATCGCTCCGATCAGCATGAGCAGCTTCGATATGGGAATGACCCTCGGGCTCAAGGGGTTTTGCGCGGCCATGATCGGCGGTCTCGGAAGTTCCTGGGGGGCGATCTACGGGGGCATTCTCCTGGGAATACTCGAGGCCCTCGGGGTGGGTTTTCTCTCCTCGGGCCTCAAAGACGCATCGGCCTTCGTGCTGTTGCTTTTAATCCTCTATTTCCGGCCGACCGGGTTGATGGGCAAGGCGGCGATACAGCGGTTTTAGAATCATCCTTGCCCAGAATGTAGGTTGGGTGAAGCGGAGCGAAACCCAACGGATCCTTGTGACGTGTCATGATTTGTTGGGTTTCGCTCCGCTTAACCCAACCTACGATCACGACGCTTCCCGCGGTCCGGGCGGGGATCAACCCCGCCCCTACGACCCGACTGGCGGGCCCCGGCCCGCCCAAGGTCCGTAGGGGCGGGGTTGATCCCCGC
>JBAQYM010000299.1:0-1731 GCA_049300095.1 Syntrophobacteraceae bacterium
GGGGAGGGTGTTGAATTTTCAAGTACTTACGACCCCCTCCCCCAGCCCCTCCCGCCAAGGGAGGGGAGACCTCTGCCCTGTTTTGGCCACACCTGCCCGTCGTGGCACGGTCTCTTCCGCCACCTTAAAGGAATCGTATTGGAGTCAGGTGTAGGAGGTCGGATGCCGCCTTGCGGGTTACCGGAGGTCGGATGCCGGCCTTGCGGGTTACCGGCGGCCGGGGTCTTTTTTGCGGAGTACGGCCACGGTTGCGCCCCAGCCTCCGGACGTCGCGTCGGCCTGCCTGAACGATGCCACCAGCGGATGTTTTTTCAAAACGGAGCGGACGATCTCGGCAAGCACGCCCGTTCCCTTCCCGTGAATTATCCTCACCTCTTCAAAACCCTTGTCGGATGCGGCCTCGATGTAATCCTGCACCAGGTCCTTCACCTCACCCGGTCTGAACGTATGCAGGTCGATCGAGTCTTCTATGGGGAACTCTATGGGTTCGTCGTTCATCCTGATAGGCGTCCTCTGCCGGATAATGCCCCTTGGCTCTCAGGCATTAGTCAAAGTCATTTCGAGCGCCGGTGAGCCGGCATAGGTTCACAGTGCCGCCGCCTGGGCGTCGGCATGGTAGGAACTGCGCACGAGCGGCCCCGATTCCACGTGCCGGAAGCCGAGCGCCAGGGCCTCGCTTTTGAGCGCGTCGAATTCTTTCGGCGGGTAGTAACGGAAGACCGGAAAATGGGAGCGAGTCGGACTGAGGTACTGGCCGATGGTGAGGACCTCGCATCCCACGCCCCTGAGGTCGACCAACACTTCGAGTATTTCGTCGCGGGATTCGCCAAGGCCCACCATGATTCCCGATTTTATCAGCACGGCGGCATCCCCGGCCCGCGCCGTCGCGAGCACCTGGAGCGAGCGGCGATAATCGGCCTGCGCCCTTACCCGGGGATAGAGGCGCGGCGCCGTTTCGATGTTGTGGCCGAATATGCGCGGGCGGGCTTCGACGACCGTTTGGATCGACGAAGGATTTCCCTGAAAATCGGGAACGAGCACCTCGACCCCGCATCCGGGGACATTCCCGGAAATCGACCGGATGGTTTCGGCAAACAGCCCCGCCCCGCCGTCCGGCAGATCGTCGCGCGTAACGGAGGTGATGACCGCGTGTTTGAGCTTCATCAAAGAGACGGCTTCCGCCACCTCGCGCGCCTCGTCCCACCTGACTTCCTCCGGCTCGCCCGTCCGGACGCCGCAAAACCGGCAGTCCCTCGTGCAAACGCCTCCAAGGATCATAAACGTCGCCGTCCCCCTGCCCCAGCATTCGCCAAGATTGGGGCACAGGGCCTCGGCGCAAACCGTGTGGAGCTTCGTTTCTTTTACGAGCGCGCGGACCTTCTCAAAACTCTCTCCGGACGGGATGCGGACGCGAATCCAGGGAGGTTTTGGAAGCTTGCCGGGGTGTTCGGGGGTCCTTGTTTCTTCGCTATTCACGCTGACGGCTCCGAACGGGTGTTGAAGAAAGCTTTCGCGGGCAGGTCAGTTCAGGCTGGAGGTCCGGGTTTGGAATGACCCCACTTCTCCCGGCAGTCCGGGCGGGGATCAACCCCGCCCCTACGCCCGTCCGCGAAACGAATTATCACCACCTCGTAGGGGCGGGGTTGATCCCCGCCCGGACTGCCCAAAGGGAGGGACCCCTTTTTCAACACCCTGCTAGGGCTGATTCGGGTCATTTAAGGCATATCCGGC
>JBAQYM010000300.1:0-44045 GCA_049300095.1 Syntrophobacteraceae bacterium
ATGGTCGCGCAGCCTGAATATTTCTTTGGGCAACAGCCCCTTGATCCCCGCCCGGACTGCCCGAAGCAAAGAGATTCTTCAGGAACCCCGCAATCAAGCCACAGTCACTGCTACCTCCTCAGCAACCAAGCAACAGCCCCTCCTACTTCCGCAATCAAGCCACAGCCCCCTACTTCCTCCGCAATTTCCCCAGACGCTCGCCGATTGTCTCGAATATGACGTAGAATACCGGCACGAACGGGATGGCAAGAAGGGTCGAGGAGATCATGCCGCCGAAGACGACCGTGCCGATGGCGCGCTGGCTCGCGGCGCCGGCCCCGAAGGCGATCAGCAGCGGCACCACCCCCATGATGAAGGCAAACGAGGTCATGACGATCGGGCGGAACCGGCGGCGGGTCGCCTCGATGGCAGCCTCGGCGATGGGCATGCCGTCGCGGTGGAGGTCGCGCGCGAATTCCACGATCAGGATGGCGTTCTTGCTCGCCAGGGCGATCAGCAGCACCAGCCCCACCTGCGTGTAGAGATTGTTGTCGAACCCTCGGGCGAGCAGCGCGAGAAGGACCCCCACCAGGGCGACGGGCACGACCAGGATGATCGCGGCCGGGGAGGTCCAGCTTTCATAGAGGGCGGCCAGCACCAGGTAGACCAGGATGATCGAGAGGGCGTATATCAGGTAGGCCTGGTAGCCGACCTCTTTTTCCTGGTAGCTCGTCGAGGTCCAGTCATACGATACGCCCCGGGGCAGGGTGTTGCCGGCCAACCGCTCCATGGTCGCCAGGGCCTCGCCGGAGCTGTATCCGGGAGCGGCCGAGCCGAAGACGGCCGCCGCCGGGTAGAGATTGTACCGGGTGATCAGCTCGGGACCCAGCGTCTTCCGCACCTCGAGAAGGGTCCCCAGGGGCACCATCTCGCCCGCGAGGTTTCGCACCCACAGGTTCCTGATGTCGCGGGGATCGAGGCGGTAGCGGCTGTCGGCCTGGATGTAGACCTGGAACACCTGGTTGAATTTATTGAACAGGTTCACAAACGATGAGCCCAGGTATGCCTGGAGCGTTTCGAAGACGTTTATCAGCGGCACCTGGAGCGCCTGGGCCTTGGTGCGGTTGATGTCGAGATAGAGCTGCGGGCTGCCGGTGCTGAACGTGGTGGCGAGCCTTTGCATGGTCGGATCGGAATTCCCCGCCCGCACAAGTTCGTTTGTCGCCTGCTGAAGCTCGGCAAGGCCCAGGCTCCCGCGGTCTTCCACCATCATCTGGAAGCCGCCCGTCTGCCCCAGTCCACGAATAGGCGGGGGGATCAGCACCAGGACCTGCGCTTCCTGGATCTGGCTCAGCTCGCGGTAAAGGCCGCCTATGAGTTTGTCCTGGTCCAGGTCGGGACGGTCCTTCCAGTCCTTGTAGACCACGAAGGTGGTCGAAATATTGGACACATTCGCGCCGTCCAGGATCGAAAAGCCCCCTATGGTCACCCAGCCCTTGATGCCCTGAGATTTCTCGAGCGCGGTGTTGATTTTACCGGCCACCTCGCGCCCCCGCGGCTGCGATGCGCCCTCGGGAAGGCGTGACATCAGGATGCCGTAACCCTGGTCCTCGGTGGGAAGAAATCCGGTCGGGCGGCTCAGAAATCCCCAGAACGCCACGTTGATGATCACGGCAAAAACGAAGAACATCGTCACGGGCCGGGCGACCATCCAGGTAACGATCGCCATGTATACGTCCCTCACGGCCCGAAACGACCGGTTGAACCCCCGGTAGAACCAGTTGGGGGGCTTTCCCTCATGGGGCCTCAGCCAGGTTGCGCACTGCACGGGTTTGAGGGTCAGGGCGTTTATGGCCGAGATTACCGCCGTTGCGGCGATCACCAGCGAAAACTGGCGAAAAATCTGGCCGGTGATGCCGGGCAGAAAACCCGCCGGAAGAAAAACCGCGACCAGGGCCAGGGTGATTCCCATGACCGGGCCCGTCAGTTCGCGCATCGCCTTGATGGTGGCTTCCTTGGGCGGCAATCCCTTCTCGATGTGGTACGAGCTGCCCTCGACGATGACGATGGCGTCGTCGACCACGATCCCGATCGCCAGGATCAGCGCGAAAAGGGTCATGAGGTTTACCGTGAAACCGAGCGCCTGCATGGCGATAAAGGCCCCGATGATGGTCACGGGAACGGTGGTGGCCGGGACCAGCATGGCCCGCATGCTCTGCAGGAACACGAGTATGACGACGAGCACGAGGAAGCCGGCTATGAACAGGGTCTCATAGACCGCCGAGATCGCCTGCCGCACGAATGTCGTCGTATCGAACCGGATCAGGTAGCTCAGGCCATCCGGAAACTGCCCGCTCATCTCCTCCATCGCCTTGTATATCTTGTCGGCAACAGCGATCACGTTGGCCTCGGGAAGGGCGAAGATTATCACCTGCGCGGACCTGTGGCCGGTGACGTTCGCGTAATTGCTGTAGTTTTGCTGGCTGAGGTCCACGCGGGCGACATCCCGCACCCGCACGATCCGCGGGGCGGGGCCGGTCCCGGTCTTGACGATGATGTCCTCGAACTCGCCGGCATCCGATAGCCGCCCCAGGGCGTTGATCGTAAACTGAAGCGGCTGTTCCGGGGGCACCGGCGGCGCTCCGAGTTGCCCCGCGACCACCTGGACGTTCTGGCCCCTCACTGCCGCAAGGACGTCCGTCGTGGTAAGGTTGAAAGCCTCCATTTTCGCCGGGTCGAGCCACACCCTCATGCTGTAGGGGCCCGCGCCGAAGACCCTTACCTGGCCCACACCGGGAATGCGCGCAAGGGGGTACTGGAGGTTTATGACGCCATAGTTGGAAAGATACGCCTCGTCGAATCGATCATCCTCGGCGTAGAGGCTTACCACGAGCAGGATATTGGGCGAGACCTTCCGGATCGTCACCCCCTGCTCCTGCACGCCCCCCGGAAGCTGTGCGAGGGCGCCGTTGACAAGGTTCTGAACCAGCGCGAGCGAAGTGGTAAGGTCGCTCCCGACGTTGAAGGTGATGGTCAGGGTATAGGAGCCGTCGCTGGAACTGGTCGAGGACATGTAGATCGAGTTTTCGACGCCGTTTACCGCCTGTTCGATCGGGACCCCGATGGTCGCCGCGATCACTTCGGCGCTCGCGCCCGGATAGCGGGTCGAGACCTGGATGGTGGGCGGGACGATCTGCGGGTACTGCGCAACCGGAAGGCGGTAGAGGCACACCAAACCGATGATGATCGTCACGACGGCAATCACGTTCGCGAATATGGGCCGCTCGATGAAAAACTGGGAAATCATTTGCCCGGCCCCTTTTCGCCGCCGCCGGATTGCTTCCCGCCGGGGGGCTCTTTTCCGGCCTCTCCCTGTACGGGGTCTACCGGCCGGCCGGGCGCCGCGCGCAGAAGGCCGTTAACGACCACCCGTTCGTTATCGTTCAGGCCTTCCTCGATCGCGATGTATCCTTCCCGTGTCGCCCCCGTTTTCACGTTGCGCCGCTCCACGACATTCCGGTCGTTTACCACCAGCACATAGGGGCCCAACTGATCGTAGCCGAGAGCCACCACGGGCACGAGCGGGAGCGATCTCTCCGCCCCGACCGGCACGCGCACACGGGCAAACTGCCCCGGAAGCATCTTCGCGTCCCGGTTGGGAAAAACGCCGCGCAAGAGCAAAGTCCCCGTCGTCGGGGTGACGCTCGTGGCGGCGAAGTCCAGGTAGCCGTCATGCGGATACCCCTGTTCGCCCGTGAGCCCGAGCTGGACGGGGAGTTTCCCGGCCCTCCCTCCCACCGGATTGCTCTCCGGGACTTGCATCAGGCGCGTGAGGTCCGTTTCGCCGACGTTAAAATAGACGTATAGCGGGTCGATCTGCGATATCTCGGCCAGGACCGTGCTCTCGCCAGACCCCACGACATTTCCCGGATCTCTCAGCCTGCGGTCGATCCGGCCGTCGAAGGGCGCCAGGACCGTCGTGTAGGCGAGGTCGTACTTTGCGAGGTCCCTTTGCGCCTCGGCCGTCATGAGGGCCGCCTGCGAGGAATCGCGCTCGAACCGCCAGTTTTCGACATCGGTTTGTGCCGCCGCTTTCTGGTTGTAGAGATTCGTGAAGCGGGCCAGCTCGTTTTTCGCGTGATCGATGCGCGCCCTCTGCGCCAGGACGTTCCCCTCCGCCTGCTGGAGCCTGGACTGGTAGGTGTTTTGCTGGATGATAAACAGCGGCTGGTCCTTCTTCACCATATCGCCGTCCTTAAACAGGACCTTGTCCAGGTACCCCTCGACCCGCGCCCGGAGTTGCACCGTGTTGATTGCCTGGGTGGTCCCGGTAAGCTCGAGAAAATCTGTCAGACTCCGGCGGATCGGCGTGCTTACCGTCACCTTCTGGACGGGCGGAGGCCCCTGGGCGGGTTTTCTCTCACAGGCCAATACGAGCGGCAGGGCGGCGAGGAGCAACACCCAGGCCGCCGCGGCCGGGACTTTGCGAAATGGTGCGACAGGTTTGCAATCCATCGAAATCAGCTCCGAATTTTAGCCGGGTTCGGCAAAAGTCATTATCGGGTCTCGCCCGCTTAATGTCGGTTCCTTTTGCTTGGCGGGCTTTCGCCCATGCCACGGGTCCTTTCTTGAGCGCGGATTCAACCCACATACGTTCGAGACGATCGGCCGTTCCGCTTCGGGCAGTCCGGGCGGGGGTCAACCCCGCCCCTACGCTTAAACGACGGCATGAGATCCGCCACTGATGTGTAGGGGCGGGGTTGACCCCCGCCCGGACTGCCCGAACCGATGGAAAGCCGCGGGGAAGTATGTAGGTTGGGTTGAGCGGAGCGGAACCCAGCAAACCCGCGGGCCTACCAATCCGGCCACCGCACCGTGGGCCCCGGGGTGTCGGCGGGTGGCGTATGCGAGGCGGGTGTGAGCAGATTCCCCCAGTTGGTCCGCTTCGCCATTGCCGCCTTTATCTCCTCGGGGACAAAATCCCGCCCCTCGCGTATCTGCCACCCGCCGCCGAGTGCGCGGTAGACCAAAACCAGATTACCGGAAATATTTCCCAGGGCGTTCGCGAAGCTGTCCTGAGTTACGTGAAGGGCCTGCTGCGCGACGAGGACCGTCGTGAAATCGGTGCTGCCCTGCCGATACTGAATGAAGGCGAGATCGAGGGACCTTTGCGCCGCCAGGGCGCTCTGGGCAAGGTAATCGGCGGTCTCCTGCGCCCGCAGAAAGCCCGCGAGCGAGTCCTCGACTTCCTGCTGCGCCCTCAGGACGGTGTCCTGATACGAGATCAGAAGCTCCTGAAACTTGGCGTCCTCGACGCGCACGGCGTTGGTAATTCTTCCATAGTTCAGAATGTTCCACTGGAACCCGGGGCCGGTCGTAACCGTCCCCGCCTTCATGGTGAACATGTCCGCGAGGCTGAATGTGCCGACGCTCGATGACAGAAGGCCGAAGGACCCGGTGAGGGAAAAAGCGGGCAGGAGGTCGGCCTTGGCGATGCCGATTCGGGCCGACTGCGCGGCGGCCTGGAACTCGGCGCTCCTCAGGTCGGGGCGACGCCGGATGAGATCGGCGGGGATCCCGACGGCAACCTGGAGCGGCGGGGTGGGAATTTCGCCCGGGCCTTCGAGAAACCCTGCCAAATCGTCGGGCGGAAGCCCCATGAGGACGCACAGGGCGTTTTTGGCCTGCCGAAGCTGGGCCTCGAGCCCGGGGATGGTCGCGAGGGTATTGTAGAGGGCCGTTCTCGCCTGCTCGACGTCACGCTCGGAGGTGACCCCGCCCTTGAACCGCGTCTCGGCGAGAAGCAGGCTCTCGGCCTGGGTGTCCGCGTTTTGCCGGGCAATCGCTAGCCTCTTTTCGAGCGTGCGGATCCGGATGTAGGTGCTGGCCGCATCCGCCGTAAGCCCTACCAGCGTGCTGTCATAGTCGGCGACGGCCGCGAGCAGCCCCGCGTCGGCAGACTCGACCGCACGCCGGAACTTGCCCCAGAAGTCCAGTTCCCACGAGATGTTGAAGTTTCCCTGGTCCTGCCAGTAACTGTGTTGCTGCTGGAGGCCGCCCAGGGACGCGGCCGAGGAGGGCGAGACTTCGCTCGTGCGGTTGAAGGCGAGCGAGCCGGTCGCCTGCTGGGTCTGGGGATAAAGGCCTCCAACGGCAATGCCCAACTGGGCGCGGGCTTCGAGCACCCGAACGCCGGCGACTCTCAGTGAGAGGTTCGCGCCGTAGGCGCGGTCGATTATCCGGTCGAGGACCGGATCGTTGAATTCCTTCCACCAGGCCCGGTAGTCGGCCGCGCCGGATTTTAGCCGTTGATCGCCCGCTTCCATCCATTTCGGAGAAACCGCTGTTTTCGGCCGCAGAAAATCAGGCCCCACCTTGATACAGCCCGAAAGCGGGACGCAGCAGGCCAGGAGAACGAGCACGAACCCTTTACGCCAATCCGAATATTTCATAAATGACTCTGGGTATGTGTGGCGGGAATTACTAAAAGGCCCCGAGCAGCCCCCGGCCGGGACCGGTCGTCATTGGACGAGATGCCTGGTCATTCCTGTATCGCCGAAATCGTTTCCGGCCGCAACCTTTTTTACGCTCGGCGCTTTTTGCCGCCCCCAAACGATAATCACATCCTTTTAGAAATGCATCGTCGGGAGGATAAAAATACGGGGCGGGGCGGGTTGATGCCGGGTTAACTTCAATACTGTTCACTTAAAGTTCCTCCGGCAGCCAGGGACGTGGGGCGGGCTTTCCAGCCCGCCGTCCGATCAGGGCCCGTGCTCCTTGGCCGGCAGGCTGGAAGGCCTGCCCCACGTCCCTGGCTGCGTTAACCCAAGTTTGTCATTGAAAAGCTAAAAGTTATAGAGTTTCAGTTAGTTACGGATTTGGCCTTTAAAATTCGGCACTACAAACTTTCAAAACACCGTTTTTACTGTCCGCAAGGGTTTGGAGTGGATTCCAAGGGCGCGACATACCTCCGCATGAAAAGATTCCGGCTCCGTGGTCTGCCGGATATGGATCCGTTCGCCTTTGTCATTGGTCATGGCCGCTGTTACCCGGCATTGGGAGGCCATACGCATGCGGATAATCTCCCAGGTGTGCGGGTAACTTCATTTTCCCAATCCACCTTGCCCCCACCTGTTTGTCGAATTCGCAACCCAGGATTCGAGACCTCTGGATTCGAACCCGCGAGCAATTAGACCGGGTAAGAGTTTACAGGGTGTTAGGGCTGCAAAGGGTACATCGTGGTACTGGCGAAGGGAGTCGAACCCTTCGCCTTTTAAATCCGGTGCGGGTTTGCAGCCAAAAGAACAATACAGGGACACTGACCGGTCTTTCCACTATCGAACAGACCCAAAGTCTTATCGCCTGGAAACAGTGGCGTCGAAGTTGTTTGTCACCCAGACATTCACCCCGTCAAAGGCGATCTGCCGCGGACTCTCGCCCACCGAGTAGGTCCCGATCAGGTTGCCGGAAAGATTCAGCTTCGTCACGGTGTGGCTGCCGGTATTGGCTACCCAGATGTTCTCGCCGTCGAATGCCACTCCGTCCGGAGTGTTGCCGACATCGTAGGCGCCTCTGAGGGTCCCCGCCTGGGAGAGCTTGCTCACAGTGTTGTCGCTGCCGTTTGTCACCCAGACGCTCGTGCCGTCAAAAGCGATATGGTTGGGACAGCCGCCCACCGCAAAGGTCCCCACGACGATTCCTCCCCGGCTCAGCTTGGTAACGGTCCCGTCCGTATAACTGGTAACCCAGATATAGTTCTTTATCGCGGCTATCCCTTTCGGGTGGTTGCCGACGGTAAAAGTCCCGAGATTTGCCCCGCTGCTCGCCCGTAGCTTGGTGACGGTATTGTCCACATGGTTGGAGACCCAGATATAGTCTCCATCAAATGCCACCTGCCATGGATAGTTGCCCGTCGGATAAGTCCCAATGGTGTGTCCGTCTCGTGCACGAATCTTGGTGACAGTGGCGCCGAATGAATTTGCCACCCAGACGTTTACGCCGTCAAATGCTATCCCCGCCGACAAGCTGCCCACGGTGTACGTCCCCAGGGTGACCCCGTCGCTGACGCGGATCTTGGATACTGTGAGATCGTGCCAGTTCACCACCCACATGTTCGCGCCGTCAAAAGCAATCCCATACGGTTCCTCACCAGTGGATATGGCCGGTAAGAAGCTATTTGACTCATACCAGCGCAGCATGGCCACCTGCTGCGGATTCGCGCCCTGAGACGCTGATTGCAAAAGAAACAGCGATCCCAACAGCAACCCCATTATCAATAATCCTTTATTCCGTGTAGTCATGGCAATTCGTCCTCCTTTCGGGAGAAGTCCGGGGTGCGATCCGTGGAACTCCAGGGTAACCGGAACCCGCTTGGGTCCTGAATGTCCCTGGTCCAGATTGTCTTTTTTGGTTCTTCCGCGTGCCCGAGGCAACGGAAACGATCAATGCCGGCCGGGATCGGGGTAATGAGCAGGGCAATGGCCGCCGTGGAAAGGTTGTCGCGGGAGCGGAAAAAACTGATACCGCTGAGATCTGTTCCTGAAATTATCCGTGTCGCGCCGGCCATAACCGCCTCCAATGTCCTGCTGCCGGCTGACTGGGCAAAGATTGTGCCAACCGGGGCGGATGCTGATGAAATCGGCCTCGGTGCAGGTTTTTCGCGCCGGAGCCGTGGTTCTCGGACCCATGCTTGACAGGATGCCGTCAGCGGGAGGGTCGAGATCGGGAAATGTTCACAAGATGGTGATATTTCGTAAAAATCGGAGCTGTTTCACAAGAGGGTATGCGGTATGCGCTGTCAATCTGTATGTGGGGCTTTGAAATTGGTCTGGCGGGGTGCTGAAAAAATGCTTTGGGTCAACAGGGGATGATGCATACCCCTATTTCAACAACCCGCTAAATTCGCAGACAGTTACAATTGCAGGGGTGACGTCAGAAAGGAAAATAGGGTAGCGGTGCGATAAGTTAAACTTATTAGAGTTATTGGAGGGCGACCCGGGGATCGAACCCGGGACCTTTGGTTCCGGAGACCACATAATATAGTTTACCTCGTTTTACCCTAAATTCCTCAAACTTAATCCCAATAAGACTTTACTCAACATTCTTTTCCCTTGACATCCTTATTTTAACCTCTATATTCTTTGCATGTGTGGGGAATGCTGTGGGGAAGAAGACAGCACGCAAACCTTGCAAATTAGCCAACTTAACCGATTTGCCTCAAGATCGATGGAGGGGAAAAATGCCGACAATGAAGAGGGAAAAAACTAAATACGAGGGTGTTACCTTTGTTGTTGGGGTATCCTCCGATGGCAAGCCGGAAAACATTTACTACATTCGTTATCGCAAGAACGGGAAGCTCATCGAGGAAAAAGCCGGAAGGCAGTTCAAAGACGATATGACGCCTGCCAGAGCGAATCAGAAGCGCCTTGATCGCATGCGGGGAAAGGAACCCACAAACGAGGAACGGCGGGCGGGCGAAAAGGCCGCCAAAGAGGCCGAACAGAACCGATGGACCATTGACAAGCTGTGGGAAGAATACAAGAGGCAGCACACCCTGAAAGGCTTAGCTCAGGATGAGAGCCGGTATATAACGTACCTCAAGAAAGAGTTCGGCGAAAAAGAGCCTGAAACACTCGCATCTTTGGACATCGACCGTCTAAGAATCCGATTGCTCAAAGCGAAAAGACCACAGACCGTGAAAAACGCCCTGGCGCTACTTCGGAGAATCATCAATTTTGGAGCTGGCAAGGGTCTCTGTGGAAAGCCTGCCTTCACAATTCAGATGCCGACAAAGATCAACAACGTGAAAACCGAAGACTTGTCCGATACGGAATTGATCCTCCTCTTGGAAGCTCTCGATAAAGACCCGGATAAGCAAGCCGCAAACCTTATGCGCTTTGTACTCTGCACGGGGATGCGCAGAGGTGAACTTTTCAGGCTGAAGTGGGAGGATATTGATTTTGAGCGGGGGTACATTCACATTCGTGATCCGAAGGGCGGGAAGGATGAAACCATCCCCCTGAATGAAAGCGCCAAGACCATATTGGACAACCATCCCCGGCTGGAAGATTCTATGTTTGTTTTTCCTGGCCGGAAAGGGAATCAGCGGGTTGAAATTAGGAAGGCCGCTAACCGGATCAAGAAAGCGGCAAAGCTCCCGGCAGACTTCAGGCCGCTTCACGGATTGCGCCACACTTATGCAAGCATGTTGGCTTCCAGTGGTCAGGTCGATCTCTATACTCTTCAAAAGCTCCTGACCCACAAAAGCCCTGAAATGACGCAACGTTATGCCCATTTACGGGATGGAGCACTGCGAAAAGCATCCGATCTGGCCGGATGCCTCATTGAGCAGGCTATGAACGGGAAGGACAAGGAAGCCGATTCCAGCGAGGCAGTGTGATGCCTTGGAAGTAATTCTCCACCAGACGAAAATATTATCGGATAATAAAACACCCATGCAAAAAAGACCTATACCCAAGCAAATACGGCAAAAGACCAGTCGGCAACCAGAAATAATCAGGCTGCTCTTGGTTGACTTCTGCAATGTACGTGAGTGGAACCCTGAAACTCTCCGAAAGCTTTATAAGCAATACTTCATATCTAACGATATAGATCATCCAGGCCACTTTTGCGTGACCAGGCATGCTCCGATCAAAGAGAAATTTTACTTTGATGGTCCTGACCCTGAGAAAGTTGCTGACGAGGTTGACCAACTTGCTAAATACCTGGAGCGTAGCCAAAACGAATACCGCGAGTTTCTCGACCAGTGTATTAAGGCTGACAGTGTGGCCTTACTTATTCCGTTCATTGAGAAACATGCCTATGCACTGAGGGGGATTACAATAGGCTTGTCGCCTCAGTCCGATGTTCAGTTCGGGCCAGATGCGGACGAGAAGAAGAGACATCAAAGAGACTGGAACCTTGATATAGAATTAGGCGTGAACGAAGAATCCCGAAACACCGTTGAGGATTGGATAGATTTGGAGTTAATCAACATTTTTATGAAAAGAAGGGGTGCCGTATTTTCAAAAATCAGGGAATGCCCATTCTGCAAGACATACTTTCTCGCCAATCGCCCGAAGCAAGAGTTCTGTTCTAAGAAGCACCGTCTTGATTTTCATAACAGAAAATATAAGCTTAGCGGCAAGAGAACTAAGGATTACATCGAAAGAACTGAAAGGTTGAGTGAGGCCGACATGAAGCTAGGTGCCCGTTAGCAGGTCCGCTCTATAGAAGCAAATTTCCTCTCTGCGCACCCTTTCCAGGGAACCTGTCTTTCCTGCCTGCAAACGATATTATCTATTTATCGTAACATATCGTTTCAACACAATATATTGACATTGTCCCCCAGAATATACTAGCTTTGACTCCGAAGGGTATCAATTGCATTTCAGAATTAAGGAGGCGCTTTATGAGTCAAAGTGTTGAATACGTGAGTGACGTTGAGGTTGCCAGGATTACCGGGCGGGGGGTTCAGACGCTCCGCAATGAGAGGGCTAAGGGGATCGGTATACCTTACGTTAAGGTTGGCCGCTCGGTTCGTTACAAGGTTGAGGATATTCTTTCATTCATGGAGTCCAGGAAAATTTTCACGCATGGCGAGAGGAGGATGCCCACATGAGCATGACCGAAGATATTCTGGCATTAGTCAACCTGCATGGCGGGGTCACTCTTGGCGAGCTTGAGCGTGGCGTGGGGGGCTTCCGGGGTGATCTGCCGTTGTTCTTTGACCATGACCGCAATTTAGTGACGTGGGTGAACGTTTCGGAAGAGGCCGTGCACGCGCTTAACCAACTGGTCGAGGAAGGGCGAATCGTATACAGAAAAACGGTATTTACCCTCTTCAATTATGGTTATGACGGCGACTATATCCCTTTGCCACTTGCTGAAAGGGTACGGCGTTACAAGGAACCCCGGTGGTTGCCGCTGATGGTTTGTGCGAAAGGCGATAAAAAAGCTGCAAAAGCCCCTGTTCGTGGCAGGAGCTTAAGCAAAAAGCATTCGCAAGGATAACTTCATGATACAAAACACTATTCAGGAAGTCAAGACTTTGCCTATATTCAGGGGTGTTTTCCAAGAGCTTTACCCGGATCACTACCGGGAGACGGGAAACTGTCGCTGCCCGTTCCATGCCGATAGCAATCCTTCTTTTCAGGTTGACGACTTCAAGGGCTTTTGCCACTCCCCCGACTGTCCGGTAGGACAATTCGGCAAAACGCTAGATGTTATCGACCTATGGAAACTCACATTCGACTGCTCGACTGAGGAAGCCGTTCAGGCGCTATCATTGAAATATGGCACCGGAAGCGGGGGCACCGTGGAACAGCTAACCGGCTGTACTCTTCAAAATACTGTCTCCGGCAAAGAAAAAAAAGAATGGGGGCAAATTTATGCTCAAGTTTCGAGGGAACCGGAACTGCAACAGGTGGAATACCTAAAGAGCCGTCACCTTCTGGATGCTCTCACACTCCTTTTCGAAAGAGACCTTGCCCGTTCTGCTGCCGATAAGCTGGCTTTCCCTTTGTTCTCGTGGAATGTATCGGAAAGCAAGCTCGAATGGGCAGGGATTCAATACATTCGATGCGCGGACAACGGCAAAAGCTATGAACCCGGTTCGGTCGCAAAAGAGGCATTCTTCTGGATTGGCGGGGCAGAGCCTTATGTGATCTGCGAAGGGATTGCGGACGCGATTTCAGCGGCAATAGCTCTTCCAGGGCGCGGGGTTGTCTCAATCCTCTCCGCCAATCTCACTGGTAAGCTGGCCCCATTTCGAAGCCTTCAGCCTCCTATCCTATTTTTCGATAACGACCCTGCTGGTGAAGCAGCTACGCGAGAGACAATCAATGTGCTGCGGGGGCATTGCCGGGTTGTGGATTGGAAGATAGCGCCGAAGGGATTCAAAGATGTGAACGATCTTCTCGTGGCCGGGCATGGGAGTGTCATTCGGGAAATGATCGAGAGGAGCAGGAAGGCAACATGCCGCAGGGAGTACACCGCACAGGAGCTTATGCAGATGGACTTTCAAGAACCTTCATGGGTGATACCGGGGATTCTGCCGCAAGGGTTAGGGCTTCTTGTTGGGCGAGCAAAGACGGGGAAATCTTGGATGGTGCTGGATATTGGAATTGCTGCGCCGTCCGGGGGAATGGCGCTCGATCAGGTGAGGGTTGAAAAGGGGGATGTCCTATATCTTGCCCTGGAGGATAATGAACGACGGATGAAAAGCCGGTTAATGTCTCTCCTTGGTGGCAACCCAGCACCGGCAGCGCTCAACATCAGATTCGAATGGCCGAGGATGGATCAGGGGGGGATGGACCGGCTGGAAGAGTGGCTTAAGGAGCACGCCGGAACGAAGCTCGTAATTATCGACACCCTGGCGAAGGTGTGGCCGAGGAAGAAGGCGGGGAACAATGAGAATATCTACCATTCCGATTATGAAGCAGTTGCATCATTGAAGACAATCGCCGACCGCTACCAGATTGCCATTTTGGTGGTCCATCATGAGCGAAAGGCATTAAGTGAAGACCCTCTCGATCAGGTGAGCGGGAGCACCGGCATTGCGGGAGCCGCTGACACGATACTTATTCTTCAAAAAGCGAGGGGAAGAGCGGATGCAACCTTGCTTGTTACCGGGCGGGATGTCGAGGAACAGAATCTCGCTTTGGAATTCGATAAGGAAAGCAAACGCTGGCGGATGCTGGGGAAGGCGGATGAATTTACCCGAAGCAGGGAACGGCAGAAAATCATTGAACTGCTCAGGGGCAGTGAAAAGCCCCTAAGCCCAAAGGAAGTAGCTACCAGCTTGAGGAAGAACGGAAGCACGACACGCGGTTTAATGAATAAAATGTTGGATGACGGTGAACTGTGGCAGCCTGAGTCAGGCAAGTATCTGGTCAAGGGGGATAACCAGTAGAAAGAGGGTATTCTCTATAAACAACATAAACATATATAACAGTATAGACAGTGTAAACAGCATGGACGGCGTAAACGGGAACAACGATGCAAACAGCATAAACAGCGTAAACCTCGTAAACAGCGAAAACGGGGATGCGTTTACGGCTGTTTACGGGCAGCAACAGGCCATAAACAGCTAAAACCCTTATCTGGAGTAGGTTTGCAGACAATAGTTTGTGCGTTTACGCTGTTGCGTGCAGTGCTGGATTCAAAACGTCAGCAAGAAAAAGGGTATCCTGTCAGCGAACATATCTTTAGAATCCGCAAGAAATGCATAGCGTCTTCTCGTGTCATATTATATAATGTGTCAAATTATTGACTGCTCGATGCCTCCTGATGGGAGCCTGCATAATGATAAAAGGCAAACGAACCCCCCCTAAGTTAATCGAAATCATTGACCGGTTGGACCTCAAGGGATTTGGCCCCGAAGAGATTTCACGCCTCTTGAGCAAGTATATTTCCCGCCGAACCATCTATCGACTTTTGCCCAAAATTCGCGCGGAGAGACAGCAACGGCTCCTTGAAAGGATCAAGCTGACGCTTCCTCCGCCGAGACCTATCACCGGATTGCCTTTCCGCTGTGAACTGGATTTGCTCACGAGGGCGGTCGATCCGCGTTCAGGGCGACCGATACCGATCAGGAAATTCCATTCTTGAAGCTCCATTGAAGCAATAGCACGCTGCATTATTTTCGATTTTGCATTCACAGATCAAGGAGTGTCACCAGTGATCTGAAACTGTATGAAAATGGACGGTCCGAAAATGTGGCATCCGACTTCTGTATCTTCTTCGAAAAGCATCCTCAAAGATGTTCTTATACCGAGTTGCGTTCAAAATCCCCCTGCCCCCCTTTAGAAAAGGGGGGAACTTGGTAATGTCCAGCGAATACCCCCCTTTTCTAAAGGGGGGCAGGGGGGATTTTGTGAGGCCGGGATATCAGGACCATCTTGAGCGCAACTTAGTATTAATCCTTCTTGTTCTTCATTTTTCAGCTCGAAATCGTTCAGCCAGGGGGCTCCATCGGATCGGGGAAAGATATGGGAAATGACGCATTTTGATTTCGCTGCATTTGCTACAATTTCACGGAGCCGCTCACAAGGAGAGTGATATGCGCTTGAAAATGATCGTATTCATGTCGATTTTCTTTCTACTCTCAGGATGCTCTTCCGTTCGGATGAGTGTAACCGGCTACCGAAATCAAACGGGGGCTTTGTCCCCTGGGCAATCCGTATATGTCGCAACAAATCCGGGAGCTGAAAACCCGCTGCTCGAAAGAGAAGTGGCTCAGAAGATTTCGAGCGCCCTTCAAGCGAAGGGCTATAGGTTAGCCTCTTTGGAGGAAGCTGATCTCATTCTTGCCTTCGGCTATGGGAGAGGCTTGGGGAAAGTTGATTCAGTCACTTTCGGGGGCGGGATTGAGATAATTCCTATCACGAACCCGTACACCGGAGTTATCGAGTACAAGAACATCGAGAAACCCGGTCATACAGAAGTCTATCAGAATTACATGCGTTCACTTTCAATCAAAGTCTTGGATGCCGGGAAGCTGCGATTGGGCAAGCAAGAGCCGATCTGGACCTGTGACGTAGTCAGCGAAGGAAGAAGCAACGATCTCCGGTCTACGCTCAATTATTTAATTGCCGGGGCATTCCAATATTTCGGACAGGATACTGGGAAAGCAGTGAAGATCAAAATGGACGCAAGCTCTGGCGAGAGGGAAGGAGGGATGTTCCCTCTCTTAAAAGGGGGATTACTTCCTAATCTCATACAAGGGAATCAGTAAAGATCAGTTTGAATGATGGAGCCCAACGCGCGCGGCTTTTGGGTGGAGAGTAATAGCTTTGGCCGCATAGGATCAACAACCACAGCCTGAGAATCCCAAGCCTGTATAGAGGAGGCGAGAGATAGCTGAACGAACGCCAGAAACCCCAACTATGGAGACGACCAATGTGTCTACTCATAATGACGATTACAGCCACAATCGCCCTTCTGCTACCGAGTGCAGGTCTACGAGCAGAAACACTCTGTGTCGCACAAACAGATGGGGATCATGGCAGAGAGACAGCCGAGTCCACACCCCTCGCCGAATATCAGCAACTGCCGACTAGCTTGACGTGCACCTCAAACGGAAAAGCTATGCGGGATTATGGGTTTTCTGAAAAACGATGGGCGGGGGAAGAAGGCTATCTTCATCCCATTTTTAGGGATCAACAATTCAAGATTCTTACAAGCAGACAGAAGAAGGAATCACCTTACCTCAGAGACAAAATATTCTCAGCACTCGACTCCCAGAATCCCAGAATTGTGTCTGTCACATTGTATGAGGATGATGTCATGCAGACTGAGGAATTTATCGGCAAGGTGGTATGTCGATTTAAGGATTCCATTTTCGTAATTTGGACGAATGATTTCAACAATAAAGTATGGCAGGGAGTCATTGATTTAAAGCACCGGAAAGTAGTGATCTCGCAAGTTTTCCGCGGAATTACATCAGTCGGGGGTGAACTCGAAACGCTGGACTGCCATTAGGCAATTTGCACATAGTTCAAGTGGAGGAACTTAACCATTCGTAGCGAAAGGAACCGTCATGTTTCGAGCAGTTGCCTTACTGTTTGCGTTTATTTTTATACCGTTACCAATACACTCCAGCGATCAAGGTAGTTCAACGTCGGGGATGTCGCTTATAGAGAAAGCCTATTTGGAGGAAGTCGGGGAATTGAGACAGAAGAAAGATGAATTAGGTACAGACAAGTATTGGGATGCTCGAAAACAGGTGGATGGAAAATACAGTAAGCCACTCGCGGAAAACCAACTTGCGAAAATGAAGAGAGAAAAACCTGATGAATATGCCAAGCTCAGAACATCTGCAACGCTAATGGCCGAGATGGAACTGGCAAGGCTGGGCTATGAGCCTGGGCCATTCGATGGCGTTTTGGATGAAAGGACGAAGGCCGCAATTCGAGAGTACGAGAAGAAGAGGGGAATTCCGATCACAGGGGACCCCTTGTCCTACGAAACTACCATTCAGCTTCAGAAGGACGAGAAGACATTGAGCCATGAAGCGGCATTTCTCTCAGGGCTTTCGGTAGTCACAAATTTTTGGGACGATGGTGTTGTGTCTGCTCGGGGAACTTGGACAATTTCCAATGAGAAAATGGGCGAACCCGAACAGACTTCAAAAATCGAATGCTACCGCAGTTGGGGGTTATGCATAGAATCAACAGCGATCTTGCAAAGAATATCGGGCAGCCCTAGTCTCTTCAATGACATAGACACATACGAGATCGAGCGATGGGACGAAAAGGAAATAGTTACAAAACCGAAAGATTTTGGTGGTTGTACTCGCTATGTGCGTAGGATCAATCGACTTCAAGAGTCGGTCACTGGAATCCGTAGTACGGTATCGAACAAAGATATCTGTAAGGGGGTGGATCAAGATGAGAAATATCTTGTTCTTAAAGATGGGTTTGAAGTCTACATGGAAGTAAAGATGAACCATGGCAGGAAAGTGAGAGAGCTTATGCAGTTCTCTCCTACTGTGCTGAAAACATTGGACGGAATGAAATAATCCGCCCTGGCGAGATTCTCACTATGTCAAGCCTCATAAATATGTGAAGTGCGAACCGGGAGACCTTTCGGCCTCGTGACGGAGCCGCTGGGGGGCTACCCCCCCCTCGGACCGAAGCGCGCTGGCAAGAGGGGGCATGAAGCAGGCTCGGTCCCCTTTCTTCGCAACCCATGCGGAAAGCCTCAATACGTCACAAAGGTGATTAGATGGGCTTTCCTGCACGCTTTACCCTCTCGGATGAATGCACGTGTCCTGCCTTCCGAAATGCGATTGTATGTCGAAATAGAAGCATCGGCATGCATGAGAGCATGTGGGGCATGAGGCTCATTGATGTGGGGTCCGAACAATTCCGGCATTGCCGAAGTGTTCCGGTCAATCGCCGACATCGCAGACGAGAGTTTTTCGCTGGCTCGTCTAAAAGCTCAAAAATGAGCAATCCAAGCTGGGCATGGGGAATAATGTGGGGAACCAAAAAGCACAAAAGAATAGCAGCCTAAATATTGAGTGTAAGTTATTGAATTAATTGGAGGGCGACCCGGGGATCGAACCCGGGACCTTTGGTTCCGGAGACCAACGCTCTATCCACTGAGCTAGTCGCCCTCGAATGGCGGGAAATAAAAAATCCGGTGTGGAAGCCGGACCGAGCATGGGGCGGATAAAGCCCAGACTCAATTATGGATTGTTATCACAGCCTGGGCGATTTGTCAATTAAGCCGCTCCCTCCCGCCGCTCCCTTCGTGAAGCGGCCGCCCCACGACGACGGCCATCGCCGGATGCTTCTTAAATGAACGGTATTGACCTTAAAGCAACGACATTGGCGCGGGTGGGAGGCCTACTCCGGAAATTCCGGCAGCTTGGCGCAATCGGGCTTCATTTCCTCTTTTTTTGCCGGCCGCACCGCTTTTACCAGGATGTCGAATTCGGCCCACGTTCCGGCGCGGGGGTCGTTGAAATCGGCGACGATGACGTTATCCCGCAGCTCTTTTACCAGGAACTGCACGAGGCACTTGCGCTTCATTTCCCGGTACATTTTGCCCGCCTTGAGGCGCTCCGCCTTGTAGTCGGCCCGGGGAAGCTCCCGGACGAGTTCCTCGTCGTAGGCGCCGAATACCTCTTCCGGCGGGACATGGACCTGGACGCGGTCGCCCGGCCTTTTGTTCATCAGTGCGGTTTCCACCGACGGATACTGGACGTCCACGCCGTAGACGAAGCCGCAGCTCCGGGGCGCGGAGGTCTCCCCCGGCCCGTCCGGTGAACACAGCCGCATCGTGAACTCGATTGTCACCATCGTGCATTCCCTGATCTGTTCCATATCTTCCTCATAGTAATACCGAGTTGCGTTCAAAATCCCCCCCGCCCCCTTTAGAAAAGGGGGCGGGGGGGATTTTGAAGCGTTCAGCACCATCATGAACGCAACTTCGTATAAGATCGTGGTCGGCTTCTAATGCGAAGCCCACTATAATCATTCTTAAACGAAAAGTTATGCGAATAGGTCGAGAAAACCATCGCGGAGACGCAGATGTTGCGGACCTCGTTGTCCGCGCGCCGAGCGCAAGAGGCTCGATCCGCGCTCTCGGCGCCATTTTACACCGCTATTTTTCTACCGGACGCACCGCCCGCCGTCGATTAAAAGAAAGAGGACGCAATCACCATTTGAGCCCGGGTTTGACGCGCGGGCTTTGTTGATGTTAGATGTAAAAGGCGCAAAATTGTTGCAGCGCGCCGCGCACAGTGAAGCGAGGAGATGAACGATGTCTTCCAAAACGAAACACCTGAAAAGCCTGCTGCTGCTCGTTCTGGCGGCATGCACCCTCCTGGCGTCCCGGCCGGTTTTCGCCGAGGAAAAAATCAGGATCGGCGGTGTGGGGAGCGCGATGGGTTCGATGAAAATACTCGGCGAGGCCTTCGAAAAATTGCATCCGGACACCAGGGTAATAGTCCTGCGGAGCTTGGGAACAGGCGGAGGAATCAGGGCGGTCGCAAAGGGCGCAATCGATGTGGGGGTTGCCGGGAGGCCGCTGACGGAAGAAGAGCGAAAGCTGGAGCTGTCGGTTATCGAATTCGCGAAAACCCCGCTGGTCTTCGCCGTAAAGACCGGCAGTCCGATCTCGGGATTGAGCGGGGACGAAGTGATACGAGTGATCAAAGGAGATGCGACGACGTGGCCGGACGGCCGTCGCGCGCGCGCCGTGCTGCGCCCGGTAAGCGACGTCGAGACCGGTATTATCCGGACGGCCTCGCCGGACCTCGGGCTTGCGATCCAGGAAGCGGTCGCCTCCGGAAGGATGATCGTGGCGCTGACCGCGCAGGAAGCCGCGGACGCCATCGAGAAGACCCCCGGCGCTTTCGGGATATCAACCTTGAGCCTCATTCAATCTGAGGGCCGACCACTAAAAATAGTGCCTTTTGACGGAATATCCCCTAATGTGAAAAGCATCACCGATGGATCGTATCCGTTCGTTATGTCGTATTCGATGTTGACCAGACACGATCCTTCCAGGACGGTCCGTGATTTCGTCGATTTTGTTCAGTCGGCGCCCGGGAGGCGGATTTTGGAGGAATCCGGCAACTTCGTCGAGCCGCGGGAGAAATAGCGGATGAGAACCGTTAAAAGAAAGCGAACCATCATCTGGCTATTGAGGTTATTTATCAGCGGGGTCGTCGTCGTTGTTCCGCCGGGGTATTTCTATATCTCTTACAGCTACATCTCGGGCAGCCTGGCAAGCGAGGCGGAGATCAACGCCGACATCATCAGCCGGAACATCGGCCTGAATCCGGAACTGTGGGAATTCGAACATGTAAGGATCGAGGAGCACCTGGCCCGCCGTCCCATGGGGGGAGAGGCCGAAACCAGGCGCATCTTCAACCTCAAGAACGACCTTGTCGCACAGAGCGTAAGTGAACTGGCCCCGCCGATCATAACAAGATCGAGCGCGTTGAGGGATTCAGGGGTTGTGGTGGGGAGGATCGAGATATCGCGCTCCCTGCGCCCCCTCATCGAGCGCTCGGGGGTGATCGCATTGATCAACGCCCTGCTGGGCCTCAGCGCGTACCTGGTTCTTCGCGCCCTGTTGCTCCGCAGCCTCGATCGAGCACAAACCCTGGTCGAACAGAACCAAGCGCGTTACAGCGCGGTTGTCGAAGACATTCCGATGCTGCTGTGCCGCTTCCTTTCCGATGGAACCCTGTCCTTTGTCAACAACGCCTACTGCCGATACTTTGGCCGGACCATCGAGGAACTGCTCGGACGCAGCTTCCAGCCGCCCGTCCCGGCGGGAGGGCCGAGTCTCGCGCCGTCGCGGTTGGGCGCGCTTACTGTCGCAAACCCGACAGAGACCTATGAGCTTCGTGTCATCGCGGGAAATGGAGAAACGCGGTGGCTGCGCTGGATTGTGCGCGCCATATTCGAGGGGGGAAAACAGGTCGAGTTTCAGGCGATCGGCGAGGATATCACCGAGCGCAGGCTGGCGCGGGAAGCTCTGCGCGAGAGCGAGGAGAAGTACCGAGCCCTCATAGAGACAACCGGCACCGGGTATGGGATCCTCGATTCGGATGGACGTGTCCTCGATGCGAACCTGGAATATGTCCGGCTCACCGGACATGGGGCGTTGGAGGAGATTCTCGGACGCGGGGTATCCGAATGGACGGCGCCGCACGACGTCGCCCGCAATTCCGAGGCGATCGAGAAGTGTGCGCGACAGGGCTTTTTCAATCATCTCGAGGTCGAATACATAAACGCTGAACAGAAGCGCACCCCCATAGAAATTAACGCAACCGTCCTGTCGACCTCCGAGGGCCTCAGAATAATCGCGCTGTGCAGGGACATCTCCGGCCGCAGGCAGGCGCAGGAAGCTCTGCGCGAGAGCGAGACCAAACTGCGGGCGATCTACAATACGGTCGGCACGGGGATTTTCATCATCGACAAGGAAACCAATCGCATTATCGAAGCCAACCCGACTGCCGCGGAAATGACCGGGATGCCCAAGGAAAGGATCCTGGGGGAGGTCTGTCACTCGTTTGTTTGCCCCGCCGAGGTGGGCAAGTGTCCAGTCAAGGACCTCGGTCAGGAGGTCGATCACTCCGAACGGAAGCTCCTTCTTGCCGACGGCCGATCAAGAGACATCCTTAAATCCGTCTGTCCCGTGATCATCGGCGGAAGGGATTGTTACGTCGAAAGTTTCATCGACATCACAGACCGCAAGCAGGCCGAAGAGGACCGGATCAAGTGGGAGCAACGACTTCAAAAGCTGCAGAAGGCGGAAAGCCTCGCCCGCATGGCCGGGGCCATAGCCCATCACTTCAACAACATGCTCGGGGTGGTGATGGGAAATCTCGAGCTGGCCGTGGACGATCTGCACCCCGCGTCGGAGGTTCGGGCAAGAATTACCGACGCCATGAACGCCTCTCGCCGGGCGGCCGAGATCAGCCGGTTCATGCTCACTTATATCGGTCAAACCGTCGCGAAAAAGGAGTTGCTGGACCTGGCGGAAACCATCAGGGAAACACTCCCTCTTCTGGGCGATTCCCTGCCCAAAGAGGTACACCTGACAGCCGACCTCCCAACCTATGGACCGGCCATCCTGTCGGACAGCACGCACCTTAAACAGGTCCTCACCAACCTGATCCTGAACGCCGGCGAGGCCCTTGGCGAAGGGGGCGGCGATATCACCGTGGCAATCCGCACCATGCCCGCAACGCAGATGCTTGGGTTGAAGTTTTTCCCGTTTGACTGGGAGCCGCGAGAAGATCGTTACGCCTGTCTTTGGGTTTCCGACAACGGGTGCGGCATGGACACGGCAACCCTGGAAAAGATCTTTGACCCGTTTTATTCCACCAAGTTCACGGGGCGCGGTCTGGGCCTGCCCGTGGCCCTGGGGCTGGTTCGGGCGTACGGGGGGTCGATTTCCGTCGAGAGCCGGCATGACCATGGCACCACTTTCCAGGTGTTCTTTCCCCTGCCCCGACCGAACGACCTGCCATCCAGCCAGGAAGACGCGCCCGTTGCGAAGGTGGCGGATGGTCGCGGACTGGTCCTCGTGGTGGATGATGAGCCCATGATCCGCAGTATGGCCCAGTGCATGCTGCATCGTTTGGGCTGGGAGGTGCTCACGGCCCGTGACGGGTTCGAGGCGGTGGAAATCTTCGGGGAACGCAAGAGCGAATTCCGCCTCGTGCTCCTTGACCTCGGCATGCCCCTGATGGACGGCTGGGAGACCCTGTCGACGCTCAGGACGCTGAGGCCGGATATCCCGGTGGTCCTCGTCAGCGGCTATGACGAAGCCCAGGTGATGACAGGCCGCCACCCGGAGGTCCCCCAGGCCTTCTTACAGAAGCCATACCAGATCGCGGACCTCAAAGCCGCGCTCGACGAGGCCATGGAGGGCGTCGCCCGGGGGCGCGCGGGGGACCCGATACCCCATCCGTATGATACTGATTTGCGTTCTACCTAATTTGAGCGATTCACCCCACGGAACGGCGTCATACCGGCGAAAGTCGGTATCCAGCGGGTGCTCGGCGTTACCTGGATTCCGGCTTTCGCCGAAATGACGATCCGACTTAGAACTTGTCCGTAAATAACCTGTGAAACGATTTTACGAGCTATTGCCCAGTGGCATGGCTCAGACTTCCGGGCAGTCCGCATCCATCTCGGGATCCACGGATCGTCATTCCCGCAGCGTCTTTGGGCGGGAATCCAGCATCTCGCTTTGCTCAACAGTCCGAAAATACACTGGATTCCCGCCCAAAGACGCTGCGGGAATGACGGTTTTGACGATCCGCGCCGAACTTCAGCCGCACAGGTAATCTGCGGTATGTGATGGGGCAGCATCCTGTCAGGCCGTGCTAACGGTTAAACAGGTTATTTACGGACAAGCCCTTAATCGGCAAAAGAATCGCTCGATTCAGGTTCGAGATAAGCCAAGAGCGATAGGATCAGATTGTACCGGAGAGCGGTGACCAATATTTATGAGCTGCTCATTCTAATGTTTATGAACCACTCATTCTGCGGATGGGCTTTTGAGTGAGCGGGCGAATGCGGGCGATCAGCTTTTGGGTTACGTTTCCCCACCCGTAATGGGCCCTGACGTGTTCCGAAACCAGCAGGGCCCTTTCCTTGGCCGCTTCGTTCCTTTCGAAGACTTCCCGCATGTGCGCCATGAGCACATTGATATCCGGCTCCAATACCCAACCGGCGCCGCCCGCCAGCTTAATGTCTTTGGGATTGAATTCCCTGCGGGTGGACGGGACCGGGAACACATGGTCGGGCGGGCAGAAATCGTCCGTCGAGCCCCCGGCGGTGGTGATTACGGGGACGCCGCACGCCATGGCTTCGAGCACGGGAAGGCCGAAGCCTTCTCCGCGGTACGGGTGGACCAGGCAGTCGGCGGCGCTGTAGAATCCCGGCAGTTCTCCGGGTCCCAGCAATGTCTGCATGTGGAGAATTTCCGGGGCGCCCGGATCCTGCTGTATTTCGCGGATTATTCTCCCCACTCCCTGATTTGTATAGAATTGCTGTTGCGGCAGGTCCTTTACGATCAAAACGACGTCATCGCGACTGCCGAATGCTCCCCTGTAAGCATCGAGAAGAAGATCGACGCCCTTTCGCCAGAGCCCGCCCCCGACGAACAAAAATTTGAACTTTTTGGATGATTCCACGGGGTATTTCGGAACGTGAGGATGAAACCGGTCGACGTCCACCCCGAGCGGCACGACGTGCACGCGATCCGCCGGGATGCCGCTTGCGATGTATGTCTTGAGAACATGCCGGCTGGGGACCCACATCTCGTCCACCAGGTTCGTCATCGGCTCGATCCAGCTCTCGGGCAGCCTGCCGTATTCCCATGGCTGCATGATCACCCAATGGCCCTGCCCGGGCGGGTTGAAATCGGGTGGCCACTGTTGCCTGAAATGGATATCGGCTTTGCCGGAAAGCGGCCTGCGGGTCCTTTGAACGAGCTTTTTGAAGCGCGGATCGGCCCCGGAATCGATAGTGTCCTTTTCAAAGGGGATGATCGAGACCTCGTAGCCCGCGTCGATCAGTTGGAGACAGAATTCCCTGTTGACCAGGGCAAGCGAATGGGAAACCAGTTGAGAACCTTCCCACGTGATCCTCGCGGCGGCGCTTTTTACCGTCATATCCCTTTGCGGCGCTTTGAGTCGCCATCCGGCCTCAATCGCTCGAATCGCCATCTGCACGGCATCGGCCGGACTGGGCAGGCATGAGGCGCTGTCCGCCCCGGCCTTGCGCTCATCGGGTGACATATCGTGGGCGCGGCGCATGGCCCCGCGAACATCCGCCACGTGGAGCCGGGGCATGAAAGAGCCCTTGTGGTGAGGCTGATACAGGAGCATCTCCCGCGTCAACGGGGTTCTTGCGTTCGGGTCCACCGGTATGGGAGAATACCACTCGGTGGGCATGGTGCGCTCCACCCCCTCGGGCATAATCAACATCCGCCGCCTTACCCTTGCCTCGCTGACTGGGGCCGTTGGAGCGGTATCGGTGGAAATGTATACGTTACAACTATCGATCAGGTGAACAATGCCCTTTCGCGTACCGAGGTTTTCATCGATGAGGATCGCCGCTCCCGAACCGGTCCTTTGGCGCAGTGACCCGATAAGGTTATATAAGTCCTGCCTGGGTTTTGCGGGCGCGGGGTGCCATGGAGGGTAGTTGACCTTGAGATAAAGCTCGATCTTTTCATTCCCTTTGAATTCTTCGAGATATGCTTCGATCAGGGTATCCCACCGGCGCCTGGGCTGAAACATTGCAATGGACAGAAAGCGAAAAGGCTTTTTCCGAACCGATGGCTCGGGCGTTGGCGGCGGCACAAATGGATTTTCCAGCCACGGGTGAGGCCAATGGACGATATGGATCTTTTCGGGCGCCACTCCGGCGGCCAGAAAGATTTCCCGCTCTCCTTCCGACATCAGCCAGACCTGGTCCATGGCATTGAAGACTTCCATCCATTCGGCGGGAGGCAAGTTGCCCTGGGCGCTGCTGTCAAAAGTGGTGTTCATTATGCGCAGGTTCGGTTCGGGCAGTTTTATGTCCAACCAGGTCCTGCCGGGCACATGTGATACGATGGCGGTTACGGGCGGAACAAGCGGTGTTGCTTCAAGCGACTTGATGAGCGCCATATCGCAATCATCGATGCCGGCCTCGACCTCATTTACGGGAAACACCCTGATTCGGGCGCCCGCCCTGTGCAGGGCGAAAACGGCGGCCCGAGCTCCGACGCCATAACCGCTCCGATTATAAAACGGCGCAATCCAAACTATTGTGCCGGGCAATACCGCAGTGTGTTCGTTCAATTGATTCTCCTGGTCCCCGCCCGCGTCTTTTCAAACCGTGGAGAGTTTATGTCACATCGTGGCATAAAGGACCGTTTCCTGGGTGAAGGCTGTATGATTTCTCAAATAGAAGCGATAGCCGACCTCCAGGCTATTGAGGTAGAGCGGGATTTCCCAGAGATGATGAGGGGCGTGGTATACGCAGATGCCCATGTCCGGCCGGTTCTCCCGGATAAGCCCTTCAGCTCCTTTGAGGGCCTCGAATTCCGCTCCCTCGACGTCCATGCAAATGAAGGTCGGCTTGAACCCCGGAAGGGTATGGTCGAGGGTCACACATTGCACCAGCGACTCGCCCCCGTCCAGGATTCTCGAACCATAGCCCGTGGGGTAGGACCGTGCGAACTCCTCCCGGTTGGCGCTCGTAAAGCGCATGATCGCATCCCGGCTGAACACGGCGCACGGCATGGCGACAATGTTTTGAGCCAGTTCATCTTTGTGTTTCCACAGGTAGTCGGCGAGTCCGTCGAAAAGGGGCGGCTCCGGTTCAAAGCAGGCGATGGCGTCCACTTTACCGTGGAGTTGGTTGAGCAGTCTTACCGTATCGCCGGTGTCGGAGCCGCAGCAGATGAACCGCGAATACCCCCGGCCGAGCCGGATGTCCGAGGGAAAGTACTGTTCCTCCCGGGGGCGTTTCGGGAGGAAAACAGGCTTTCTTTGCATATGTGTCCGCAAAAACCCCGTGTAGATCTCGCGACTCGTATCGTCCTCGAAGAGTTCCAGGCAGGCAAGAATCCGGTCCTGTTGTCCCCGGTAGAAGTCAAACCCCTTCTTTTCCAATTCCGCCGGCAGACTGAAGGGGTTGTGTATCTCATAGACATCCAGGAGAAGCATGATGTTTTGAAATCCAAGCCTTTTCAGGCAGAGGATGATTTCATCGTAGTATTCCTGCTTTCCGATGCATATGACGACAATCGCATCCCGCTTTTCCTCATCGGTTGGCTGGTACTCGGAAGGAGAGAACGCGGGAATCCCTTCGTACGCATCGCCTCGCGTGAACGCCCGGTCGAGCACGGCCGCGGGCATGTAACCGTGTATTCTCATGACCACTTCCACAAACCAATGGCAGCATTCACCGGCCCCATAGATGATGATCTTGCGCCCATCGAATTCCTTGTTTATGAAAAAAGCGTCGTCGGGAAACGCATCGTGATCGAACAAATTGGAGATGGCTGCCTTATGTTTGTCCATTTATACCTGTCTCCTTTGAGTACTTCACAAATGCTTCCCGCGCGCTATTCCCAAACGCAACACAGGGCGGATTCATTTGCATGTTTGGACAACGGAGAACTTACCACTTGAAAAGCGGCATAAGGTCCACATTCGAATATTTATTAGTAGCGATCCTTCCGATAGTTGTTATTTTTTGCTTGTTCCATATAATAGCTTCGGAAAGAACATCCGGATGCCCGCGATAATACCAGTATAGATGACGTATGTAGTCATCCACACGTTTTAAAATGCCTTTTACATAAAAGTATTCTGAACTATCACTATATCTTATTCCAAGCGCCTTCGCCACAGACACGGATACGGGCATTTCATCATGTGTCCAGAATTCTCTCATAGGGGCCGTTACAGTTTCGAATATGCCCAGTTGGGATAAAACACTATTTGCAACGAACTCACAGACGACATTTGCGGGATGCAACCTGTTGAGCATAAGCTTTAAGTCCCTGTATCTGCTCCGGAACAGGTAGCTTGTATTGGTTACGATATTAAACGTCCTTTCGGTAGATTCCATTCTGCTAAGGGCAAGTTCATATATTGTTTTATAGATGCCCGAGTATCTCTCGTCGCTGTAAAATCTCTTACAGTACTCGACTGCGGCATCTTCATCGAGACCGCTGACATAGCACAAAAATACAATCCCACAGTGGGCATCTGGAACGTTGTCTTTTTCCAAATCCACCGGCACCCGAATGGTAAAAGGGAAAAAACCTATAAAATCCACATTTGGAAAAACAATTACAGGTATTCTCTTTCTTCTTTCATTGAAAGCAAGCAACCTGGTCGTCTGAGCAAGCCCATATTTAGCGTCTCGAATCGGCTGCGTTAAAATAATATCAGCCTCATTGTATCTGTCCTCAGCGCTGTCAACCTGCTCGGTCGTCCAGGTGTGGATCGGCCCGGGCTCGATCATCTCATAGCGTTCGTTAAACACAGGCGCCGACTGCATGAGAATTTTCAATGGGTATTGTTGGCAGTTCCCAATCAGCAAGCATCTCTTCATTGATCTAACCACCGTTCGTAAGCATGCGGCCCGGAGCGTTTTTCAGGCCGGCTCTCTGCATGAATATCTTCCACGGTCCCCAATTTCTACGATCGGTCAAGTGCGACGATCTGCACAGTTTGTCCTGAAAATTTGTTAAGCGTTTGCAAAATAGCGTCTCGATGCTGTCCCGGCGGCGCGACCAGAATTACATCCGGGTCCAAATCCGGGATCGCCTCGTATCCGTAAATGGGGACCCCTTCAATGGACTTGCCCCGCAGCACGGGGTCACGGTCGAGAAAGCCGACTATATTGCCTTCTCTAATCTCCGGGTCTGCCATAAGAGCGGTCGTCAACGGGTATGCGGGGGCGAGGACCACGCGCTTACCGCGCAGCGACCAGGGCTCGGGGTCTTGATCGGGCGTCTTGATGCGCAGAGGCGTCGTGGCAAAACATGCCGGTTTTATCGATTCGTCCTTGCTGTCCTGCCGGAAATCCCTCAAGACGAAATCGGGATTAACACCGGCGCCGTTGATGCCCGACCGCTCGATTTCCGAAAGCACATTTTCCAGCAGGATTTTGCCGTGCCGGCTAACCGCGGCGAGGTGACCCTCCGTGTAGTGAACGGGAGTCAAACCATGTTTTTTCATCAGTCCGTACATCTTGGCGTAGGCGGCGATATGTTTTGAATAGTCGTAGCCGCCAAAATCGGGCGAGTCGCCCGGAAGGCTGGTCAAAGGCTCGAAATCGAAGGTCAGCCAGACTTTTTGCGGGCGTACGGCAAGCATGGCGTAGGTGAATCCGGCAATATCGTCGTCGCCGCAGTTGTCGTCGCAGAAGATATACTTGACCGCCAGCATCCCACCGCCCCGGCTGCCCGCATGGGCGTAGCGGCTGAGGTTTTCCACCACCTGGAGATAATGGTCCCTCTTTTTGAGACGCATGAACGAGGACGGCGACCCCGCATCAAGAGATGTGCACACCCATTGGATCGAACCGTTTGCAAGTCCGTCATGGATCGACTGGCGGAATTTGACGGCGTTCGTATAAAGAAGGACCCGGATGCGGCGAGAGGCAAAATAGTCGAGGTATTCGTCAATATCAGGCAGAAGGGCCGGTTCCCCTCCGTTGAAGTCAACAGCGGAATCCCATACGACATCTTCTGCAGCGAATTCTTTCAAAACGGCCAGCGCATCGTATTTGGATTCGTTAAAATCGTTGTGTTTTGCGTAGCCGCAGAAGGCGCATCGAAGATTGCATATGGTCGTGGCGGCGAGATCGATGCGTCCGAGCTTTGTAAAATCAACCTCTTCGTAGCGTTTGGTCCTTACCTGGCGACACCCTTTGCAGGAAATGTCGCTCTGTTCGTCATTGAGCAATCCGAAGAGCCATTTTCTCTTCTCGACGATCATTTCCCTGGTGATTTTGATTTGTGAGGCCTCATCGGCCGACCAGTATATGGGAGAAGACAACTGCCCAAGTTGGCACGCATGAATCCCCTCCTGCCCGAGGCGAAGCCCGCTTTCGAGTCTTCGGCATGATTTTACGAGATCGTGAGGGTGATGGTTCATTTTGCCTCCCGGGCAGTGGTTTCAAAATGCGTTGTTGGAATGTCCACAGGAAGGGCAAGCACAAACTTCGCCTTCCGGATGGCCGCCTCAATGCTTAATCCCGCGTAATCCTGAATCCCGAACCAGCGGCCGTTGATATCGCCATCGAGCAATGCTCCCAGCAAGACCCCGGGGATTACGCTCTCCACCGCATTGGGACCGTCAAACCCGGTCATATCGGTGCGCAGCCAGCCCGGATCGGCCAGGCTCATCATAACCCCGGTGTCTCGAAGGCTGGGGGCCAGGTCATGGACGAATTTATCCAGAGCGGCCTTGCTGCACGCATAGGCCATCGTTTCAGGTCTTTTTTGGACACTGCTGGTGATATTTATTACCCGTCCATACCCGCGTTTTATCATCGCCGGGAGAAGACGCCGGCAGATGCTGATCGGAGCGACGGCGTTGACCGTGTAGCAGGCCAGGTAGTCCTGACCGGATGAAGACCAGAAACCCGAGGGGCACGGAATGGCCGCATTGTTAAATATTATGTCTATCCGGGGGACAAGACGTTCCAGGTCCGAAAGCATTGCGTCCACTTCGGCCAAATTACCGAGTTCCGCGGCAACGGGCACGACCTGCGCGCCAAAGGCGGCACATGTGGCGACAAGCTCTTTGACGTGGGAAACCGAGCGACTGTGGGCAATGATGTTTGAACCCAGCCTGGCCATTCCCAGGGCGATCTGGCGGCCCACGCCGCGGGAGGCGCCGGTGATCAAGGTCCATTTTCCCTGTGCCGGCGAGGCAACCGGCTCATGGCCGGACGATGCGAAGAGGTCCTCTTCGAGTTTCCTGACGGCATGGATAGAGTTGTAGCATCTATCAAAACAGGAAACGAAAATATCCTTGATTCCAATACCGCGAAGCTGAGAGAAAATTTTTTCATAGTTCTTAATGGTGATGACGACCACCGTATCATCACGCAATGCTTCCAGTTCTGATGGAGAAATGCACTTCTTGCCAAAAAACTCGTTACCCCATTTCGCCCGGGCATTGTCGCAAAGAAAATCCGGTTCTCTGCCAAGGGATAACACGAGTTGCGGGTAGCAATCCTGGAGCAGGACGCCGATTCCAAACAGGCACAGATACCTTGCTCCATCTATCGAGTCGCGCATGGATCGCACCGGTTGGGGCGGTCTCATCTCATTGCCCCCATGTGGAATAACGCGGTTATTGTTTGCGGCTCGATTTCTATTGGCGTGCTTCCCGGCGGGGGCTCATAAGAAACGGACCGGGTCCCGAGATTATCGATGGACTGCAGGGACGCGACTATTTTCGATTTCCCGGCCGCATCCGTTGCCCAGTACTCACCGATCAGTTTAAAAGTCTCATCGCTTGTGATGTCGGGCATGATCGCCACGCCCAAATGAAAATATCTCAGCGCCAGCCTTTCGTTATTCGTGCATAACGAGCGCATGCTGTACCGCAGGCATAACTTGCCCAGTTTTTCCAGGGACGGCGGCAAACGATCGATGACTTTGGTCAGATTGTATGGTCCCGCAAATTCGGCAAATTGATGCTGCAGCACATAGGGACCGATCACCTCCATTAAATTCTCGGCGACACGTAACGACTCATTCTGTGAATGTACTCGATTCAGAAGCAGCGGCTCTTTGATATACACGATCGGATATTCACAGCACATGTTAAAGTCCATGATGCGAGTGCCGTACCAACCGCCGGCAATGCCGCCTGCCGCCGCTTTTCCATTAGTCATGTCTTTCTTGTACATTATTTGCGAAATGCTGGGATTGACGGACGCCATCATATACACTGCCGCCTGCTCCGGCCCGGGGATAAGGCACGTTTGATTATAAAACGGCGGTTCTTCGGTTCTCCGGCCGTTCTCGTCGATGATCACCCGATGCACCATGGCGAATCCGGCTTTTGGATGAGATTCCAGCGCATTGACGCACTTCTCGACAAGTTCCGGCGCCAGGGCGTCATCGGAACATAATTCAATTAGATACTTACCCCGGACATTTACGAGACAATTTGCAAAATTGGCGGAGCTTCCGAAGTTTTTTCGATTCCGGGTTATGTACATCATGCCAGGGTATCTACGCGAATATTCAAGGGCAATGTCCCAGGAGTCATCCGTCGAGGCGTTGTCGGAAAAGCATACCTCAATGTTGGCGTATGTCTGGGCGAAAACGCTGTCGAGACATTCCCTGAGGTAGTGTCCGTAGTTGTAGTTGTGGACGGTTATACTGACGAGAGGTGTGTTTAATATGTTTGGCAAGGGGGTTATCGTATTGGCCGACCTCTGCACCATGGCAAATTCAGCGAACGGATCGGATTCCATGGTTTGAATGCATTGCTTTACATACTCGGGCGAGAATAGCATATCATCGAACAGCGGCACATAGTACGTTCCTTTAGCCATGCGCACGCCGTTTTCAAGGTTATTCTCCTGCCCGATGCTTCTTTTATTGCGGGTCAGCGTTATTATGGATCTATATATGCGTGCATATTCCTGCGCCAATTCCCACGATCCGTCGGCAGAGGCATCGTCGAAAAATATTACCTCAACATTTTCAAGTACATCTTGTGAAAAAATGCTGTCGAGGCACTGCCGCAGATGTCGTGCATCATAGTTGTAAATAAGCACACTGACGAGCGGATCGTTTGGATCGCCAAGTATCGGTTCCGAATACATCTATTCCCCCTCCCCGCCGTTATGAGAACTTACGAGACTGTCATGCCGATTCGCACCATGCCCGTCCCCGCCGTCCCCGGCATATGGCCTGAATTTCCGCCCGGCCATATACCGCGAAAGCCCCCGGACACGACCCCGCCACGCGGCCTTCACCCGGCCAAAATATATTTTGCCTCATGCTTCAAAGCATCCATGGAACTGTATTCGGGCGCATACCCGATTTTTGACGCCGCATTATACCGGGACGAATAGATATTCTTGGTCCCCGTTGCGCCGGCGCCGACAAATGAGTCGCCAACCTCGTATTTCAAACCGTATTCCGATTGGAAATAATCCAGGATCTCCGTTTTTTCGACGTGCATGCGGCTTACCGCATCGAATGCTTCGTTTACGGCCCCCGCGTTCATGCACCTTACAACCAATGAGAACAGGTCTTTGGGATGGATATAATCGCGGACCATGTTGCGGCTGTCCGTAACGAGCACCTCTTTATTGAGAATACTTTTTATTATTTCCGTTATGAAATAGCCGTCCCGCAAATCGATAAACCTGCTGAAGTAGGCAAAGACCCTGAGATCAACGATTTTCAGGTGCGTGAAAGCCCGGTGCTTTGCCTCCGCGTTGAGTCTGACAATCCCGTAGTAATCCACCGGCGCCAGGTCGTTTACCCTGATCCGGCGCGCGGAATCTCTCACAACGGGCCCGGAATGTTCCCCGCCGTAGACCGCGCCGCTGCTGATGCTGATATAGAGAGTGTCGGGGTGTCTATTGCAGTAGCCAATCGCCAGGTTGTCGTATTCTTCGGTGACCGTAAAATACAAGGTGTAATCGCCACGCAGCTTATTGGCGGTCCCAACTCCAACGCAGTTGATTACGGCATCGAAGGAACATTCCAGGAAATCGCCGTAACCTTCATGGATGACGCAGTCCCGGCCCGCGCCGTTCCCGATGGAAGCCAGAAAGTCGCGGACATTTCCCCCGGATCGCGTATACAAATGCAAGACAACCTCCCCGCCCCCGAGGAAGTTATCGATCAGGCCCTTTGCGATATGCGAAGTCGCGCCGAGTATGGCGATATGCTTTTTTGTCATATCGAGGACGCTCTCCCTTCGAATGGGGACGGTTTAATTCAAGCGCGGGCAAATCCACGGGCGTCAGGATCGATAGTATTGCTTCAGCCTTTCCGCATCCCGGTTCAGATTATCTTCCGGAAAGAGCCTGTGCTTGATGATGTTGCAATCCGAACACGTTTCGCACACGTTTTTGGCCCCATCCAGCATCGTGAGCCTAAACTCCTGGAAACGCCCGCCATTCCATATTTCGCTCACCGATTGATTATTGCAGTCGCCGACGATGTCCGGGTATACGATCGAATAGCAGGGGACCACCTTCCCGTCCGGATTGATTTGCAGCGTGAAAAAGGGCTGCGGGCAGACATGGACTTCCGAGACCGGCAGGCCGAACTGGGTAAAGGACATGTCTTTATCCTGCAAGACCTGCTTGTAGTCGACCCCCGGGAAGATGGGACCGGCGCGCTCGATCCCTATCGTGTCGCAGATATCGCCAAAAAGTTCGTAAAACCTCTTTTCGTCGTCTTTGCCCTCAAGCGCGTAATCTATGATTTTGATATGCAAATGCGCGCCGCCTTTGTGATTGTAGAAATACCTGAGGTTTCCGATAATGGTTTCGATGTCCAGATCGACCTTGCTCACCTGCCGGTATTTCTCGCTGGTCGTGCCCTGAAGCGATACGACCAACCGCGACAGCCCCGAGGATATGAGCGCATCGGAGAGCTCCGGGACCAGCAGCGATGCGTTCGTCAGTATTTCGATCCTGTTCGCGACATCTTTTGCGGCCGCATATTCGACCATCCCGGCGATTTGCTTGTGCAGCAGCGGCTCTCCCATCCCCACAAAACGCAACACCTTGAGCTTGTCCGGAAATGCGGACATCTCGTCTATGCACTTCGCGTATAGATCGAACTCCATCACGATTTTGTCGGAGATAAAGCCCCGCTTCGATTTTTCCACGGAAAACACGCAATAGCGGCACGCAAAATTACACGCATAGGTCGGAAACATCTGCACCACGATCGGAGTGCTCAAGGGAAGCACTTCCGAGAGTATCGTTCTCTTTCCACCGGGCGCCTCGGCGCTGATAACTTTTGCTTTCATGGAGTGCCTTTGCGACTATGCGTCCCCATCTATATGGGTCCTGTATATTTCCTGAACTTTCAGCAAGTTGTCGGGACAACGGTCGTGCCACATCGCGTAGCCGACATCGCCCGCGAGAAGGCCGTCGTTTCGAGGGACCCACGCACCGGGAACATGGCATTTGTATAAGAGCGAGACAAAATGCCCCCGTATTTCGCGATGAGGATGAATGATCTGGTTCAGCGCTATCGGGGCCGGGTCAAAACTGATGTCGGAAACACCCAGTTCGGTTTCGGCGGTCTTTTGCACCCTCGCTTCGAGAGTCTCCCTGAAACGAACGATCCCGCCGGGCACGTGCCATCCGCATCCCGCATACGGGTCGTCTCTCCACGACAGGAGCGCGCGCCCGGTTTCATCTTTTATCAGGAGGTCCACATTGACGAGGGGCGTGGTGCGGCTGATGTAATAGAACACATCGTCGGGCAACCCTCCGGAGGGGTCCGGCACCCGCATGACAAGGGCCGCGACGGCATCCGCGATGTTCAAGGCATTTCCTCCACACTCCCAGGCCGATAGGCCCGGTTCAGTTTGTAACCCTTCACCGCAGAGACGCCGAGAAAGCCGAGAAAGCCGAGAAAACCGGGTCTTACATGAAACTCCTGGAAGAATTTCAAGAAACCGCTCCTCTAAAGAAACTGAAGGCTGTCCTGGACCCGACACATTCAAATTCGCGCTTTCTCCGCGCCCTCTGCGTCTCCGCGGTGAACGGTCACCCTTGATTAAAGGGCCTCTGTGTTTTGTCCTCGTCCGTGAAGACCTCGGAACAGGGGACCGGCAGGGGCTTATTGTATATCCGGTTCACCACATGCTTCCTGATGAAGTCCCTATCCTCGGCGATAAGGCATGTGTCGACGTGCTCGCCGAAGTACTTGATACTCAGGCCTCTCTCAAGTATGTCGGCAAACGGTTCTTCAAGGATATTCCCGATCGATGCATGGATATATGGACAGGGCAGCACGTCGCCGTACTGCGTAACGGATACCATGCCCTTGACGGCTATGCATCCCATGTCGAGTCCATAGGCGGGCGTCAGATGCGTATAGACGTTGTGAACCTTCTCAAGCTCCCGCATGTAGTTCATGTCGTCCTTATCGACGAGCACGTCGAAATTTCCCTCCCAGGCCCCCACCGGCTTGGCGTAGGTGACGAACACCCCCACGTTCTTTTTGTTGAAGAAATGGACAAATTCGAGGAACTCATCCGAATGAAGTCTTTGTTTCGTGACCACGGTCTGGATGAAGATTGCCAGACCGGCGTCCCTTGCTGTATCAACGGCTTTCATCGCCCTTTCGTATGAGCCCTTCGCCTTCCTGAAACGGTCATGCTCATCGGCGTCGAGGCTGTCCAGGCTCAACTGAATCCTGTCGACGCCTATGCTTTTGAGGTGTTTGGCCTTCTTTTCATCGAGGAACCACCCGTTCGTGTCGACGTTGATATAGAATTTTTGGGGGTCGATGGCCTCCACGACGGCGTCGAAATCCTTGAATATCAGGGGCTCCCCCCCGGTAATCACAAACCGGGCAAGACCCATTTCATCCGCCTGTTTCGCCAGGGACCTTACGTCGCCGACGTTGAGCGACCGCCTGGATTCTTTCCCCTGGAAGCGTTTTACGGAGCAGTGGACACAGGCGAAGTTGCAGGCGTAGTTATACTGAAACTGGATGATGGCGATGCTTTCGCCTCTCTTCAGCTTGTCCTCGAATTGCATGACCTTTTCATAGACACGCGGCTTCTCTTTTTTGAGGGTGTTCCGCTTGTCGTGTTCGTCTGATTTAAGGGTCGGCGCCGCCATCACGAATATCTCCTCTGGGGGCATGTGTGCGATATCATTGCATGTTCTCCGCAAATTCTTCCCTATCCAAAAACGGCCACATATCTTCGAGCGGCCGGGATGTAATCGTCCCGTCTTCGGCCCTTACCGAAGAGATCCTCGGGGCGGTCGCCTGGTTTGGCGAAATCATCACATCGCAGACCAGGGGTCCTTCCAGTGCCAGGATTTGTTTTACCTGCTTCCTGATATTTTTGTGGCCCCTGATGATTGCCGTCTTCAAGCCGTAAGCTTTGGCCACCTTCCGCGCATCGGGCAGCGTCATGCCGCTTTCCTTGCTGCTCCCGACGAGGAAACCGTCGAAATAGTTTTTCTGGGTAGCCTGGATGGAGCCGTATCCTCTATTGTTCAGGACGAAGAATTTGATCGGGAGATTAAGACGCCTGACGGTCTCAAGTTCATGGATGTTCATCTGGAACCCACCGTCGCCGTCCACGCAGACCGTGCGCTTTCGACCGCTCGCAAGGCAGGCCCCGATGCTCGCCGATATTCCGAACCCCATGGAACCCAGCCCCTGGGTGTTGAGAATCCGCTGCCCCCGTTTCACGCGAAAGGCCTGCATCGTTACTTCGCTGCACGTCCCTGAACTGCCGGGAACGAGCAGGTCTTCCCCACTCATTTCATCGGAGAGCACATCGATGAGGACATAGGTGCTCACGCCCTCCCGTTCCTTCCAGTATTCGGGGAGGATGACGGGATAGCGGGTTTTCCAGTTCCCGCACCGCGCCCACCAGGCGGACCGTTCCCGGCGCGCGACCCTGTCCGCCTGCCGGATGAATTCCCGGACGGCCGCCTTTGCGTCGGCGCAAATCGGGACATCGATCTCCATATCCATTTTTCCGATTTCGGCGGGATCGATATCGACAATGACCTTCTTTGCCGCCGAGGCAAAATTGCGGTGATTGTAGCCCGTCTGCCCCAGGTCGAGGCGCGCCCCCAGGACGAGTATCCAGTCGGAATTCTGCTGCGCGAAATTTGCCGCCCGCTGCCCCACCGAGCCGGGTCTGCCGATATGGAAAGGATGATCGTCGGGGAGCAGATCGGCCATTTTCCAGGTGGTGAGGACCGGCGCGCGCAGGGCCTCGAACAGGGATTCGAGTTCATCGACCGCCTTCCCGAGCCTGACGCCGTTTCCTACCAGCACGACGGGTCGCTCCGAGCGATTGAGAAGATCGATCGCGGCGCCCACCTGTTTTTCGAGCCGCTCGCGGTCCCCCGGACGGGCTTCTTCCGGGGCCGCATATCCATTCAGTTTGCTCTCATCGATGACGGCCGATTGCACATCCAGCGGGATATCGATCCATACCGGCCCGGGCCGGCCGCTCGCGGCAAGATGCAGGGCCTTGTCGATGTGATGCCGTATTGACAGAGGGTCGGTGACGGTCACGGCGTATTTGGTAATGGATTCCACTATCCGGACGATGTCGAGTTCCTGGAACCCCATCTGCCGGACCCCTTTATCGCCGATGAGGTCCGCGCGTTTGACCTGGCCCGAGATGAACAGGCAGGGAGTGGAATCGAGCCACGCGCCGGCCAGGCCCGTAACCGCGTTGGTGCCCCCGGGCCCCGTGGTCACGAGGGCGACCCCCAGGCTGTTCGTGTACTGGCCGTAAGCTTCCGCCGCGATGGAACAGGCCTGCTCATGGAGATTGCACACGTATGCGATGTCGGAACGCCGGCCGAACGAGTCCACCAGGTGCATGCTGCCGCCGCCCGCAAGAAGAAAGACGTGCTTGACGCCCGCTCCGGCAATTCGTTTCGCGACATAATCGGAAAGCTTTATCATCTCGGATCAACCATTTGAATTAGGGGGGTCCTGAATCGGCGCGAGCGCCAATTCGGTAAGTTCATCGAGCGCCTGCCGCAACGTCTGGGCGGAACGATTCCAGGGGCGCGGGATGAGCACGGCCTGGATGCCGAGTGACACGGCCCCGGCGATATTTTCCTCGCTGTCGTCCACCAGGATGTCCGCTTTGCCCCACCATCCGAGAAAATCCGATTTGGTAAGATGGCGACGGGCGGCATCGACCCCGGGCCGTGGAGAAGGAATCACGTTAAAGGAGCGAATCCAGCGGCCGAAATTTCGCATCGCCCACTCGGCCGAAACAGGACTTGCGCAAAGGGGGGCGGCCGTGAGGGCCACGTTGTGGGACCTGTCTCCGTGACGGCAAAACCACTCGAATACCTCGGCAACCGGCTCCATTTTTTCAAACTTTCCGGAAAGCCGGAACCGGTCCAGGGATGCCAGATATTCCATGCGGCTGATTCCCAGAATTTCATGCGGAGGGTTACAAATAAGCCGCTCGTATGTAATCGAGCGATCCGCGCCGTTCGAGGCCGCGTAATCCTCGAACCATGCCCCCATGAGATCGTTCAATACATCATCGACATCCCAAACTATCGTTTTCATTAATTAAACCAATATGTCAGCAGGGTCTTGCGGTTCTTGTTCTCCATAATTGCCGGATCGAGATAGAAAGAATCATTGGTGAAGTGCGTCGAGGATATCTCCTCGATAATCGAGCCGTTCTCGCTGCCGAAATAATGACGCACTCCCGGCTCGACCGTCATTATGTCGCCTGTTTTCAATCGCTTGACCGATCCATCCAACTCGATGTCGACGTCGCCGTAAAGGACATGGAAGGTCTCTTCCTTTTGCTGGTGGTACTGGGTGGGATGCTTCTGGCCCGGCAGGAGCACGATCAGCTTCTTGCAGTACATGCGATTGACGACGGTCATCATGGTGAGGCCGAATTCGTGGAACCTTTCGATCCCGTAGTGATGGGAGATTTCCAGGTCCACCCGCGACGGGACCGGTATGCTGCTCCTGCGCAGGAGCGCTTTCACGTCCTGCACGATATTGAAAACCTTTTCCTGAAAGTTGCGGACGACCACATTCGAGGCGAGCAGGGGGGCGTTGGCTTCGATGTCCTCGCCGGCGTGTAGTTCCGAATATTTTGAAAGATCGTTGGCGGTAATGTGGCCGTCCAGGGTGGGAATGGCCGCGAACACATCCTTATGGGGGATTACCTCCCCCTTCTTGAACGCCCGCCGCGCAAAGAGCCCTCTTTGAAGCGAGCGAAGGCTGGCCGATTCCTCCTTGCTGAATTCCGCGCGTTTTCCAAAATCGCCGCACAGTTCGAATGCCGTCCGCGCCGAACGCAGCCATCTTTGGGCCTGCTCGGGGTTGGCCGAATAATCGTTCAACCGGATTTGGCCCTCGGGGACCCCGACATGCTTTTCAAACAGGGTGACCCCTTTTCCGACGGCAACCTTGACGGCTTCCACGTTTTCGGGGTCTTCGTGGGTGGAATGTCCGATCCTGACCTGGGGGTAGCGCTCCCTGAGAAGGTCGATCTGGTTCAATTGCGAGCGCGCGGCGGGGGTCGGATACCGGGCCACGCAATGCATGATAGCGAAGTCCCTCTCCCTGTGCTCGAAAAAGCTGACCACCTTGTCGATATCCTGGAGGGCAACGCCCGCGGTCGAGGCGATGATCGGCTTTTGGGCCTTGACGATCCTTTCAAGAAGCGGCCAGTCGGTAAAAGAACAGCTCGCGACCTTGATAATATCGAAGTCGTGTTCCTCGATCAGGTCGACGGAGGCTTCGTCGAATGGAGTGCAGACGGTGACGAAACCGTGCGCCTTCATTTCATCGCGGAGCATCTTATACTGGTCGGCGGGGAGGAGGGTTTCGGTGAAGCGCTTTACATACTTGTAATCCGTCCTGCCCTGGTAGTCCGGGTGTATGAACGTATCCAACTGCCGGTATTGCAGCTTGAACCCGAATTTGAATGGAAATTCCTTCGAGACCCGGCTGAACTCTCGAATTATCTTGAGGCCGTGCTCCGGCAATCCCATGTGGTTATTCGCCATCTCGAATATGAAGAAGGGTTCCAGGGAATTTAGTGTAAGCATCGGGTCCTCCCGGGTTGACCAGGCTCAAGTCACTGGCGTCAAGCGAAAATTTTCGGTATCCGATGGAATACGTCCAGCACGTAGTCCATCATTTGCGGAGATATGCCGGGGTAGATACCGATCCAGAATGTCCGGTCCATCACGGTATCCGACATCTTCAGGTCCGCCGCGACCCGATAGGGCCTGTCGCGGTACGCGGGCTGGCGAATCAGGTTGCCGCCAAAAAGCAGGCGCGTCGCTATCTTGTGCTCTTCGAGATGGCGCACCACGGCATTGCGATCCATGGGCGCTCCGTCCCTCACGGTGATCGGGAACCCGAACCAGCTTGGCATGCTGCCGGCCGTGGCTTCGGGCATTATGAAGAGATCGCTCAAATCGCTCAGGCCTTGATGGAGCGTTTGAAAATTCCGGCGGCGGACCTCGGTGAACGCGGGCAGCTTTTTCATCTGCGAAACACCCACCGCGGCTTGCATATCGGTCGCTTTGAGGTTGTAGCCGATATGGGAATAACAATATTTGTGGTCGTAGCCGAACGGCAGGTCTCCGAGCTTCCAGTCAAACCGCTTCCCGCACGCATTGTCTTCACCCGGCCCGCACCGGCAATCGCGCCCCCAGTCGCGAAAAGACTCGACGAGGACCTTCAGCTCCCTTTCTTTTACCGAGACGCATCCTCCCTCGCCCATGGTGATATGATGCGCGGGGTAGAAGCTGAAGGTGGAAAGATCTCCAAACGTGCCGACCTTCCGGTCCTTATAGATAGAGCCCAGGGCGTCGCAGCAGTCCTCGATGAGCCAGAGCCCGCGGTCCCTGACAAACTCCAGCACCCTGTCCAGGTCGAAGGGGTTGCCGAGAGTGTGGGCCAGCACCACCGCCTTCGTTCGCTCCGAGTATGCCCGCTCCAGTTGCGCGGTATCGATATTGTACGTGGGAAGGCTTATATCGACAAAAACAGGGACCATTCCGTTCTGGATAATGGGATTGACCGTGGTGGGAAAACCCGCCGCCAGGGTGATCACTTCATCGCCCGCCTTCAAGGCGCGCTCTCCCAGCCTGGGAGATGTCAGGCTCGATAGGGCCAGCAGATTGGCGGACGATCCGGAATTAACGAGGACCGCGTATTTCGAGCCCAGAAATTGGGCCATTTCCCGCTCGAAATCCCGGGCAAAACGCCCCGTCGTCAGCCAGAAATCGAGAGAGGCATCCACGAGATACTGAATATCCTCAGCGTCGAAGGTCCTTCCGGCCACGGGTATCGGGGTCTTGCCGGGAGCGAAGCCGGCGGGCGGAAAAGCGGCGGCGTGGTATTCGGCGACCAAATCCAGGATTTTACTGCGCAGCGCCGCGCTCTTAGTGCCCATTGAAATAATCCCCGTACCAGGCGATTGTTTTTCGCAGCCCGTCTTCCAGCGCGAACAGGGGTTTCCATCCCAGCTCTTCCCGGGCCCTTGCCGCGCTCAGATACTGGTTGCGGATCTCGTTTTGGGCCTCGTTTCGCACATCGGGCGCGAGATTTGATCCCATCAGGTCGAGTATCCGGCGCACGAGGTCAAGGACGGTGATTTGCAGCTCGTTTGAGAAGTTGTAGGCCCTGCCGCGCAGACCGGGGTCCCCGGCGAGTTTTTCCGCCAGGAGCATATAGGCCGCCGTTCCGTCTTCCACGTAGAGATAGTCTCGTATAAAAGACCCATCCGAACGGATGACGGGGGATTGTCCGAAAAACACCGACCGGATCGTTCCGGGAACGATCCGGTTCCAGTTGAGGTCCCCGCCCCCGAAAAAATTCCCGCAGCGCGTGATCGCCACCGGAAGCCCGTAGGATACGGCATAAGACTGGGCGATGAGGTCCGCGCAGGATTTGCTCACGTCGTATGGATGGCGGCCCCTCAGGGCGATATCCTCGTGGTAGGGCAACTGCTCGTGGTCCCCGTAGGCCTTATCGGAGGAGGCAAGGATGATTTGCCTGACAACCGGGCTGCGCCTGCAAGCCTCCAGGAGAATCCATGTCCCCTGGATGTTGCTTTCAAATGTCGAGATCGGGTTGCGATTGGCGATGGGCACGATCGTCTGCGCCCCCAGGTGGAAAACCGTATCGATTTCGTACTCTCCCAGGGCGCGCTCCATGCACGCCTGGTCCCGCAGGTCGCCTCGAACCACCTTCACCCGTTCCAGGAGCCCGGACCGCGCCGCTTCACTCTGAGGCACCCAGTCGCGAACCAGGCAGACGACGTCGGCCCCCGAATCAACGAGCCGGCGGACCAGCCAACCGCCCAGAAGCCCGGTCGCGCCGGTTACCAGCACGGGACGATTCTTCCAAAAGGACGGGTTCAAGCCGATGCCCTCCAGGGAACGTGTCCCGAGGCCCACATGTTTTCCAGGTGGTGAACATCTCTCAGGGTGTCCATACACTGCCAGAAGTCATCGTGGCGGTAGGCCATGAGCTGATTTTCCTGAGTAAGGCGCTCCATGGGTTTGTATTCGAATGATGAATCGTCGTTGTCGATATAATTGACGATTTCGGGTTCGAGCACAAAGAAACCGCCGTTTATCCAGCCCTCTCCGGTTTGCGGCTTCTCGGCGAAGGTCGATACCGCCTCGCCCTCGAAGGTCAGGCCACCGAAGCGCGCGGGGGGGCGAACAGCGGTAACCGTGGCGATTTTTCCGTGGTCCCGGTGGAATTCGACGAGCTGATTCATATTCACATTCGAGACGCCGTCGCCGTAGGTCAGCAAAAAAGGCTCCTTCCCGATGTACTGGGAAATCCTCTTTACGCGCCCCCCCGTTTGTGTTTTGACACCCGTGTCCAGTAAATGAATCGTCCAGTCCTCGGAATGCCCGTTGTGCACCATCAAATCCCCCGTCGAGAGCCGGACTGTCAGGTTGCACGTTCGTTTCCGGTAGTTGATGAAGTAGTCCTTTATTTGCTCGCCTTTATACCCGAGCGCTATTACGAACTCGGTGAAGCCATAATCGGCATAGCTGCGCATAATATGCCAGAGCAACGGTTTCCCGCCGATTTCCACCATGGGCTTGGGTTTTACGACCGTTTCCTCGGAAAGACGGGTGCCCAATCCTCCTGCCAAAATTCCGACTTTCATCTCCACTCCCCCTTTTCAAAAATCTGACATTCCCAGCAGGGCACGGCATGCTCTTGTTAATCGGGGCCTCGTATAAGCTCCAGCCCGCATCCGCGAGTTCGAAACAGGGTCCGGGGCCGGCTTGCAAGTACCTCTCAAGCAAATACCCTGCCAACGTAAGTATCTGTTCCCGGGAGCGATTCCGCCGGTAAGCGCGCCGGAAGGAGGGCATCGAAGGCTGCCGGCGCAAATATCTCTTGCTGGGTGCGATTCCGGGCGGGAGCATGGGAAGAATTTCGAGGAACCGGCGTTGCATGCCGGAGTGGTGGGATAACGCGCCGTCGGCGTCGCTTTTGCGCGTGGTAGGGTAACGTACCGCTGGCGCCGATTTTGCGCGCGGCAGGGCAAAGTACCGTCGGCGCCGATTTTGCAAGGCGTTTCTTCCTGCGATAAACACTTTGATCGCGGGCAACCGGCTGGTACTATGCTTGCTAGTGTTTGTCCCCAAGACGAATCGGGCGGCCACCGCCGTGTGGCGGGCTGGCTATGAAGGCTGTTGCCCAAGCCAAAGTACGACGAATTGTTATACTTTAGGTCCGGCGGCGAACTCTAAAAAAGTCATTCCCGCAGCGTTTTTGGGCGGGAATCCAGCGTCTTTGTTCTTGCAACCATCTGGAAAGACACTGGA